>JBOFGY010000113.1:0-13124 GCA_051649365.1 Trueperaceae bacterium
CTATTCCGAAGACTTCGGCAACCTTGCTTTTACTCATCCCTTTGTCTTTGACTGCTGCGACCACGCGTTCTCGCATGTCTAATGAATACGCTATCATCTCCCTAGCTTAGCATTGTCTCAATGAACCTTGGAAAGGCTAATCGTAACGAATCTATAGCAGTTTGCAAAGTAACGAATAGCTCCATTATATTCAACAAGGTGGCTTCAGCCCCTTGCAAAAGGTGGACTAAATATTGTTTCAGTAAATCTTGGAACTGCTACACGATAAAAAGCGACTGCAAAGTCTGTGAATAAAAGTGGGTTTGTCGAGGGTAAGCGAGCTGTTTTATCTATGTGCTGTTGAGCTTTTTTGGTTAAGCTAGCGAGAAACAAAGTGGCAACCTGCTGTATCAATACTTAATTTTAACTTTATTCTCATATTTTTAATCTTTCACATTTTATGCTCTAATGAATTTGAATGTGTATATTTAACTGTCAAATCTGTAAATGATGTTTTCTTTGTTATCAGAGTATTGAGAGAGAATTCTACAGTTTGAGCACTATCTTAACACTGTGAGAAACTTAATACTGTGGGAAAGTCTAGACTTTCCGAGGGAAGCTCGGAAACTTCGGACAGAGTGTTAGGAAACAATCAACACCAGGGAGGAAAACAATGGTAAAGCAATATGTACATTGGTTAGTGTTGCTAGGTATGCTACTAATCTTAGTCGCATGTGGCAGTAATGATGGGGAGGGAAGCGCACCTGTGCAAGATGATGTCTTGACGGTGGATGAAGCTACCCCCACACCTGCCGATGGGCTCGATGCTCAAACCGCACCCGAAATCATCAGTGATGCCAATGCTTATGAGGGTAAAGCCTACAAGTATACGCGTAGTGGTGATGAATTAACCTGGACAATGGATCAATTGTCCAAAGGCGATGGTAAATATACCGTTAAGGTTATGGCTCGCGGCGAGCTTTATGAAGGTGCACCTATATTAGAAGTATCCGTTGGCACTCAGAAAGCCTATTACACTTTTAATTCCACTAGTTATATGACGTTTCAATATCCCTACAATTTGAAAAAAGGCGACAAGATTATTGTCAAGTTTATCAATGACTATTGGGGTGGTAGTGCCGATAAAGACAGAAACGTCATTCTGTCGCATTTGCTACTTATAGGTGGAGCACCTACAGCACCTGATAATGATAATGGTAATCCTACACCTGAACCTGAACCTACAGAACCTACTGAACCACAAACAGACTTTACAAGTGAGCAGTGGGACACTATTAACAAAGGCAACATCAATACAGAAGAAACTGAATATAACAAACAACAAGCTGAAGCGATTTACGGACCAAGCACGGGTCTTAGTGGTGCTACGGCCCCCATCGAGATGTCCGTCACTGAAGCATCCGCTTCCTTTGACCCCTGGTTACAATATATTAGCGCAGACAATACACCCTTTACTATTTATAGTTTCTTGGTAAGGGTAAGAAATACTGATGGCACGATGGTTTTCAAAACCATCAATGCCGAGCAAATTGCAACAGGTGTCACCGAAGGGTGGGGTGGAGCAGCTTATGACTTCCGGGATAATAGCATCGAACCACTTACGGCTGTCTATAACGAAGCAGCTGGCTCTACGACCATCAGTAAAGAGCATACCGAACTCTTTACTCATTTATATTTTGGTGGCCAGCAAGGTGGTGCTAAAGGTGTGGTGATGGCTGTTCTTGCCAGTGGATACGGTTATATGCAAGTAGGTGTAGATTTCAAAAATGAAAATTTTGAAGACTTTCCTGGTCAAGATGGCAACGACGGCTCCTACCACAGCGTTATCAATAGCTCCTATCAACGTGTTACCAGCACACCGCAGTGGTTTGGTGTTTCTAACGCCAACGAATAACAAAAAAGGAGCCACCCTCGAGCTCGCTCGAGGGTGGCTCCTTTTTTGAGCAAATTCCGAGTATTCTGCTTGGTCTTTAACATTATGAAAAGTCTGCGCCAGACAAAGTTTTTTGCACCCTTCTACGGGTTTCTCTAGAGGACAAACGTCCTCAGGGTATTAGAGAGAGGTGTGTTAAATTAGGATGTTCAAAGTGTAACGCTGGGCTAATAGTCTCAATGAGTTAAAGGTTTCAGAGAGCTACAAGGTCTCAAACAAAGTTACAGTTTCAAAGTGTTGATCTCAGGAGGTGGGTTATTTACAAATACTTACTAGGAGTAACTCGAGGGGCGGGAAGAGAGGCAGACTATGCCTAACTATTTTCCGCCTAACTCGAACGCTTTCGCCAAGTGGCTTATTTGGGGTGGCGTTGTTTTTGTTGCACTCCTCGCCACGTCACTCACAGTTTTCGCTCGAACCTTTAACAACAAAGTTGGCGTGCCTGTGGCGCAGCCTGTTGCTTTCTCACACGCCCTCCACAACGGCGAAATGGGGATTGACTGCCGTTATTGCCACAGCTCCGTCGAAGTAGCCGCCTCTGCCAATGTTCCCTCGACGGAAGTGTGCATGGGCTGTCACTCGCAAATTCGTGTGGGTTCACCGCAGCTTGCCAACGTGCAAAAAAGCTGGGATGAAAACACCCCTATCGAGTGGAACAAAGTTCATAAAGTTGCCGATTATGTCTATTTTAATCACAGCGCACATATCAATAAAGGCATGGGCTGCACCGAGTGTCATGGACAGATGAACCGCATGGAAGCTGTTTGGAAAAATGAACCGATGACCATGGGCTGGTGCCTCGAGTGCCACCGCAACCCGGCCAGCCGCGTAAGACCGCGTGAAGAAGTCTTTAATATGGAATACAAACACCCTGAAAATCAGGCTGAACTAGGAGCATTGCTCGTGAGCGAGTACAACATCAATACAGAAAAACTTCCTCAATGCTCGACGTGCCATAGGTAATTATGATAAAAGAACTCGAAAATACTACAAATAATACTGACAGCTTAGATATTGCTAGCGTCCGCGAAAAGCTCTCGAAGGCGCAGGGTAAAGCCTATTGGCTCGGACTTGAGGAACTCTCGAACACCCACGAGTTCCAAGAATTTCTCAACGAAGAGTTCCCCCGTCAATCTGTCGCTTATGAAAACTCGGTTGACCGCCGCGATTTTATGAAGCTCTTAGGCGCATCGTTAGCACTGGCAGGACTTACCTCTTGCGTGCGCCCTGTACGTCCGAGCGAAAAAATCGTTCCTTACGTTAAAGCTCCAGAAGAAATGATTCCTGGTCGTCCGTTATTTTTTGCAAGTGCTATGAATCAAGGTGGTTACGCGATGGGTGTGATTGCAGAGAGTCATCAGGGTCGCCCCACACGTGTCGAAGGCAACCCCGATCATCCTGCCAGTTTGGGGGCGATGGATGTCACGACAAGCGCGAGCGTTTTAGGACTTTACGATCCTGACCGCTCGAAAGATATTGTTGGTGGCGCAGATTTTGCCGAGTTCGCTAATGCACTTCAAAGTGCTGCGAGTGGTGGCAATTTTGCAATTCTGACAGAAACCGTTACCTCACCAACCCTCGCCCGACAACTCGCTCAGGTATTGGAAGCTTATCCCAACACCAAGTGGTATCAATACGACCAACTCCACAGTGACAACGCTTATGAAGGTTCACAGCTAGCTTTTGGTGAAGCCGTAACAACCCGTTATGACTTTAGCCAAGCCGAGGTCATCGTTTCACTCGGCGCAGATTTTTTAGGCGAGGGTCCTGCACACATTCGCTACACCAAAGATTTCTCACGTCGCCGCAAAGTCCTATCCGCCGAAGACACGATGAGCCGCCTGTATGTTATGGAAAGCACGCCAACCATTACTGGCGCAATGGCTGATCACCGCGTGACCGTGCGCCCTTCAGCAATTTCAGCAATTGCCGCACACCTTGCAGGTGAGCTTGGCGTTGCAGGCGCAGAAGGTACCTTACCTGAAAATGTCAATACTGAAACTATCGAAGCACTTCTTGCTGATTTGCAGGGCGCAAATGGACGCTCTATTGTTATCGCTGGCGACGGCGAAGCTCCTTATATCCATGCACTTGCCCACGCCATGAACGCTGCACTTGGCAATGTTGGTACGACAGTCTTTTACCATGATAGTGTAGAAGCACAAGCCGTCAACCACACTGAGCAACTCCACACACTCACCGAAGCAATTCGTGGTGGCGAAGTCACGTCACTGCTCGTACTCGGTGCCAACCCTGTTTACACTGCACCTATTGATTTGAATTTTACCGAAGCCTACGGTGGCATTGCAACCTTCCATGTTGGGCAATACTTTGATGAAACGGCTGCTGTGAGTAAATGGCACGTTCCAGGAACGCATTACCTCGAGACCTGGAGTGACGCAAGAGCCTTCGACGGCACCGTCACAATTATGCAGCCACTGATTTCACCCTTCTATAACGGCAAGAGCGACCACGAAGTTTTAGCCGCACTTTTGGGAAATCCTGAATCAACCAGTTTTGAAATCGTGCAGGAGACTTATCAGGGGAGCGTTGAAGGTGACTTTGATGATTTCTGGCGGCAGAGCGTCTTTGCTGGCGTGATTGCAGGCACACAAGCTGCAAGTAAAACCGTTACCCTCGGTTCTCTACCTGAAGCCCCCCCTGCACCAAGTGGTGAGTTTGAAATCAGCTTCAAACTCGACCCGAGCATTTTAGATGGTCGCTATGCGAACAACGGCTGGCTGCAAGAAGTGCCAAAGCCTTTAACAAAAATTGTTTGGGATAACGTTGCGTTTATTGCCCCTGCTACCGCCGAGACACTTGGCGTTTCCAATCACGAGATTGTAACGATTACAGTGGGTGAAAACACCGTCAATGCACCTGTTTGGGTCATGCCTGGGCAAGCTGCAAACACCGTCACCGTTCACCTAGGGTTTGGACGCGGCGAAAATGCAGGTCACACCGCAAACGGCGTTGGCTTTAACGCGAACGTCATTCGCACTTCAGATAACCCCTGGCTTGTGGGCGGCACCGTTGCGAAAGCCACAGGTCGCCATAAAATTGTCTCTTCACAAATTCACTGGCGTTATGACAGCCCTGACGGCAACTACGCCGATGGCACTACCGAACGCCGCCACATCATCCGTCACGGCAACTTAGCAGAGCTGCAAGCAGAGCCTAATCATCCACACTTTGTTCACCCTGTCGCGCATCACGAAAGTGACCTCTACCCCGACTACGAATACAAATCCTATAAGTGGGGCATGGTCATTGATATGACGGTTTGCACAGGTTGCAATGCCTGTGTCGTTGCCTGTCAATCTGAAAATAATATTCCTGTCGTTGGCAAAAAACAAGTTGCGGTTGGTCGTGAAATGCACTGGATTCGTATTGACACCTACTATGGTGGCGAGTTAGATAATCCAGACTTTTATATGCAGCCTGTCGCCTGTATGCATTGCGAAAAAGCTCCGTGTGAACCTGTCTGTCCTGTTGGTGCTACCGTTCACGATAACGAAGGCCTAAACGTAATGGTCTATAACCGCTGCGTCGGTACACGTTACTGCTCGAACAACTGCCCTTACAAAGTGCGCCGTTATAACTTCTTGCAATACGCCGAACTTACCAGCACTGCCACCGAACTTTCTCTCATGCAAAACCCAGACGTAACAGTTCGCAGTCGGGGTGTGATGGAAAAATGCACCTATTGCACCCAGCGTATTCAGCAGGGCTACATCCGTGCTGAATACCAAGGTCGCAGAATCAACGACGGTGAAGTTGTTACCGCTTGCCAATCTGCTTGCCCTGCAGAAGCGATTGTCTTTGGGGATATGAACACCGAAGGTGCTTTAGTCAACACGCATAAAAATTCTGTGCTGAATTATGCTTTGCTCGAGGAACTCAACACCGTCCCTCGCTCGACCTACTTAGCCAGACTCCGCAACCCCAACCCGAACTTAGTGACAGAAACGGAGGCACATAGCTAATGGCTACTGCACGTCGTCCTCAGGACAGTTTGAAAAACAATTTGGGGGAAACAAACCGCGTCATTGCCAAAGGTGAAACGTTTGGCAGTATTGACGACGTGGTCAGCGACCCGATTGAAGCTAATCCCTTTAAGACCCCACGCTGGTGGTTTGTGGGTATTACGCTTGCTGGCATCGGTCTTGTCGTTTACTTAATCAGCGTCATTAAACTTTTAACCACGGGCATTGGGGCCTTCGGTAACAACCAGCCCACCGCCTGGGGATTTTTTATCATCAACTTCGTGTGGTGGATTGGAATTGGTCACGCAGGTACGCTCATCTCTGCCGCACTTCTGCTCTTCCGCCAACCCTGGCGCACCAGCATTAACCGCGCCGCCGAAGCGATGACGATTTTCGCCGTCGTGTGCGCGGGGCTCTACCCTATTCTGCATATTGGTAGACAATGGGTGTTCTATTGGCTCTTTCCTTATCCAAATACCTATGGTCTCTGGCCACAATTTAGGAGCCCACTCGATTGGGACGTATTTGCTATTTCGACGTACGCAAGCGTTTCAATTTTGTTTTGGTACATTGGTCTCATCCCAGATTTTGCAACACTGCGTGACCGCGCCCGTCACACGTTTATGCGCTGGTTCTATGGTCTTCTGTCCCTCGGCTGGAATGGTTCAACCAAAGCCTGGCAGCGTTATATGCGTGCGTATCTTATTCTCGCAGCGTGCTCGTTCCCACTCGTGCTTTCAGTTCACAGCACGATTGCGATGGACTTCGCCACCTCACAAGTTCCTGGTTGGAATAACACCATCATGCCGCCGTACTTCGTGGCAGGTGCGGTGTTTGCAGGCTTTGCGATGGTGCTGATTCTACTGATTCCACTTCGCAAATCCTTTGGACTGGAAAAAATTATCACGATGCGCCACCTAGACAACTCTGCAAAACTCATGCTCGCCACGGGCATGGTTGTTGTCTATGGTTACGCGGTTGAAGTGTTTATGGCTTGGTACTCAGGTGTAGAGTTCGAACGCTACATGATTTTTAACCGCATGTTTGGTGAGCAAGATGCTTGGTCCTTCTGGGCTTTAATTTTCTGCAACGGTATTGCCATTCAGCCACTCTGGTCAAAGCGTGTTCGCCAAAACACCACATGGCTCTTTATTATCTCGGTCATTGTTTCGATTGGGATGTGGCTCGAGCGTTATGTCATCGTTGTCGTAACCTTAAAGCGCGACTTTTTGCCCTCGAGCTGGGGCGGCTTTAACCCAACCTTCTGGGATTTCTCGCTTTACTTTGGCTCGGTTGGTCTCTTCTTTACTCTATGGTTCCTCTTCGTTAGATTGCTACCCTCTGTCGCCGCTACCGAAATGAAAGAACTCGTCTACCACGACTCCCACCACGGCAGCGACTACTATGAAGACGCTCGCGCCGAAGAATTCAAAGAGAAAGGTTTACCCGTATGAGTACGGCCACATACTCAACCACTTCTGTCCACGCGGACGACCTCTACGGTCTCGTCGCTGAATTTGACACTGTTGAAGGCATTATGGAAGCAGCTGAAAAAGCAAAAAAGGCTGGCTATAAACGTATGGAAACCTATACACCCTTTCCCGTCGAAGGCTTAGATGATGCTACGGGACATGCCCCCACAAAACTTGGCTGGGTTGTTTTTTGGATGGGCGTGACTGGCTTTGCAACAGGCTTCTTTATGCAGTGGTACGCCAACACGCAGTTTTATCCACTGAACATTGGGGGTAAACCTCTCAACAGTTGGCCGAACTGGATTGTCATTACCTTTGAATGTACGATTCTTTTCTCCGCGTTTACCGCAGGACTGTTTATGTTAGGGCGCAACGGTTTTCCGCGTCCCTATCACTCGATTTTTAATACACCTGGCTTTGAACGTGCCACGAGAGACAAATTCTTCCTCTGCATTGAAGCCGATGACGAAAAGTTTGATTTAGAAAAAACCAAAAAATTTATGGAGACGCTCCACGCAGACCGCGTCTCGGAAGTGGAGCGTTAAATGCACTGTCTAAAAAGTCAAAACATTTTAACTATAACGCTCTTTGTTCTGCTCACAGTGCTGCTCAATGCTTGCGGTCTTAACATGTACGACCAACCTAAAGCGGAGTACCAGGAAGCGAATTCGTTTTTGCCAGGCGGGGTAAGCACACAAGCTCTACCCGAAGGAGTTGTCTCGCGTGAACGCGGCGGTTTTGATGAAGTCTTCTACACGGGGCAAGATGCCAATGGCTTGGTCACAGAGTTACCGATTCCACTGACTTTAGAACTCGTGCAGCGTGGTCAAGAGCGTTACAACATTTACTGCACACCTTGCCACAACTTTAATGGTAATGGCTTGGGTGTCATCGTGCAAAAAGGGATGCCGCAGCCTGTGTCGTTTCACGACCAACGTCTGCGTGACGCACCTGCGGGTTATTTCTTTAATGCTATGACGAACGGTTTTGGGCGCATGTACAGCTACGCTTCACGTATTCCACCTGAAGACCGTTGGGCGATTACCACTTATATTCGTGCCCTGCAACTTAGTCAAAATGCCACCCTCGAGGACGTACCCGAAGAGTTGCGTGATTCACTGCCAACAACAGGTGCCTCCTTACCAACAAAAGGCTCAATTGCAGATGGAGGTGCGCAATGAAACCCCCAGCAAACATCATCTCTGCACTAAACGGTTATCAACGCGGAGCCCTCATCGTTGGTGTAATTGGTCTTATCCTCACGGCGGTAGGTGCCTTTACCCAACCTGACTTTTTTCAGTCCTACCTCTTTGGCTTCTTGTTCTGGATTGGTCTTTCACTGGGTTGCCTCATCCTTCTCTTCGTGCAGTACATGGCGGGTGGTTCCTGGGGCGCAATGATCAAAAAGCCGCTCGAGGCTGGTGCGATGGTCTTGCCTGTGATGGCAATTTTCTTCATCCCTGTGCTCATTGCACTCTTCATGAGTCGCAGCGCAGAATCAACACTTTATCCCTGGATGAACGCCGACTATTTAGCGAGTCATCCGCTTGTAGCCGCGAAAACGCAATATCTCAATCTGCCTTTTTTCTTAATCCGTAGCGTGATTTATTTTGCAATCTGGATTTTAGGTGCACTGTACTTTTTCCGCAAATCCAATCAGCAAGATGCCGAAGCGCAAAACGCTTCTCGCATCGGTTTACGTCTCAAGAGTTTAGGTGCGGTCTGGGTGATTATTTATATCCTGACCATGACCTTTGCAGGCATTGACTGGGCTATGTCATTAACGCCTGAATTTTTCTCGGGGATGTTCCCTGTCATCATGATGATCGGGCAAGCCATTAGTGCGATGTGCCTCATGATTTTTACGGCAACGTTTTTTGCACGTAACGATGATGACTATTCGGATACGCTCGAGAAAAAACGCAACATCCTTGGTGGAGGTAACCGCCTGCAAGACTTGGGGAATTTCCTCATGGCCTTTACGATGTTCTGGACGTATGTCAGCATGTCACAACTGATGATTATCTGGTCGAATAACATCATCGAGACAAACCCTTACTTTGTCTTGCGCCTCAACGCAGGCTGGCGTGGTGTGATGGGCTTCTTGCTTCTCTTTGGTTTCTTCGTACCCTTCGTCATTCTCTTTTCTCGCTGGGTCAAACGCAAACGCCGGGCACTATTTATTGTGGCCTGCTGGGCGTTTTTTATGCGCCTCGTAGACCTCTTCGTTATCATCATCCCGAACTACCGGCGTGAAGGTTTAGTGGTTCACTGGCTAGATTTAGCTGTTTTAGCAGGCATCGGAGGGATTTGGTTTGCAGTATATTCAGGCATTCTGAAGTCGCGTCCGATTCTTCCTGTCAACGACCCGAGACTTGCCGAACACGACAATCATCACCAAGCGCACGGTCACGCTGCCGCAGCGCACGACTAGGAGGTATGCTTCGCATTCACTTTGTAGCATCATCTCATTTGAGCACAAGTCAGTTGGTTTATGACACGCAACATCTGACCCCAGCTTTTAGATGATAACTTCTGAACTTTGAAATAAGACGAGGAATTTTATGGCTGAACAAATGACACGGCAATATATTTTTACGGAAGAGCAAACGCGCTTTATGTTTATTGGCACGGGTGTAATGATGGTTGCAACCATCGTGGGGATTTTGCTTTTGGCCTACTCGAGACCCCAGGGCAGATTTAGCCTCGTTGACCGCAGTCAGTATCTCGAGACTGTGCAAAATGCCAGTGAAACGATTAGCACCTACCGCCAAAACCCTGACGGTTCCGTCACTATTCCTGTCGAGGGTGCTATGGAACTCGTGGTCGAACGCGGTGTAGCCGGAGCCTTTGGTGAAACTACAGCTCCAACAACGATCATACCCTCGGAAAGCGAGACAGTTACCGAAGAGAATACTACTCCTGCTACTGAAGGACAATAATCAGGCACCCAGGGCAATCCCCTAACTCAAAAAACGGCGCGAGATGCGCCGTTTTTACTTGATTGACACCCAGTTTCACCGTACTCGAGCACTGAACAACACAGAGCAGTTCATATCCTGGGTTAGCCTGGCAGGTTCAATACTATAGATTCATAGGCTAAGCTACGTACGGGCCTTTACCTATGTCTTTGAATTGTAAGCGGACGTACAAAGGCTCCAAGTTTGGTAGGCTCAGCAGCAGGGAGGTCTAGCTCATGTTTAGAGCTTTTTTATTCTTGGTGAAGTTTTCGTATGAAATTTTACATTTCTTTCCCATCCTAGGTTTTACTACTGTACGTGAAAAAAACTCCTACACATCTTTCCAGATTGCCATATCTTTAGCATAATAATCTCTAGCTCAGAGCTAGAGGCTGGTCTTTTGTCTGGGGAAAAGAGCCACCACCCACTCCGTGTGCATTTCTCCACATTGACGAGCGACTCAGACTTGTTTGGGCCTTGCAGGTATATAGTCTGTAAGAGCCGAGCACTTCAAAGGAGGCTTTTATGGCCAACATTATTCATATTGACGACGCAAGCGCAGATACTGCTATGATGCAAAGCATTTTAAGCGGTGCAGGTCATAGTGTCACCTCATATAATGACCCAACTGGCATTGAGGATAAAGTTGCTGCAGCGAAACCCAATCTTATCCTTTTGGATGTGGTTATGCCACAACGCAACGGGTATGACGTTTTGCGCGCTCTTAAACGCAATTTGGTCACCAAAGATATTCCCGTTATACTCGTTAGCTCGAAAAGTGAAGAAACTGATGTGCGCTGGGGCTTACGTCAAGGAGCAGCTGACTATATTACGAAGCCCTACAATGCCCAAGGTGTGCTGAGTAAAATTCAGCCTCACCTCGTTTAAAAGGTAGTTGCCTGTGACCACCCCTTCAACACCTTTACGTCCTGAAACCAGAAGCAACCGGGCAGCCTTTTTTAAGCTGGCTGGACGTGTTCTAGCCTTAGATGGCAGCATCCTGAGTCAGGTTGTTACCGTACCTAGTATTACCTCAGTGCCTAGAGGTAGCGACAATCTTTTAGGGCTTTTTAGTACCGGCGGAGCGATTTTGCCCCTACTCGATTTGCATCCTATGCTCGGGCTGAGCCCACTGAGCAAGCGACCTGCTAACCTGGCAGTGGTGCTCGAGTCTGAAGGTGAGACCTTTGCCGTAAGCATTGATGAAATTTTAGGTTTTTTCCCCTACGAGCGTGTTAATGACCAGTTTATTACCGATGACTTACAAGGCTTTGCCGATATGGAAATTAAAAGTGACAATGCTCAGGGTGTGCTACTCGACGCACTAAAGCTCACCAAAACCTTTACGGCGAATCTCGCCGTACTTTAAGGAGGATATATGGATCAACCTAGTAATCAACTCGGTATGTCCTCACTCTCAACCTCATCACTTCGTCAAGTCGGGGAGCAGAGTGCGGGGAATTCAGCGAGCTTTGGGGATATTCTCGAAGCCTCCTTGGCTAAAAGAAAAGACCAACGATCAGTAGGACGAAGCACTGTAACCTTTAGAGATATTCCCGTTGGACAAAAACTAGGCTTGATTGCCTTGTCGCTCTTTATCCCTATCGCTTTCCTGCTTTACGCTTTCGTTTCACAAGTACAGCAAGACACCAACTTTATTGTAAAAGAGCAGAAGGGTCTAGATTACTTAAGACCTCTAAAGAGTCTGCAAGATGCCGCACATGAATATCGTGTACAAACCACAAACGCCCTACAAGGACTCGAGGGTGCTACTGCTCAACAAAGTGCTTCTGCGAACCAACTAGATACTGCGCTTAGCCAACTCCTAAACGTTGACGAACAGCAGAGGCTAGCCCCCATCATTTCTGAAGAAATTAGCTTACTTCAACAAAAATGGACAGAGATACAAGCTGAGGTTATGGCACTTGATCCTGCGACCGCAGGTGAACGTGTTGGCTCCATGATTAACGAAAATATTGTACCTTTGTACCTCGAAATTGCCAATGGATCAAACCTTATTCTTGATAATGACCCTACATCCTATTATCTTATCAATCTCATTGTTAAGGATATCCCAAGTTCTATCAGTGATATTGGTGCTTTCCGAACATTAGGGCGCGCTGTACTAAGTGATGGCACTGTGAATGCATCTGAACGTATCGAGTTAGTAAGAAGTCAGGTTATTGCCCAACGTTCCGCCCAAGCCATCTTCGCGTCACTTGACCAAGCAAAAGCAAGTTCACTCTTGGTTGCTGAACAACTTGGTGAAGCTGAAGCTAGAGCAAGCGACGCTATTAATACCGTCCTCGAAAGCTATGCCACAAATATTATTGATGTAGCCGAACCTACTTACACATTTGAAGAAGCAAACACACTACCACAACCACGCAGACCCACCTTTGAATTATTTGATGGAGCTATCAACACGCTCGATACACTGTTAGAAACACGAATTCAAGACATTCAACGCTCCTTCCTGTTGGTTCTTGCAGGCGTTGGGGCTTCTCTTCTTCTAGCTGCTTTAATTACTTACTTTGTTACTGCTCAAATCACACAGCCGTTACGCGAGCTAAGCCAAGTCTCTGCATTAGTAGGTCAAGGTAACCTCAGTCAACTTGCTAACGTTGAATCAAAAGACGAGATTGGCACCTTAGCAACTTCGTTTAATGCTTCTATTTTGCAACTCCGTGAGGCAAACGAACGCCAAGAAGCTGAGATTGCGCGTGGTCAGCAACTGCAAAACAATATTGGTGAATTCTTGAACGTCGCTATG
>JBOFGY010000114.1:0-2209 GCA_051649365.1 Trueperaceae bacterium
CTAAAAAATTGATGCCGTTTTCTATGGCGTAGTCAAGTGTGGCGAGGGATTGTGTGTCGTCTACATTGCCATAAATACCCGGTGACAAAACCATTGCGCCATAACCAATGGCAGAGACTTCGGGGCCGTTTTTTCCTAATGTGCGGTGATTCATTGTGGTGATTCCTTTCAGTAAGCCTTTGATTTAGCGAACGACACTAAAATTCATGGGCATTCCAGGTTGTAAGCCAAGAGCCATTGCCGAACGAACGACAAGCGGAAGAAGCATCTCGGCAGCTCTCGAGCTTCTAATGTCGCCTAAATCTACAATGTCAGTCCAACCAAAACTCGAGAGCAGTTGCTTCACGACAGCCTTTGCATCTTCACGATTACCCCCAACAAAAACCGTGTGGTTACCATTCGCTAGGGTTTTGGGATTCACCATCAGTTGTGGCCCCACAGTGTTGAGTGATTTCACAACCTGGACATCGGGTAAAGTCGCCTGAACATTTTCAGCAATGGAATGTAAATCGTTCGCAAGTGAGATGGGCGGAAAGCCTTTGGACATATCAAGCTCGTTGCTGACATCTAAAAGAATTTTGCCTGAGAGTGATGCTTTGAGTGACTCGAGTGTTGCTATTGTTGCTGAAGCAGGGAGTGCATTGATAATAAGCTCACCGTGTTTGGCGGCCAGCTCGAGCGTGGCTAGTTTGCCTTTGTGGTGGGTGGTCTCGAGCCATTCACTTAGTGAACCTGTGTAGCCTTTTTTGCTGGTTAAATCTTCAGGCGTGCGGCTTCCTAAAATGACATCATGACCAAGTTCGACGAATTTTGCGCCTAATGCTTGCCCTACCGAGCCTGAACCTAAAACACCTATCTTCATGATTTAGCCTGCTTTCTGAAAGCCAAAAAATTCGTCAATAAAACTGATGATGGAGGTGATTTGTCCTTGCTCGTTGAGTTCGCCAACAAATTCGCCAGTGGACAAAATATGTTCATCTTTTCTAAGTTGCCATAGCAAGCGAAAAACGTTGTGATGCTGTTCTAATTTGCGTTGCTCGAGGGTGTAGGGTACACGCTCACGAAAGGTGCTCAAAAAAGCGAGAAACTCATCACGACTATTGACGGGCGTTGGACGATGTGGGTCTATGTAACGAAAATTTGTGACTGTAATTTCTTCTAAAAGTTTTTTGCCTTGCCGAGGCTCGGGATGATTCCAAGCCTCGAGTAATGTTGCGACAATACTTTCAAGGTTGCTAGCCATCAAACTTACCGAGCAATTTTGAAGTTAAACGGTGTATTACCAATTACGCCCCAGGCTCTCAACCAAAGCGGCAAAATCATTTCTACGCTGCGTGACGCGGTGATGTCACCCAAATCCATAATGTCTTGCCAGCCAAAACCTTTTAGAATTTCAGCGACTTGTGCCTTTGCAGCAGCATCATTGCCGTTAATAAACACTGTGCTGTCGCCACCTTTAACAAGTGTGGGATTTACCATCACAAAAGCATTCATGGTGTTAAGCGTTTTCACAACTTTAAGATTTGGAAAAGCCGCTTGAATATCTTCACCGAGCGAGCGGTCTGTGTTGGCGAGTGCGCGTGGCGGCATTCCTTTGGAAAAATCAAGTTCGTTGGCGATGTCAATTAAAACTTTGTTACCGAGGTTATCTGTGCCTGCGGCTTTAAGTGCCTCGAGCGAAGCCAGTCCACTGGTTGCATTAACCAGAAGTTCACCAAACTTGGCAGTCTCTGCAAAAGTGCCTACCTTGATGTGCGTATTGTCTTTGTGCCAGGTGCCAAAAGCGGGTAGTCCGTAGGCGTTAGGTTCGCTGCTTGCTAAAGACTTCTGCACGTCGCGTGTGCCAATCATGACGCTGTGATCCTTAGCAGCGAGTGCTGCGCCAACAACCTGACCGACCATGCCCGTGCCTAAAATACCGATATTCATAAATGCTCCTTTAGTAAAGTAGACAGCTCTGTCTACTGCGTA
Source organism: Trueperaceae bacterium (assembly GCA_051649365.1). GTDB lineage: Bacteria > Deinococcota > Deinococci > Deinococcales > Trueperaceae > CAVTAE01. The sequence goes on from JBOFGY010000114.1 coordinate 1,972, forward strand.
CATCTGCTATAGTACAGACAGGTCTGTATACTTGTCAAGTAGGATAGGATGAATGTGATGAGCGTTAAATCTACAGCGAGAGAACAAATTTTAGAAACAGCGACGAGGCTTTTTTATCAGCAGGGCTTTCGTGCGGTTGGGATTGATACCATTATTGCCGAGTCGGGCGTGGCCAAAATGACGCTCTATAAACACTTTCCCAGCAAGGACGATTTGATTGTGGCGTATTTGGAGCGCA
>JBOFGY010000115.1:0-10697 GCA_051649365.1 Trueperaceae bacterium
GAATTGTCGTCCACACACTTTGCAAAGGTAGCGTTGTTTCCCGTTGTGGATACGTCCATTCTTCTTCAAGTCACTGCTTTGACATTCTGGACACGTTAGCATTCGGCTAGTTTACAGCATTACTTCCTTGGCACTACCCTATTTTATTAAGAGTAAAGAGTAAGGAAGAAGGGAGAATGTAGAAAGCAGAAGGGAGAATCAAAGAGGGAGGTCTGCATTCCTGAACCACTGACACGCTCCCTTAAAATTCTGCAAAATATTTCTTCACGGCAACGGGCATAAACCACGTACCCGTGAAGCCTTTTGGAATCAAAAACGCTTCACCTGCGCCAAACTTAAAAACTTGTCCTGTTTCGTCGGTGATGTCAACTTGACCCTCGAGCAAATAACAAAACTCGCCACGTGCGCGGTTTTTAATCTGGATGACAACACCCGCTTCGTTCGTTCATACGCCAGCAGCACTTGCGCCACTCGTTTCTTCATAAGCAACGTGAACACCTTCGTTTGTCCGACCTTGGAGGGCTTTGGAGCCAGTGTACACGACAGGCTCGAGTTTGGTATCAGGACTGACGGGTTGGTTTGCAGTGTTGTGTTCATGCGTTGAAGTTTAGCATCAGCTATCAGCTAGCAACAAAACGTGTGGCACATTTTGAATTCATGCCACACGTCTAACTTTTTACCTTTCACTTTTTATTTTTTACCACTCTTACTGCCCTAGTGCAATTTTCACTTCTTCCCAGGCGTTGTTGTATAAAAATTCCGTGTCGGCATCTTGCACAGGAAAGAAGAGTTTGTCGAGTGTTTCTTGCGAAGGATAAATACCAGGGTTAGAGGCAAGTTCTGGATCAATCAATCCTTGGTTAATGGCAGCCTTGTTGGGTGAGCCGTAAGCGGTGTAATTCGAGATGTCTGCACCGACTTGGGGGTCTAAAACGTAGTCAATAAAGACTTCAGCTAAGGCTTTGTTTGGTGCACCTACTGGAATAACCATGCTGTCAAACCAATACATCGCGCCTTCGCTAGGAATGACATAGCTGTAATCTTCACACTCACAGTCAGCTATAACTTGAAAGATGTCACCGTTATACTCAGAAGTCATGTCAACTTCGCCTCGAGCCAAGACTTCTTGACCGTCATCTTGATTGATGTAGGTGACGTTCTTACCATTTTCAATAAGATAATTTTTAGCGGCATTGATGTCCTCTTCGCTCGTGGTGTTCGGGTCTCTCCCAAGCATAAGCAGAGCTACACCCATAATGCTACGAATGTCCTCGAGCCACGAGACAGGCCCTTCATAACTAAAAAGCTCTTCCCAGCTCGTGATATCAGCACCGATTTTTGTCTTGTTATAGCCAATGCCAACAGTACCCCACTGATACGGCACGCTGTAGTTGTTTTCAGGGTCAAAATAAATTCCTGTAAATTTAGGCTCAAGATTAGCCATATTAGGAATATTGGCTTTATCGAGTTCTTCAACAAGACCTTCTTCAATCATAAGAGGTAAGGTACTGTTGCCTGGAAAAGTTACGTCATAACCTGGGTTGCCTTGGCGTATACGGGAGAGCATGTCACCGTCGGTGGGGAAGGTATCGTAAACAACCGTAACGCCACAGAGTTCTTCAAAGTTACTGATCGTATCTTCGGCAATATAGGTCGTCCAGTTGTAAACACTGAGTTCTTGCCCTTCAAAACCCTCAGGACACCTCCAAGAGCTTTCTTGAGCGAGGCTATAACTAAAGACCGCAAATAAAAGAGCTGCTAATTTCTTCATGGTTCCTCCCATCATAGTCATAGATATGCTACCGATGCGGACTACGATTGAGACTTATTATTAACAGTTTTTGGGTGAGTTGTGAAGGGAAGTCGAGTCAGGATTGTTCACGAAACCGTTAGCATTAAGAGTTTGGTGCAGTTTACTTGTTCTCCTATTTGCGCTCAAGAAAGTGGAGTTGGTTTGGAATCGTGGCTCATCCGCAAGAATAGTGCAGCTAAAATAACAGAACCACCGTCCTGAACGCTATTCTCACGAGAAAATGAAGCAGCAGCATTCACAGTTGGTACAAACGTTCACCCACAGACTTGTCCATTTCAGATAAAGTCGTCGCTTTGGAATTAGAAGTCAGACGTTTTCGTTGCAAGAATCAAGCGTGTACACGTACAACGTTTGCCGAGCGTTTTCCCAGTGTGGTGCAACCCCGAGTCCAACGCACGATAAGATTAGCTGAGATGCAAACTGACATGGTCATCAAGGTTGGCGGAGAAGTAGGCTCAAAGCTGCTTACCAAACTTCATATGCCCACAAGTGGCGATAACCTTATTGCATCTAGTTTGTAAAGCAGAGTTACCCAAACACGAATCACCTCGCGGGGTGGGTGTGGAGATTGGTCGTTCCACAAAGGGAAAACCTTTGGTACCATTCTGGTGGATTTAGAAAGGCATTGTGTTTTAGATTTACTGGGCGATAGAACGGCTGAAACATTAGCAGCCTGGCTCAAACAGTACCCCGATATTGAAATCATTAGTCGTGATCGTTCCCATGATTATGCTAGGGCTGCCAGAGAAGCTGTTCCCAAAGCAACTCAAGTTGCAGATCGTTGGCATCTCCTGCACAACTTACAACAAATGCTGACCAGATGGTTTCAAAGCATCAATGGACAATTGCGACGCTTACCCTTAGATGAAGCGATGAGAAGTGAAGCAGCACGGTTATTTCCTCAAAAAGTATCACTCTCGAAAATGACCAAGGCGCAAAAGGCAGCAAGTCAAGCAACCCGTGAAAAAAAGAATGGCACAATTTGAAGAGGTCAAGAAACTTTACACTAAAGGAACCCCGCTCCTCACCATTTCAAAGCAACTGGGGATCAATCGTCAAACCGCCAGAGCTTATGCCTATGCTGATCATTTTCCTGAACGTTTCCCTTTACCGCCTAAACCGAATTTGCTCGATCCTTATTTGGCGTATCTTGAGAGACGGCAGGTTGAAGGGTGTGAGAATGCCTGTCAATTGTGGCGGGAAATTCAAGCGCAGGGTTTTACGGGTAAACGGTGGACGGTATTTAAGGTGGATGCAATTTAGACGTAAAGAACCTTCAAAACATGGACCTTATAAACATCAAGAGCGTTCTATACCTCAACAAGAACCCTTGAAGCATTTACCTTTGCCCTCAGCCAATCAGTTAGCCTGGATACTCTTCCAAGACGAAGCAAAGCTATCTGAAGCTCATCAGTTTCTTCGCAAACATTTACTTCGAGATAAAGATGTTCAGTCGATGCTCGAAAACACAACGCTCTTCAAGGAAACATTTCAACAACGTAAATTGATGGCACTATTCTCGCGGATGAGCCAGATTCAAGCCAAGTCCAACCCTATGCTGCCGAAACGATTTGGACAGCCGTGCAATGGCTGAACGGACGTGAGGTCGCGCCTGCACATCGTCATACCAGTCAGGTGATTCGCTTTATCGTTGATGGTGCAGGCAGTTATTCAAATGTCGAAGGGGATAAGGTTTATTTAGAGCACGGTGACTTTAGTTCTTACACCCACGTGGCTCTGGCACGATCACGGCAGCGAATCGGATGAACGCGCCGTCACATACGCAACAAGAAAACTTAATGGCAGTGTTTTGAAACATGGTGTCGGCACGTTGCAGCCTGCTTGGGAAGAACGCAAACTGACGCATCCACCTATGAGTACGTACAAATGGAAAGACAGCAAACGCGCCCTCGGGACTCTCGCGCAAGTCGAGACGAGTCCGTTCGATGATGTGGCGCTCGAGTACGTTAATCCTTACACGGGTGGCAGCGTCATGACTTCATTCACCTGTCATATCCAAATGCTGCCGTCCTGGGGTTCATACCAAAGCGCACCGTTATGTTAGTAGCAGTGCCTATTTTGCTTTTGAGGGTTCAGGCAGTACGATTATTGACGGCACCGAATTCAAATAGAACACAGGCGATTTTTTCGTGATTCCAACCTGGGCCATGCATGAATTTAAGAACGCTTCAAAAACAGAGCGTGCTGTTTTATTTCCAATGCACGATAAACCTTTAATCGAGGCAGTGGGCAAATACCGCGAAGAAGCTCTAGATGAAAATAATGGTCAACAAAAAGTGACGGGTGAATTGAAATAGACGATGACAACCTTGAGTATACCTAACATGCACGAGCAAGAAAAACACAGTGAGGATAAATTGAGTAGAGATAATATCCAGGTCTGTATTGGTCGTTGTTAGCGAGGCTCGAGGGCGAAATTGCTTTACCAAGGCTGGTAAGAAGTCTCGAGCTAGCTCCCACCTTCACACCTGGGTTCCACCGTAATGTGCGCTTTCGCGGCTTGAAGAGTATGCCTGTGAAAGTTGTCAAAGTATTGTAGCTATCAGCCATCGGCTTTCAGATGAGAAAAGCTCTTTCTGATGGCTGCCGGCTTGAAGGACTTTTGTAAATTTTGTTTTTCCACCACCCGAGCCTACACACATCAACATTTTCAGTTCCCAGCAGAGGTTTTCTGTGCGCAGAGTGTTTTGTGTTGAGCGCAACTATGCGGCCCATGCTCGCGAAATGAGACGCGACCCAGACCGCGAGCCGCCCTTCTTTCAAACTGCAAGCATTCCTTACCCAACAGAAACAACGAATTATCACTACGAAGCAGAACTTGTTTTGGCGATGGGTAAAACAGGTCAGCGCATTTCTGCGGCTAAAGCCCACGACTATATTTTTGGTTACGCAGTTGGTCTGGATATGACGCGGCGTGATTTGCAACTTACCTCACGTGAGCAGGGTAGACCTTGGATACGGGAAAAATGTCGAGGTAAGTTGCCCATAGGTGCCATTTATCCAGCAGCGCAAGTACCAGAAATTGAAACAGGAAGCCTCGAGCTACGCCTTAATGGTGAAGTGAAGCAGAGCTCGAGCCTAGACAAAATGATTTGGTCAAACGCGGAAATCATTGAGCACGTGTCGCGTTATTACACGTTGCAACCAGGCGATCTTATTTTTACGGGAACACCTGAAGGGGTGGGAGCGGTAAACCCTGGGGATAAACTCGAGGTGAGTATTACAGGGCTCGAGCCGCTACACGTAAAGATTGCTTAAATTGTTTAGATTGCTTGGAGACTCTCGATTCTCAAGGTATAGTTTATAGAAACACTGCATTCTTGGGACTATTGCATTTTGAGAACTATTATATTTCAGCTTTGAGAAATCATAAAGTTACTTATGTTCACTGATAAAAATAAGATTATCGAGCAATATCAAAACTCAAATAATCTCGAGGTTAGAATCGCCCTCCACAACCGCTTTAGTACAGCCAAGCAAGATTATCATGCTTGGCTTTTTGAACATATTGAAGCACAGGAGGGTGCCAACGTTTTAGAGCTTGGTACGGGTTCAGCCAAATTTTGGCAAGTCAACCGTGAGCGTATTCCTACCTCCTGGCGGATTACACTTTCAGATATTTCTGAGGGAATGCTCAAGGATGCCCAGAAAAACGTCGCAACTATTGGCAGAGATTTTTCTTTTTGCCTTATAGATGCACAAGAAATTCCTTTAAAAGACTCGAGCCTCGATGTCGTCATAGCGAACTCCATGCTCTACCACGTGCCAAATGTTGACAAAGCTATTGGTATTGGTGAAATTCGTCGTGTCTTGAAACCTGCTGGGCGATTGTACGCGGCTACGGGTGGGCTTATACTCGACGACTTTGCGACAGAACATATGGCTTCAAAGTTGCCTGGGGTATTTAGTCATATGTCAGGGATTACAGAGCAGCTCGCGCTCGAGAATAGCGAAGCCCAGCTCCATCCACACTTCGCGAATGTCGAACGACACATGCCACCTAAAAGCCATTTACACGTTACCGAAGCCGAGCCCTTTATTGCTTACATCTTGTCAATGGTCCGTTGGTCAGAACTTGTTGAAGGAACGCCAAAGGATGTGGTGGATAAAGTCGTGAGTGAAGCACGAGAGATTGCCAAGAATAATTTGCCAATTCACATTACAACCTCTGTTGGCTTATTTGAAGCTTGGTAGGTTTGCAAACATCACTCAACATGACATAGAACAAACCCCTAAAACCTTTCGCTCACCGTTTTCATTTCCATAAAGAGACGCAGGTAATCTGGCCCACCTGCCTTCGCGTTCGAGCCAGAAAGTTTGAAGCCACCAAAAGGCTGTATACCCACCAGCGCACCTGTAATTTTTCGGTTGAGGTAAAGATTGCCCACCGCAAATTCTTGTCTAGCCTTTTCAAGTCTAGTTCTATCTTTACTAATCACACCGCCGGTGAGTCCGTACACAGTCGAGTTAGCAAGTTGCAAAGCTGTCTCGAAATCTTTTGCTTTTTGCACGGCTACAACGGGCCCGAAAATTTCTTCGCAGGCAATGGTGGCACTCTGCATGACGTTTGAGAAAATTGTAGGTTGAATAAAATGACCGTTCCCCTCGAAGCGATCACCACCAAGCTCGAGCTTTGCCTCTACCTTGCCAATCCCAATATAGTGGGTGATTTTATCTACAGCCTTTTGATTAATCACAGCGTTGACATTTTTATTCTCTTCGGCTTTGCCGAGACTGAGTGCAGAGGTTTTCTCAACAAACTTTTTTAGGAGTTCGTCATACACACTCTCAGTCACGATGAGGCGGCTCATGGCAGAGCATTTTTGGCCTTGGAAGCCAAAACCACTGGCTACGGCGACGCTCGAGGCATACTCTAAGTCAGCCGTTTCATCAACAATAAGCGCGTCTTTGCCACCCATCTCGACGTAAACACGTTTAATAAAATTCTGTCCAGGTTGGACTTTAGCGGCTCGTTCGTTAATTCGCATTCCTGTATTGAGTGAACCCGTAAAGTTGATAAAGCGTGTGCGTACGTGGTCAACAAGCGCATCACCAAGCTCAGCGTCGGCACCTGTAAGAAGGTTAATAACACCCGCTGGGAATCCTGCTTCCTCGACGCACTCCATAAATTTTTGCGCGATGATGGGCGTGTCGGGTGAGGGTTTAACGATGACACAGTTACCGACGACAACAGGTGCAATGGCCATACCTGCGAGAATCGCAAAAGGAAAATTCCAAGGTGAGATAACCACACCTACACCCATCGGAATAAGAAACGAAGCGTTTTCTTCACCTGGAAAACTGGCAGCAGCAGGAATTATCTCGGCGAGTGGCAAAGATTGCCGCGCGTAGTATTCGGCAAAGTCAATGGCTTCGGCAACTTCGGCTTCAGCTTCGGCGAAGTTTTTGCTGGACTCGAGCGTGAGCCAAGCGCAGAGTTCCCACTTGCGGCGACGCATCACGGCAGCAAGTTTGACGAGTGCGCGCGCACGATGTTCCATCGGTAGTCTCGACCAGTCCTCATAGGCTTTGTGGGCAGCGTTAAAGGCTTTTTCAATCTCTTTGCGTTTGCCCATTGCTGTGCGTCCAACGACGACATCTAAATTTGATGGGTTCACCGAGGTAAGCCATTCGCCTGTTTCGATTTTTTCACCACCGATGATTAAAGGATAATCACGGCCTAGCTGGCTACGGACGTGCTCGAGTGCTGCGTTATAGGTACGGATGTTTTCTGGCTTTGAAAAATCAGAGTAGACTTCGGCTTTATAAGGTTCAAAAATTTGAGTCATTACTTTTCCCTTTCTTGAAATAGGTTCGACGTTTGAAATAGGTTTGACGTTTGCTTACGCGAAGGGCGCACGCCATGCGCCCCTACGTGGGTTTTAGGTAATCCACTGTTGTTGCTGACGAATAACCTGGATGGTTTCTTGAATCAAATCTTTAACAATATCTCGAGCCTTTTGTGTTTTATTCACTAAACCCACGCTTTGTCCAGCATAGAGAGCCATCGCTTCAATGTTGCCACGCATATCTCGTTTGGGGCTGTCTTCGTCGTAGCGCAGAATGCTCGAGTTATCTGGACCTTGTGCAATTTTCTCTCCCTCATTCGGGCGATGGCCGAACTGGGGTTGACCTGCTTTTTCCCAAGTGTCAATCGTGCTGTTTCGTAAGACGCGGTGCGGTGCATTTGGCCAACCACTATCAAAGAGAAAGGTGCGAACGGTGTCGGACTCACTCGAGTCAATCACTTTCTGTTTGTACACCTCGTGGAAACCAGATTCTTCTACCACCAAAAAGCGTGTACCTAACCACACCCCAGAGGCACCAAGTGCGAGAGCCGCAGCAATGCCACGCCCATCAGCGATGCCACCTGCTGCAATGACAGGCAGCTTTACGCTGTCTACAATGTTGGGTAAAAGTGACATGAGTGCGATCTCAGAGCGAACATGTCCACCTGCTTCCCAACCCTGCACGACGAGTGCGTCTGCGCCAGCACGCTCTGCCTCTTTTGCCTCTGTTGTCGAGGTGACGAGCTGAATCACTTTTGCGCCAGCATTATGAATGCGTTCGTAAAATTTGAATCCATCTGCCCAGTGAAAGGTGATGATGTTGGCCCCAGCATTTAACGCAGCCTCGAGTCTAGCTTCTTCGTGCGTTGGCTCGAGCTTTGACACGAGATTGACAGCTACAGATCGTGAGGTTAAGGCCTGAATATCTCGAAGGTTGTCGGTTACTTCATCGGGTGTTCGCCAGGTGATTGAAGTATGACCCAGTGCGCCCGTTTCGGCAATGGCAGCCACTAAAGCAGGTGGCCCAAAAGGGGCTTGGATGATGGGTACATCTATATTGAGTAAATTACATAGGGGTGTTTTCAACATACTTAACCTTTCACTAAACTGCGTGCAACAAACATTAAATTTTCAGGCCGTTCTGCGACGCGCCTCGAGAAATACGGATACCAATCTGTGCCGTAAGGAATATACGCTCTCGTTGTGTAACCCTCACGTGCTAACTTTTTCTGCTCGTCCCGGCGCACACCGTATAAAAGTTGAAACTCGAATTTGTCTTTACGAATATGTTTTTCTTCTGTCCAGCGTTTCATCTCTTCAATGAGTCTGGGATCGTGGGTTGCAATTGCGGTAGAGCAACCGTTTTCCAAGGCTTTCTTAGCCAGGACTAAATACTGTGCGTCAATGATGCGTTTGTCTTGAAAAGCAACTTCGCTTGGTTCTTTATAAGCACCTTTGACAATCCGTACAGCAGGGGAGAGTGGGAGTAGGGTTTCCAAATCTTTTTCGGTGCGTTTGAGATAGCTTTGTAAAACAATGCCTGTATTGCTAAAGCCTGCTTCACGTAATCGTTTATAGACACGCAAGGTTACATCTACTCTCGGGCTATCTTCCATATCTATACGGACAAAGCAGTCAACCTTGTTAGCTTCACGCAAGATTTCATGCATGAGGTTAACGGCTAAATCTTCGCTCAAATCTAAACCGAGTTGTGTGAGTTTAAGTGCAATATAGCGCGGATAGGGTTTAGCACCCAAGGCTTGAATGAGTTGGATAATATCGTTTTGAAATTGCTGCGCTTGTGTTTCGCTAGTTACCATTTCACCGAGCAAATCTAGGATGCCGTGAATAGTGTCGTGCTCGAGTCCCTCCACAGCCTTTAGTGCATCTTGCAGCGTGTCACCTGCAACAAAGCGACGCGAAAAACCTTTGCCGCGAGTCAGGACGAGATTCTTGACACTTTTATTCTGTGCAACGTTGAGGACAAAAGAACGGTAACTTTGGTTGAAATCCATACTAAGACCTTCCAAGGGAAGACAGGAGAACAGCAGGAGTGGAAGAAAGGTTAGCTTCCTTGTCGTCTTGCTGTCCGATTTCCTTATCTAAAAGAATTTCCTTAGCTAAAAGAAGCTCGAGAAAATGCAACACGTGTGTTTTGGCTGCGTTTGCAGCGACTTCTGCTTTTTGATCTCGTATCGCTTCAGCAATAGCCAAATGCTGTGCTTGGGTTTCTAGCGTTTGTGAGAGATTGCTGGTGTAGGTTCTTAGCAAAGAGAGGCTGCCCTGAAGGTCGTTAAAAAGACGCTCGAGCGTGCTGTTATGTCCTGCGGCGACGAAGCAGCTATGGAACTTCATATCAGCTTGGCGTTGGGCGGTGAGGTCATTTGGGTCTAAGGTGTTGAGGTGCTCGAGCCCAGCAAAAATAGCCGCGACTTCAGCAGGAGTGGCATGGCAGGCAGCGAGGCAGGCGGCTTCCCCCTCTAAAACAGCGCGAACCTGATAGACTTCTTGGATTTCTTTGGAAGAGAGTTGACGAACTCTGGCACCTTTGTGGGGAATAATTTCGACTAACCCCTCTTTTGCCAGAGATTGCAACGCTTCCCGAATAGGTGTGCGGCTTAGCCCTAGTGTTTGAGCTAAGGCAGGCTCAGAAATGCGCTTACCTGGGCTTAGAGAACCTAGGAGGATAGCTTGGCGGAGATGCTTGTAAGCAGCTTCCCGAATAGAGCTAGGACGTTCAAAACTCATAAATTGTATACATTATACATTATGCAAAGTGGTAGAAAGTAGCTTTCGGCGCACATGGAGTAACCTGCGTGCGTTTTAATCAGGACGGGCAAGACGGATAAGTAGTCATATAAAATTAAGTTCTCGTACACAATTAAGTTGGACTTTTGCTTTTGAGAAAGGTCAATCTACCAAGGACTTTTTGGTAAAACTTGCCAAAATAACCCTAAGCTAATTGTGTAAGGGTACTTAGGTTTATTCTTGAACAAATCCCTGACTCGTGCTGAGTATTTCGCCACTCAGCCGATTGCTGATTTTCACTACAAAGGAAAATCACCCCAAGCATC
>JBOFGY010000116.1:0-8995 GCA_051649365.1 Trueperaceae bacterium
GGTGAGTAACATAGCGATGTGCCGAGCCCTGCAACGTGCAAAGCTGACACGAACACGAAGAGCTTTGTAGCCCGAGAGCGCACGGAAGAACAACGCTTCAGCTCTTTGGCTAAGTTGTTCGGTATCGACCATCATCAACTTGTTTTTGTCGAGGAAAGTGGCTTTCGCCTCGGGCGGATTCCCAGCTATGGACGCTCCCCAAGGTGAGGCTTGTTGGCGTAGTATCCCCCAGCAGCGTGTAGAGACAACACATCGTATTGCCGCTCTCACTCTGCACGGTATGCCACCCTGACCGTCGAAGGTAGTGTGGACGCATCACGCTTTGAGATGGTTGTCGAAAAGGTGTTAGTTCCTGTCTTACCGCCTGGACACATTGTTATTTTAGATAACGACACCCTTCATCAATCTGCGCGTACCCAACAGCTCATTGAAGCCTGTGGCTGTCAGCTTAGCTGCTTGCCCAGCTACTCGCCAGACGTTAAGCCTATTGCACGCGCCTTCTCCACACTCAAAGCTTGGCTGCGTGCAGCTAACGTCTGGACACAGCATGCGTTCGACGGTGCTCTTGCTTCAAACCATCAAAACAATTTCTCTTCACGATAGCCTCGGGTGGTTCCGTCTCGCCGGTTATCCTGATTATAAATATCATTCATTTCGCAATTGACTATAATTAGCAGTAAGCAGGTCCAAGACGCGCTTGGTTTGCCTTAACCCTCACAAATCTTGTTTGACGGTGAACCATGCGCATGCGGTGAAAATTCGATTTCGCAAAACACCTTTAGGCCCCTCATCGTCAAGGCAAAGTTGCCCAATGAAATACGTATGAAATGTCCCAATTTTGTCCCACTAACAGAAAAACTCGCGTTTAGCTAAACGCGAGTTTTTCTGTCCTAAACGTGATTGGTGGGCCCTGAGGGACTTGAACCCACGACCAATTGATTATGAGTCAACTGCTCTAACCGACTGAGCTAAGGGCCCACAGAACTCGAGTCATACTCGAGGGCACTCTATTAGTATACAAATTTTTCGTAATGTACAAAGTCTTCGCAACGAAGCTTGAATAGAGAAGCACTAGCGTTAGTTCAAGAAAGCTCGAGCCAATAGAGTCTGTAATCGCGGCTGGGTTTGCCCTCATTATGCCGTTTGCAGCAGCGGTGACACACGTAGGTACCTCTGCTTTTGCGGTAGCGCGGATATTTTTGATGGCAGCGTGGACAAATAAGCATGTATTTGGGTTGTGGTTGATTTACGCTTTCGGTTTCATAGCAGCGCAGAGGTTTCGCCCCGAGTTCCCGGCATTTCTGTTGCCAACGCAGCCCGTGATTATCACCGGGGGTGAGGGCGTGCGCGATTTCGTGCAGAATCGTATCGCGGACTTCGGCGCGTGGATTGAGTTCTGTAAGGTGTTTAGAGAGAGTGATGGTGCGCTTTCGGTAATCACAACTACCAAAGCGGCGTTTGGCGTAATCAAACTTAAATGACCAATTGTGTAAGCCGTGCTTTTCGAGAAGAGTCCAGGCGAGGGATTGGGCGTCGGGCAGGTTCATGGTCGTCCTCACATAAGTGGAAAATTCTCGTAGAAGTGGGCAAAATATGAGGTTTAACCACGCCCCCGAGTCGGTAGTTGGAAGACCAGATTACACGAGATTGAGACGCTCGGGTGTACTAGCTGACACAGCCCAAGAAAGATGAAATTTCTGGCCTATTTGAGGGGTGCTTTGGGTGCTTTTTCAGGATTTGCTACCCTAAGAAACATGCCCAGACCTGGAAGCTGATATACTTTTTAGGAATGATTCTGAGTTCTGGATTTCCTCCAGTTTTAGGCTAATTTAGATAGAAGTGAGGTTGAGCATGTGGGTATCAACTCGAGCACAATACGGAATGCGAGCCCTCGTCGAAATTGCCATGCATGGCGAGGCGGCGGTAAGCCTTAAAACGGTCTCAGAGCGGCAGGGTATTAGCCTTCACTACCTCGAGCAGATTATTGCTGTACTACGTCGCGCAGGCTACGTGGAGTCCACACGCGGGGCGTATGGTGGCTACCGCGTTGCCAAGCCGCTCACGGAGATTCACGCGCTCGAGGTCACCGAGCTTTTAGAAGGCAGTTTGGCTCCTGTAGCATGTCTAGAGGACGAGGAAAACTGCGAACGAACAGGTCACTGCTCGACAGAAAACTTATGGCGTAAGGTGGATACAGCTGTGCGCGAAGTGCTTCGCGGCATGACGTTAGCACAACTTGTGTCTGAACGGAAATTGTTACAGCTCGAGCCTCTCCCACCTCAATTTGCCTCTGCAACATCCTAAGCATGATCTATTAAGTATGATTTATTTAGATTATGCCGCAACAACACCGCTTGACCCACTTGTCTTAGAGGCGATGCTGCCCTATATGACAGAACATTATGGCAATGTCTCGAGCCTCCACACAGCAGGACAGAAGGCACGGCGTGCCACAGAGAATGCGCGGGAACAAATTGCAGCGGCCATTGGTGCTAAGAGCAAAGAAATTATTTTTACCTCGGGTGCCACCGAAGCCGATAATCAAGCCATTCGCAGCGTCGCCAGTTTGAAATCTGGTGGACACATTCTTACGAGCAGTATCGAACACGCGGCAGTTCTAGCGACGGGTAGATATTTAGAAACGCTCGGTCACCCTGTTACTTATCTAGCACCAAATCAGCAAGGTGAAATTACACCTGAGGCAGTGGCTGAGGCCATGCGTGCAGATACAGTATTGGTTGCACTCATGCGTGTCAATAATGAAACAGGTATTCAAACAGACATTGCTACGATTGCACGTCATGCACATGAGCGCGGTGTTCTTGTATTTTGCGATGCAGTGCAAGCTTTTGGTTTTGAAGATGTCAATGTCCGAGACCTAGACGTGGATATGCTAAGTTTGTCTGCGCACAAAGTGTATGGGCCTAAAGGTGTAGGCGTTTTGTATGTACGTGAAGGTTTAGAACTACCCCCTTTTATACTTGGTGGTGAACAAGAGCGCGGTTTTCGTGCAGGGACGCACAACACACCAGGCATCATTGGTATGGGGAGAGCAGCAGAACTTGCGGTGCAGCGTTTGGGTAACGTAAATGAACTTACAGGTTTGCGTGATGCGTTTGAAGGGCAACTTTTAAAAGTTGAAGGGGTGGTCCGAAATGGTAATGACCCTAGAGGCCCCAAACATGTCAACATCCGTATCGCCGATGTTGACGGCGAAGCCTTATTGCTTTCTCTCGATAGGCTTGGAGTGTGTGCTAGTGCCGGTTCAGCGTGTGCGGCAGGAAGCCTCGAGCCCTCCCATGTTCTTACTGCTATGGGACTCACACCCGAACAGGCAAAGGCTAGCTTACGTTTTTCTTTAGGTCGTGGTGTGAATGAGGCGATGTTGAAAGAAGCAGCCGAGCAATTTGCAGAAGCCGTAAAACGGTGCCGAGTTTATGCTTGAGAACTGTCATTGCGAGCCTTAGTAAAATGCCAATTTGAATATTAAGTCGTCTTGCTGTTAACTTTGCCGCGAAGTAATCCCTTATTGTGATGTTGTTATGAATTCAGTGCGTAGGGATTGCTTCGTGGCTGCTTTAATAGCAAACTGGTTTATCTCTTTGCAAATCTTCAACGGATACTCGCAATGACAGAACGTGTAGGGCTAACGGCTTCAGACCTCTGCCTCTTATCCATCAATAATCGTGGGCACAATGAGCGGATTTCGCCCCGTCGCTTTTCGCAAGTAACGGCGTACCGGATAAAAAATATCGTCACGAATATCATTTGTCCTGCGCTTCTCGCGGAGGCCACGTTTCAATGCTTCTAAAGCCATTTCTTGGATATCACTAATCAGTTCGCCGTCACGTTGTACCAAGCCACGACTCACAACTTCAACACTGGGTTGTCTACCTAAGACACCGACAATCACAACGATGCCATCATTCGAGAGCATTTGCCTATCTCTGATAATAGGTTCGGCAATATCCTCACCGACTTGGCTGCCCACGCTGTCAATATAGATAACACCCGAATCCACCGAGCCGACAACTTTCATATCATCTCTGGTAATTTCAATCACGTCACCGTTTTCAGTAATGAGGGTTTTGTGTGGCGGGTTTGACATACCCTTCGCTAAACGCTCGTGGGTAATTTGCTGGCGCATTTCACCGTGCCAAGGCAAGAAAAATTTGGGCCGTGTTAAATCTAAAATCAGTTTGAGTTCTTCTTGACTAGCGTGACCTGAGGTGTGAACTCTGTATGTGGGCGGGTAAAACACATTCACACCGCGTTCGTAGAGTTGATTGATGACGCGGTTGACGGCTTCTTCGTTGCCTGGGATGGGGCTCGAGGATAAAATAACGGTATCCCCTTGCTTCAGCGAAATTTTTTGGTGTGTACCTGCGGCGAGCCGTGAGAGTGCCGCCATGGGTTGCCCTTGTGAACCCGTACAGAGAAAGAGCACTTTGTCGTCTTGCATATCATTGATAGTGTCACTGCTTAGCAGCGGTTTCGTGATTTTTAAGTAACCGAGGTCTTCGGCAATGCGTGTATTTTTGGCCATCGAGCGCCCTTCAATCACGACACGGCGGTCATATTTTTCTGCGAGGCGGACGAAGTTTTGCACGCGGTGAACGTGGGATGCGAAGGTCGTCACAATAACGCGCCCTTTGGCCCTCGAGATAATGTCATCTACAGCGTTCATGACGTCGCGTTCACTTGGTGTGTAGCCAGGCCGTTCGGCGTTGGTCGAATCCGAGATTAAAACCAGCACGCCTTCTTCACCGGCATCGGCAAGTTTGTGAAGGTGGCTCGTCTTGCCATCGGCGGGGTTGTAGTCAAGCTTAAAGTCACCGCTATGTACCACGCGGCCAATCGGTGTATGAATCACGAGCCCCGAGTTATCTGGAATTGAATGCGTCATGCGGAAAAAATCTACAGTGAAATATTTGCTGAGTTTAATGCGGTCATCGGGGGAGACTTCGCGGAGGTCAACATCACTCTCGGAAATTTTGAATTCATCGAACTTACCGCGCAATAAACCTAAAGTTAGTTTTGCACCGTACATTGGGATTTTAGGTAAAAGCTTTAGCATGTACGGAATGCCGCCGATGTGGTCTTCGTGACCGTGTGTGAGTACCCAGCCTTTCACGCGGTGGGCATTTTCAACAATCCAGCTAATATCCGGGACGAGCAGTTCTACACCAAGCATGTCGGCATCAGGAAAAGCAAGACCACCATCAATCAAAATCAGCTCTTCTTCATACTCGAAAACAAACATATTCTTGCCGATTTCACCCATACCGCCCATCGGGATAATACGAAGCTTACGTTCGCCGTCGCGTTTGTTGTCGGTTGGGTTGTCATCACGACTTGGACGAATCGGTTGATTGGGGCGTTGTCCCGGATTTGCCGCCTGCTGAGGGTGCGCAGCATTTTTTGGTTGATTGGGGCGTTGCCCTTGATTCGCTCCACGTTGAGGTAGGGGTTTATGGTCTCGAGCTTGACTGTCTCGAGGTTTATTGTTCTGAGCTTGATTATCTCGAGGCTTATTCGTTTGTGGTCTGCTGTCTTGCGGTTTGGTGGGTTGTGGTTTTTGCTGTGGTTTAGTGTTGGGTTGCTCTGATTTTGACTGCTCTAATGTTGGTTGGGCTTTGGTTTGATCAAAGCCTTCACCACCACGGCCTTTGCCGTTACGGTTATCGTTCATAAAACTCCTTGAGTTCAACCTCGAGCGCGTTTCGGCGTTCTAGCTTTCACTAGTGCTTACTTGTACACGCTCTTGGTAGCCGCTCGATGTGTGACCGCTCGAGGGCAACGGTTTGTGTTCATTGTTTAGGCCAAGTTGGGCTTGGCGGTATATGTAGTATTACTTACCTCTTACAGAAAAATCTGTAAAAAATTACGTTTTGTTGTAACCGTAGGGGCGGGTGCACGTCGGTTACTGCACATCAAATACATTTGTTGTTCTTCCCACTATACGTCAAACCCACCTCTATGTGGTTAACCTTGATATAAAGTCAATGTTTATATAAATAAATGTCCTTGTTGTTTGATTCACTCAAGGGTGGGTTACAAGTGTTTGTAAACTCAACAACCGTGCTGGATTACATCAACGTATGTGAACCAACCCGCCCCTACGAGGGTGAATTAACAGCAACGAGGCTGATGATGTGGTTATCTTCCTTTATCTTCGTATTCGCTTAAATCGTCACTCTTGGGTTTATTACTCCGCGGGCGGTCATCCCTAGGTTTATCAAATGCAGGTTTGTCAAATGCAGGTTTATCAAATGCAGGTTTATCAAAGCGAGGTTTATCAAAGCGAGGTTTGTCGTTAAATCTGTCGCCACCGCGTCTATCATCGCGTCTGCCACCCTCACGACCTCTATCCCCGCCACCCCTGTCACTACCGCCAAAACCACCGCGTCCACCGCCACCACCTCGGTCAGGTTTGGGTGCGCGTGGTGCGACTTTGCCCTCGAGTTCGGGACGCATTAAATCTACTTTGCCACGTGCATCTACGCCAACAACTTTTACAGTAATTGCGTCACCCTCTTTGAGATAATCCGAAACCTTTTCAACGCGCTCTTCCGCAATTTGCGAGATGTGGAGTAAACCGTCTATCCCAGGAATAAGCGTGATGAACGCGCCAAAGTCCATGAGCTTGGCGACTTTGCCTTCGTAAGTTGCGCCAATTTCAATGCCTTTCGTCATGTTCTCAATAGCACCGCGCGCTTTTTCGGCAGCTTCACCATCACTACTGAAAATTTTAACGGTGCCATCTTCACCGATTTCAATTTGCACGCCGTAAGCCTCGAGCTCACGAATTTGCTTGCCACCTGGGCCAATAACCGTGCCAATTTTATCTACAGGAATATTGATTTGCACGATGCGTGGCGCATTCTTATTAAGTTCTTCACGCGGTGCATTCAGCACTTCATCCATGAGTCCTAAAATATGCAGACGACCTTCGCGGGCCTGTGCTAAAGCGTTGCGCATAATTTCAGACGTGATACCTTTGATTTTGATATCCATTTGCAGCGCGGTTACGCCGTCCCTTGTCCCGGTGACTTTGAAGTCCATGTCGCCCAAGTGATCTTCTGCGCCGAGAATGTCAGAAAGGATTTTATAGTTGTTCCCTTCTTTCACTAAACCCATCGCAATACCTGCCACAGGTTTTTTCATCGGTACGCCTGCGTCCATAAGACTCAGCGAACTAGCACAAACTGTAGCCATGGAACTACTCCCGTTACTCTCAAAGGTTTCAGCAACCACACGAATAACATACGGGAAATCTTTTTGATCTGGAACGATTCTTTCTAAAGCACGCTTGGCCAAGTTGCCGTGACCGAGTTCGCGCCGTGAGGTGCCGCGCATTCTTTTTACTTCACCCGTTGAAAAAGGTGCAAAGTTATAATGCAGCATGAAGGTTTCGTAATCTTCCAAACCAAGGCCATCCACGAGGCGGTTGTCTTTACTTACCCCGAGTGTGGACACACTAAGTACCTGAGTTTCCCCACGTGTAAATACGGCTGAACCGTGGGCTCTCGGAATGACACCCGTTTCAATCCAAATAGGGCGAATGTCGGTGGGTTTACGCAGATCCGCGCGGATGTTTTCTTCCAACACTAAGCGGCGCAGCTCTTTATACTCTGCTTCGTTAAAGGCTTCCTTGAGTGCAATGATGCGCTCTTTGGCACCTTCAGCTTCTTCATCAGGAACAATGTTTTTGATAATGCCATCGCGGACTTCTCTCAGTCTTTCACCGCGTTCTTTTTTACCTGGTGTAAGAAGTGCGTCGCGCAAGCCGTGGGCTTTGGTTTCGCGCTCCATGAGTTCAATTTCACCTTGGGCAAGTTTCACTTCAGGTTCAAACTCAGCTTTGGCTTCGCCAATTTCGCGCTGCATTTGTTCGATGACGGCAATAACGGGCGCGAGTTCTTTTTGGGCAAACTCAATAGCACCGACCATGACTTCTTCGGAGAGTTCTCCCGAGGAGGCCTCAACCATAAGGAGTGCGTCTTTAGAAACTGCAACGGTTAGCTCGAGTTGCGACTCTTTGTCATGCAGTTGTTTGAGGGTCGGGTTCATGATGTATTGGCCGTTGCTATAACCCACACTGGCACAAGCTGTAGGGCCGTCCCAAGGAATATTGCTGATTGAAAGTGCAGCAGAAGCACCAATCGCGGCGATAATACCTGGGTCATTTTCACGGTCCGCACTGAGCACCGTAATAATGACTTGCACTTCGTTGCGGAGTCCTTCAGGGAAGAGCGGACGAATTTGTCTGTCCGTAATGCGAGCATTCAAAATAGCCTGATTACCAGGGCGTGATTCGCGGCGTTGGAAACTGCCAGGAATTTTGCCAATCGCGTAGTGGCGTTCTTCGTATTCCACCGCGAGTGGGAGAAAATCGTTTGGCGTGGGTTTATCGGTCATGTGCGCGGTCACGAGAACTAACGTCTCGCCGTAGCGCACCATAACCGAGCCTGAGACCTGTTTGGCATATTTGCCTGTCTCGAGACTCAGCTCACGCCCGCCTAGCATGGTGCTATAGCGTTTGGGTTGGGGGATAGTCATTGATTCTCCTTAGTTCCTTAACTTAATCTATAGTTTCTTACTCAATCTATTCTTAACTTTACATAAATGTAGCTGTCAGTTAACAGTCATCAGCTTTCTTAATATTTCTTTGGATTGTTTTCACTGATAGCTGACAGCTGAATATAAAAAAAGCGAGGCACGACCTCGCTGTAAGTACAAGATTGTTTTGCGGGTGTTGCAACTGAATAAAAACGCACGATTAACGACGCAGACCGAGTTTTTGGATGAGTGCTTTATAGCCTTCGTAATCGGTCTTTTCCATGTGGGAGAGAAGACGTTTGCGGCGACCTACCATTTTGAGGAGGCTGCGCTGGCCGTGAAAGTCTTGCTTGTTGCTTTGTAAGTGGCCTGAAAGTGCGTTAATCGAAGCCGTAAGCATAGCAATTTGAACAGGGCTCGAGCCCGTGTCTGT
>JBOFGY010000117.1:0-4937 GCA_051649365.1 Trueperaceae bacterium
CTATCGTTGCTTCTTCAATGAGGTTGCGTCCGTCGGTTCTAGCACCTTCACCAAAGCGGCCCTCTGTGCCTTCAGGTAGAAGCCATTCTTCCCCAGCCCCAAGCATAATGTCTGCACCCGATTCGATAACCTCGAGGGCAATCTCTTCGTAGTCAGAACGCTGCTCTGCCTCGGCCACAAAGGCGGCGGAACCTGGCTCGATGAGTGACCCGGACTGCAACAAAGCTGTACCAAGCCCTGCGGCAATCGCGTCTTCCATTACAGTATTGGTCGTGCTGTTGGCAGACACAATTTCATTGCCTTCCTCGTCGAGTCCGAAGGTAGCAGCATGAGCAAGTGTGCCTGTAGCGTGAATCACCGCACCTGCATTCGAGGTGCCGGCAATTTCATCTTTCAAGTGACCGCGGTAGGGGGTAACTGCTGAAAGCTGATCCCAATTCGATAAACCATCTGGTCCATAATTCAAAATCCGTACAGCATCCCAGTGACCTGCTGAAGTGCCATCAGGGTGAAAGAAAATCGCGCCGTTGCCTGTGGGGGTGGGAGCCGTCGTTGCCTCAGGGGTTTGAGTGTCTTCGGTTTGAGTACCTGTTGTCTGAGCCAAGGTAAGTGTTACGAGTAAAACCAGCAGTACCGCAAAAACGTTCTTCATCAATCTCCTCCGTAATTATTTATTCCTTAATTATTTTGAATGGAAAGACAGTCAAATTTGTCTTTCTAGCTTAGACCATAGCGAGACAGCGTAAGCAGAAGGTCATCGTTTAATCATAGGACTGTCAGGGAAATGTCAGAAATTGTATATCCGATTACAGTATATCCGACAGCAAAGGTAGGATTTGGTCATTAAAGGTAGGGTTTGGTCATTGAATTGGTGATTAGACTGACAGAGTTACCCTTGTTCCGTCCGACAATGGTGAACGGAATGCAGAACTTTGAGAAAAAGTTCTAATTACTTTCATAGTTGAGGGACAAAGGTTTGAATGCCTCGTGCTAGCATAAAATCATGCGATTGGTTTTAGCATTCTTTCTCTCACTCGTTTTATTCACCGCTTGCCGCCCACCTACGGGTAATCAAGCAAGTACACTGCCTGAAAACGTCAAGGTTCAGGTTGAAGTTGGCGACAACCCTATGACGGGCAATATTCCTGTGTCCGTGTTTATCCTCGAGGACAATGCGGGCGTAACTGGTGCAACTGTAGAAGTCACAGCTAATATGACCCACGCGGGCATGGTTCCCGTTATCGTCACTGCGAAGGAAAGCGAGGCAGGTCTTTACATTGCCGACCCCTTTGTCATCGAAATGCCTGGTGATACTGTCATTACGGCTGCAATCACCATGCCCGATGGCAGCACGTTTTCGGTGGACAAAGCGTTTACAGTTAGCTTAATGCCTTAACTAGCTTTTCAAATAAAGCAATCGTATATAATACTAACGACTATGATGTGGCTTCAACCCCGACCAGCGTTCAGCCAGCGACTAAGATTCAGTCAGCAAAGTTTTGCTTGGCTTCTCAGCGTTGCGTTGGGTCTAGCTATTTTTATTAGCCCTTATCAGCTTCATCATAGTTCGGCGAGTGTCTTTTTTGTCAACCAGGGCTCTAACCAAAGCGCACAACATGACGCACACAGCCATCACGGTCATACGGATGAAGAGCAGTCACCAGGTATAAGCTGTTTGCGGTGCATATTGCAAGGCTTTGAATTGCCAGAAACAGCTTTACCGCTCATCACGTTTCTCGTGGTATTGAGCTTTCTTAAACTTCTTGAACCCATCCAACCTTTTAGTTTTATTCCACTAAGTAAATCTGCACGAGCTCCACCTCTTTAATCTAAACTCAATGTACAGGCGAAATGCTCTATAAGCCAAAGGCTTACTTGAGCTTGCCTTGATCATTCGTTTAGGGACTATCCGAAACCACACCCGTTTGTTTTGCAAAAAAAATTGTTTTACGGACACTTAAGGTGTACCTCTAGGTTTTTTAGGATAGCTGCTTTATAAGAGAGGAAAGCTTAATGCTACATACACCCACGTCTACAGAAGCCGCACAAGAGGGCTCTGCCAATAAGTTTTATCTCGCCACTTGGCGGTGGCATTTTTACGCCGGCATCTATGTGATTCCGTTTATGATCATGCTATCCCTTACGGGTTTGGTCATGCTTTACCATAATCAAATTGAAGCGGCGCAGTACAAGGATAGAATTTTTGTCACACCAGCAGCACAAACACTTCCCCTCGAGACCCAACTACAAACCGTTCGTGCTGCCTACCCAGAAGCAACCATCAGCGAATACATTCCCGCAACGAGCGCAGACCGCAGCAATCAATTTTCCGTCACGACAAAAGATGAACTGAATCTAGCGGTATTCGTAAATCCTTATAATGGCGAGATACTTGGTGAAGTTAACCAAGACAAAACGTGGAACGCCACCGCGAACACCATTCACGGCACATTTTTGTTAGGCGATAGTGGCGATAGACTTATCGAAATCGCGGCGGGTCTTGCCATTATGCTCGTCATCACAGGGCTGTATCTGTGGTGGCCGCGCAATAAACAAGGCATGTACGGCACGCTCATTCCTAGATTTAACGTGGGCAAACGTATTGCCTGGCGTGACTTGCACAGCAGCGTCGGCTTTTATATTGCCCTTGGTCTTGTCTTCTTTATGATTTCAGGCATGTCTTGGACAGGTATATGGGGTGAAAAATACGTGCAGGCTTGGAATACGTTCCCCCCTGAAAAGTGGAATAACGTTCCCCTCTCTGACGATACCCACGCAGAGATGAATCACACCGCCGTTGAAGAAGTACCTTGGAATTTAGAGCAAACACCGTTGCCGGCTTCGGGTTCAATGGCGGGTGCGGACGGACTTCCTATGGGAATGCCCGTGAACTTAGACAGCCTCTCTGCTTTTGCAGAAGATAATGGCTTTGCAGGTTTCCGCATCGCGCTACCTGCCGATGAAACAGGCGTCTATACCATCTCTGCTGACACAATGAGTGGTGACGTAACAGACGCTCGCCAAGACCGCACGGTTCATATAGACCAGTACACCGGTAAAAAACTTGCAGATGTAGACTGGGGAGATTACTCACTGATGGCGAAAGGTATGGCCGCCGGTGTTGCCTTGCACCAAGGCGACATGGGTTGGTGGAACAAAATTCTCAATACGCTGTTTTGCTTAGCCTGCATTTTTATTTCAGTCAGTGGCATTGTGATGTGGTGGTTACGCCGCCCACAAGGTGCGCTTCGACTCGCAGCTCCACCGATGCCTAAAAACATGCCGCTTTGGAAGGGTGCTGTGTTTATCATGCTCGTTGTCTCGCTGGCTTTTCCACTCGTGGGTATTACGCTCATTACGGTATTAGCACTGGACTTACTCGTCCTCTCGCGTATTCCCGCACTCAAAAGTGTTTTCAACTGAAGGGATTTTTAATGGATAAACTCACCCGACGTGACTTACTGAAGGTCTCAGGTGCAGCATTTCTTTCTACGTCTTTTGGACAAAGCGCAGTTGCACAAAGCAGTACCAACGTAAACCAAACCAGCGTCAAAGAAGGCACACTGAATATTGCTATTTTACTTTATGACGGCTTTACAGCTTTAGACGCAATCGGCCCTTATGAAATGCTCTACCGCATTCCTGGGGCTGCCATTCACTTGGTGGCAAAAACACTCGAGCCTGTGCAAGCAGACTCGAAAGTATTGATCGTGCAACCTTCTATCACCTTAGACGATATTCCCTCCCCGCAAATTGTTGTCGTGCCTGGCGGCTTTGCAGGAACCTTTGCAGCGATGGAAGACGAAACCATTTTGTCTTGGTTACGCAAAGCTCACGAAACTTCTCTCTATACAACATCGGTTTGTACAGGTGCGCTTGTTCTTGGAGCGGCAGGCTTGCTCGAGGGCAAAGAAGCTACCACACACTGGTATGTCGCAGATAGACTAACGCAGTTTGGCGCAACCTACAAAGCCGAACGCTTTGTTGAGGGTGAGCGCATCATCACGGCCGCAGGTGTTTCAGCAGGCTTGGATTTCTCGCTACATCTTATTAGCAAAGTTGGCGAAAACAAAGCATTGTTCCCTGACTTATCTGGTGAAGATATTGCCAAAGCCATTCAACTCATTACCGAATACGACCCCAAACCACCCTTTGATTCAGGTTCGCTCGAGACAGCTTCAGAAACAACCATTCAGCTTGTCAAAACCGTTCTGGGTAGCTAAATAAAGTCCCGGGCAGCTAAAGGAGACTTATGAAAAAGTACTTCCTATTCCTCGTCATTACACTCCTAACTTTTTCGTTTGCCCAACAAGATGTCACGCTAAACTTTGCTCTCAAAGCAGGTAGTACCGATGTTACTTGTGGTCAGCAAATTGCACTCGGCACTGCCCAAGGCATGACCGAACTCACCGACGCGAGACTTTTTCTCTCGAATGTTCGCGCCATCACCGAGGGTGGTGAGGAAGTACCTCTCACACTTACACCTGACAATGCTTGGCAATCGGATAGCGTCACACTCTTAGATTTTGAAGATGCCAGCGGTGCTTGCCAAGGCACCGCCGAAACGAATACAAAAATTGTTGGGACGCTCGAGGATGCCGCCACCATCACTGGTATTGCTTTTACGGTAGGTGTTCCTGAAGAATTGAACCACTTAGATGCTGCCACCGCCGTCGCACCACTGAATGTTACGGATATGTGGTGGGCTTGGCTTTTTGGTTACAAGTTTGTCAAAATTGATTTAACCAGTGGCGGTATGATGACCATGCCAGCAAGTACAGAACCAGCAGGTACAGAGCCAGCAGGTACAGAGCCAGCAAGTACAGAAGAAAGCACCGAAAGTTCAGAAGCAGAAACTACAGAAGGCTCAGGTGAAAGTGCTAGCACCGAAAGCTCGAGTACAGATACAACAGCACAGACAACAGAAGCAACCAGTG
>JBOFGY010000118.1:0-3212 GCA_051649365.1 Trueperaceae bacterium
CCGTTGTAAACGACAGCGACCTTGCTAATTTCATAACCATCTACTGGGGTAACTGCAACTTCCAACCACCAGTCATTAATGTTCTGAGACTGTGTAAATATCCAACCATCTGCTGTTGCTTGTAAGCTCGTGGCACTATCGCTACAAGCACTAAGAACAAGAGCAACAAGGCCATACACCATATATTGACAAAGCGAGCGTGTTTTTCCCATTTTTTTATTCCTCCCAATTAAATTGTTGTGCAACTTAAACCTTTATAGTCTTCTTCAAGATACGTTTTTAAGTAGAAGCGTTACTTTTAAAGATTCGTAACTCGAAGTTTGCTGTTTAGTTTAAGTCTCCCGCTACAGCATATCCTTTTGAAAATGAATGTTTAATGAATAGATATTGCTTTAGTAAGTGGAAAAATCATGTTTGAAACTCCCAGTTTGCGTAAAATTTAGGCTTTGTATGAACATCAAAGCGTTTTGTAGCAGTGGCTGCACAGTTGACAGAAGAAAAATAAGCCGTTTATCCATACAAATAACGAAGGACAAAGTATTAAAAATTAAGACATGAGCACAGCACCCTGGGTTATTTTTTTGTGTAGTGCGTCAACAAGAGAACCCGATCAAGAGCTTATTTAACAGGGGGCCTCGAGCAAGGCTCGAGGTGTCGTTTCAGCGTGAGGAGCAGCTTTAGCTTTGTGATGCTCTGGTAATGTCAGGATTTCTTCTTTCTGTAGGGCAAACTAATCAAAAAATAAATGAGTAAAAGCGGTATAGTATTAAAGTAATTTACGCACGTGCCAAATAAATTATGATTAAAAAATACACCTTCAGTTTTTCGTTTGATGATGTGTCTGAAGGTCGATATAAAGAAATTAGGATTCGCTTCAAGGGCAACCTTGAAGCAATTCTAAGTGTCTTTACTTCCGAAGCCGAAAAAGGCAAAAGGACCGTAAAGGTCCAGCAATTTGATTCCCACTTACAAAGTGGGTTCCGAATGTACTTCGATGGTACGTTCGTCGGTGGGAACAATATAAATCTCGTTGACAAATGGGTCAATCGAGTAGATTTCGAGAAACTTGGAGTTGCTCGAGCACACTTCGAGTAAGTCAAAAACCAGTTAAACCCTCCGGTTTAGCTGGTTAACTTTTTGCAGAACTCATCTACTTGTTGGCGCGTATCACATTCGTCAAAAATGAAAGTTAAACAGCTTAGAGATTGTAGGCTCATACAATTTTCATATGAGTTTTTAAGTATAATGGTACTTGGTTTGAGCAATACAGAGGATTTTGGGGTGATGTTATCTTTATGACAAAATGCTCGGCAGCCAAGAAATTTTTGGGGTAAGGAAGAGGGTTTTTTATGCGTTCAATAAAAGTTGTTTTTATTTTTGTTTGTTTGTTGCTGGGGGGATTTCTTTTCGCTGCGTGTGCTCCTAGCACTTCGCCTACACCAGGCGATGAGCCTAGCAAACCTGCGGAGCCAAGTACACCAGAGAATCCAGAAGAAGGGGAAGGGGAAGAAGAGCAGCCCACAGAGCCTACTGACCCTGCCGAACCTACCGAACCTGATAATAGTCCAACCGAAGGCAATCTTATTCAAAATGGTGATTTTGCGAGCAGCATAGATAATTGGGATTTTTTCCAAAAGCCTAAGACTGGTTTTGCAAAAAACGAATACGATGCCCAGTACAAGAGAAATTTTGTTTATATTGACCAAAAAGATTTACCCAACGCCTCGGATATCGCCATTTTTCAAGAGGGATTAACCTTAAAGAAAGGTTTAACGTATACCCTCAATTTTGAGATGGCAACTGCGAATCAAACCGCAGCAAATATCACAGTTCAACTTAAAGGCTCTTCAGTTTATGGCAGCCAGGACTTTGCGCTCGAGGTAGGCAACAATGCTCCTCAAAAGCAGACCATGTCTTTCACCATGGAAGGTGAAACAGACACGGCTGTCAAACTCGAGTTCCAACTGGCTGGCAATCCTGAAGCCTCGAACTTTTATCTTGATAATGTTGAGCTTACAGAAGCACAGTAATTCTTTTTTAGCAAACCAAGGGTCCTCGAGCATGCTCGGGGACCCTTGGTTTGCTATAGCCTATTTATTAAAAGCGAACGGTGTCTACTTGTCAAAAACAAGATAGCGGCGGGGTTCTCTTAGGGTGGGGTCAGCTTTGAGAATAAAGAGCAGTGTTTGCCCACCAACGCGCACTGTAAGGTCTGTATTCACCACTTCTTGATTCGCGCGCAGCCGAATAACTTGTTTGTCAATTTCTACTGTCACTTGGTCGGTACGTCCAGAACTAGCAGATTCAATCGAGAGATTCTCAAACTCGATAGTTGTTTGGTATTCCGGTGATAAAACAATTTCGCCAGGTGCAACATTAATTTCACTTCGGTCAAAGTAGCGAACTACATAGTTAGGCTGTTTGGCAAAACTAAAGGTAGCCAGCATTATGCCAAGGATAAACAGATAACTGAGTGACCGTACACTATTACGCATAATTTCCTCCTGATGGTTCTTGGTGGGTGGGTTGCTGGTACAACACTTACACTCGAGCAACACATTCCGCCCAGCTATTCACCTTCAAAGTCTACCGAATAACGTTGAGGATATGTGAGCTTAACGTGATGGTACGACGACACTGTGGTCACAGGGAGTTAAAGCTTTTTAGCCATCTTTAGCTCAAAAAAGCAAAATTTTCTAATATTCACCGCCTGCTTTTTTAGACTGACGCTGGGGATAGAAGACGACCCCAAGGATTAAGTCGAAATATAAAAAAGAAAGGTGCTAACCTAGGGTCAGCTCACTTTGTAAATAATGGAGTATAAAAAGTGGCCAAATTTTTAATAAGGCTTTGGGTTGGCATCCAAATGCCTAAAGGAGAAGATTTTGACGGATACATTAACGAGAGATTCTCGTATTTTCCGCGATATCAAGACCACCTAATGAAGGAATTGGCTAAAATTTTGGATGAATTATCTATTCAAGGTGGATGCGTAGTCAAAATATATACTGATTACCATGCCAACGAGGTTCAAGAGTTTGTGAAAACCTTACATTATTACAAAGTAGAAGGTAATAAGTAGTCGCACACAATTAAGTTAAACTTACTATATGGGTCGTCCAGTGAAGCAGTTAAAGCTCAGTAAGGAACAAAAGAGCGCGTTAGAACAAGGCTACCGCGAAGGGAAAAGCCATGCGTACAGGAAACGCTGT
>JBOFGY010000119.1:0-10085 GCA_051649365.1 Trueperaceae bacterium
TTACAACCGTGAACGGTTGCACAGCTCTCTGCTTTATCAAACCCCACACGGCTTTGAACTGACCCAAGGTATTCAGCCAAAGGAGGGCTTGCTTCATGCCGCAGCTTAAACTAAACTACCTTTGTCTAGGATTTTAGACTAACTCCAAAGGGAGTTAGGCGTGTCATTCTGGACACCGAGACATTAGCAACGCTCGAGGAACACCGCCTGAAGCAACTGGGTGAAGCTAAGGAGCTAAAGGAAGAGTGGCAAGCCAGTAAGCATAAAGGTTTAGTCTTCACTTCGGAAACTGGTACACCTATGAACCCTTTTAACTTCTACCGCACGTGGTACGACTTACAGCAAACGACTAAGGACGCATACATTGAATTAGCTAGCAGTGAGGAAGAGAAGAAGCTGAGAGAGAAGCAAATAGAAGAGACTAAAGTATTTCCGCACCTCCGCT
Source organism: Trueperaceae bacterium (assembly GCA_051649365.1). GTDB lineage: Bacteria > Deinococcota > Deinococci > Deinococcales > Trueperaceae > CAVTAE01. Next base: position 446 of record JBOFGY010000119.1, read on the forward strand.
TTCATGACCTCAGACACATGCACGTTTCACTTCTCAATAAAGCAGGTGTTGACGCTAGAACCATTGCAGACCGAATCGGACACAAGAATGCTGACTTCACCTTGAAACGCTACGCACACACTTTTGAGGAACAAAGACAAGGTGCAGCAATCCCACTCACGAGACTACTTGCACCGCCGCGTGGCGAGGTTGCGTAAGGCGTGGCAGTAAGTTGGCAGTATTTTAGGAAAATAAAGAAGGCTAGCTTAATCGCTAGCCTTTAGTTTTCTCGTCCCCCACGCACTTTCTCTTGGTGGAGCCTGTCAGACTCGAACTGACGACATTCCGCTTGCAAAGCGGATGCTCTCCCAACTGAGCTAAGGCCCCAAGGTGTAGCTTTAAGATACTACATGTCCACATGAAGGACTGTCAAGAGCAAAAGAAGCAAAAAAGCTGCAGGCAGAAGGCAGAAAGCCAAGGCTAGCAAGCTGAAAGCCTTGGCTTTTGCAATGTTAAGGTAGTTCAAAAACTTTAAGATTGCGTTACACTACGTTATTTTTAAGGTTCGTTATCCCAGTCACCCACAACGTTTGGCGCAGCCCACTCGAGGCTCATCAGTTCTGGAATGGTAGCTGCAACGCCTTCGGCATACACTTCGTTGCCTTTGCGATCGGTGATGGGGCCAGTAAAGGGCTCGAACTCGCCGCCGGTCATTTGTTCGATGCGTGTCATCACTAAGTCGTAAACAGAGATTTCACCGAGTTCTGGGTCATTCACCATTTTGGCTTTCAAGGCTTCTTCGTAGACAGGGTTGATGGGCATACCGTCATCGGCACCTACCTCGAGCGCACCCTCTTTCATAAGATAAACATAGTCAACGTCCTCTAAGTTTGTCGCGGTGTATTCACCCGATAAAACTTTGCTGATGAAGTCAATGTAAATCGTTTCCCAGTGGCAGAGCTGACCTGAAGCAACGGTTTCAGGGGAGAAGTCGTACATTGAGGCGTAGTGGCTAAAGCTCGGGAAACCTTTTGCGGCGGCGGTTTGAATCACAGCAGGTGTGTCTTCGGTAAACGCAAAGACATCGGCACCTTTACTGATTAATGCTTCGGTGGCTTCTTTGGCTGCGTCGGGTGCAAACCAAGCGTTGAGCCACGTCACTTCAACTTTTGCGTCTGGATTGACAGCTAAGGCACCAAGTGCAAAGGCGTTGATATGCCGCTTCACTTCGGGAATAGGGAAGGCCGCGGGGTAACCGATAAGTCCTGATTCACTGAGCGCACCAGCAATAAGACCGTTGACGTAATAGCCTTGATACATTTCAGCGATATAGGTCATGACGTTGGGTGCGCGTTGATAACCAGTAGCGTGACCAAAAATGACATCAGGGTAACGCTCGGCAGCAGCTAAGATGCCGTCACCATAACCAAAGCTCGTGGCAAAAATAACTTCTGCACCGTCGGCGACGAGTTGGTCAACAGCACTTTCTGCGTCGGCTTCAGCAACGGATTCGACGATGGTGGTTTCGACGTTGGGCAAGGCTTCCTCGAGCTTTTGCCTGCCTAAATCGTGCGCATACGTCCAGCCCGCATCACCGACAGGGCCGACGTAAATAAAGCCCACCGTGAGTTCACGGTTAGGGTCTAAGTCTTGGGCGAATGCTGGTGTGAGCAAACATAATGTGAGCAAACATAACGCCGCGAGGAATGCAAAAACGTTCTTCATGTGTAACCTCCCTGAGTTACTTGTGGACTACTCGAGCTACCTTAGGTGTTGAGACCAATTGGTTTTTAGACCCAGTAGCAACGATGCAAAAAGAAAATCAATAACTTCCTACTAGCAAATTTTCCTACAACACAAAAACAAACGATTCATGATTTAAGGTAATGAAAAAGCAACTACCATTTTTCTTTCCTCGTCATTGCGTGTACGAAGTAAAGGGACTGGAGCGTATGGAGTTAGTGATGAAAATGTACTGGAGTGCAAATTTGGTGACAATGAGCGAGCAACGAAGCAATCTCTTTTTACAGATTGCCTAAAAAGATTTTTTCTAAAGCGAGTGGAGAATCTTCTTACCCTAAACAGAGTGAAGACAGATTGCTTCGTGGATATATCAGAAATGAACTCGGTGATAACTTGAGTTTTTTCAAGCTGAGACTCGTAATGACGAGGAAGGGGATGAAGATTAACAATGAAACGATGAAGTGAAAAAGGTAAGTGACAATGCATTACCGTTCACCTCGCTGATACGGAACGCCCAAAGCTTCAGGCGCACCAAAGGTACGCCGTCCCTTAATAAGTGCGATGACAATCAAGGCCAAGACCGTAAACACATAGGGCATGAGCGAGAGTAGGTTGGGTGAAAAGACTTCTTGCAAACGGTATTGCAAGGTAAAAAATGCGCCGAATAAAAATGCAGCAAAAATACAGCGCACGGGGTCCCAGAGTGCAAAGATGGCTAGTGCTAGGGCAATCCAACCCATGCCGTTGGTTGCGCCTTCAATCCACGAAGCATAATACGAAAGAGATAAAAACCCGCCTGCAATGCCAGACATAAAGCCACCAAACATCACAGCAAGATAACGAACTCTGCTTACATTGATGCCAGCAACATCAGCTGCAATAGGAGATTCTCCAACGGTTCGCAACGTCATACCAAGTTGCGTTTTGTACAAGACAAACCACAGAAAGACAGCAACGATTAAGCCTAGATACGTGAGTGGATATTGATTGGTGAAAAACGCTGGGCCAATGAGTGGCAGTTCAGATAAACCAGGAACTGTGATAAAAGAGATAGAGTTTTTGAGTTCTACGCCTACGTAGTTTCGCCCGAGCAACCCTGACAACCCAAGCCCAAAAATCGTAATCGCTAAACCTGACACAAATTGATTGGCACGAAGTGTAATTGAAATAAAGGCATGAAAAAGTGCCACGAGTGCGCCCATGAGGGCTGCGACGAGTAGTGCAAGCCAAGGCAGTCCAGTTGTTTGCCCAACAATAAAACCAATTACGGCAGCTAGGATCATCATGCCTTCTACGCCGAGATTTACAACACCAGCACGCTCTGCAAAAATTTCACCGAGTGCAGCCCAGAGTAGCGGTGTGCTAAATGCTAAGGCCCTCGCAAAGGTTCCTAGAATGTCGTTGAGTTCCATTTTAAACTAGCTCCGTTTCGGTAGTAGAGTGAGGGGCAGCGTTTTCCGTTGTTTAACAAAACGAAACCTCAGTAAGGGCTCAGCGCAAATGATACAAATTAAAACGAGACCGTTAATGACATCTACCATTTGTGTTGGTAAACCCAAACCTGCTTTCATTACGTCACCGCTAGCAAAAATCAAACCTAAGAAAAGTGCAGCGGGGATGGTGCCGAGTGGGTTGCCTCTAGCAAGCAGGGCCACAATCATGCCTGTGTAACCGTAACCGAGCGAGATGCTGCTAGGCTCGAGCAACTTCCTGTGAATCCCCGCAACTTCGCCAACACCTGCAAGACCCGCCGCACCCGCAGAGAGTAAGACCAAGAGCATCGTCGTGCTAAAAAAGTTAATACCTGCGTAGCGTGCGGCGTCGGGGCTTTCGCCCATAATTCGAATGTCAAAACCAAGCTTCATTTGGCGCAGCATAAAGAAAATAAAGAGCGTGAGGACTATGCCTAAAATCAGAGTTGGATAGTGCAAGCGTGTGGTGGGTAACGTGGGCAAATAAAACTCTCTCGCAAATTTATCCGTTTCAGGAAAACCTCTTGAACCACTGCCTTTCCACGTCCCATTGATAAGGGCGCGAACAATATAGAGTGCAATGTAATTCATCATTAGTGTTGTAATGATTTCATTGACACCGAGACGCACTTTGAGAATGGCAGGCAAAAAACCCCACAAGCCAGCAACAACAAACCCTGCTAAAAACATTGCAGGAATCATGACAACACCAGGAAGTGGTGCGAAGAGTGCAAGCCCTGCGGCAGCGGCTGCACCGGCTAGCAGTTGACCTTCCGCGCCGATATTCCAAAAGCGTGCTTTCAGAGCGAGCGCAATACCTACACCACAGAGCAAGAGCGGAATCATGCGCCGCACGACTTCGCTAAAACCGCGTAGGTTAAATAGTGTTTTTTCTAAAATTTCTTTGTAGGCAGCAAACGGATTAACTCCAAAGACTGCAAACAACACTCCAGTGATGATAAGTGCAACGACAATCGCACCAAGTGTAATCAAAAAGGTAAACGCTGCCGAGGGTGTGGTGCGAGGCTCGAGCTTGTAGCCGAGGAGGGTCATGATAAACCCCAAAAAGAAGGGATGAGGGATGTGTACGGAGTTTGAGCGAATGCGTAGGGATGAGGGATGAGAGAAAACCACTTGCCACTTGCCACTCGCCACTTGCCACTTGTGCTCATGCTGCCACCTTACTACCTGCCATCATTAGCCCAACATCCTCGAGGCTTGCCTTGTCTGTTTCGACGATGCCGACGATTTGTCCAGCAAAGATAACTGCAATTCTATCGGAGAGTTTGAAGAGTTCATCTAAATCTTCGGAGATAAGCAAGACAGCAGCACCGCGTTCGCGTTGTTTCAAGAGAAGGTCGTGGGTGAGGGCTGTCGCGCTGACATCGAGACCGTAAGTTGGATGCGCTGCGACGACGAGCTTAGGCTCACCAGAGAGTTCCCTTGCCAAAATCACTTTTTGCACGTTACCGCCAGAGAGGAGCCTGGTTACAGTATCTTTAGATGGTGTGGAAACTTCGTAATCTTTAATGCTTTTGTCTGCAAAGCTTGCAACGGCGTTCCAATCGAGGAGACCCGCCTTGTTAAAAGGTTTGTAACGGTATTGGCGCAACACCATATTTTCTGCCACGCTCATGGAAGGCACCACGCCCATGTGGTTGCGGTCTTCAGGAATATGCGCGATACCTGCTTCAAATAAACCTTTGGCATTCAGTGAGGTGATGTCTTTATTCTCTAGTTTGATGCTGCCCCTAGTAACGTTGCGCAAACCGGTCAAGACTTCAATAAGTTCAGCTTGGCCATTACCTGCAACACCAGCGACACCCAACACTTCACCGTGATGAATGCTTAGATTTACGCCGCGCAGTGCGTCTGTGCCGCGTGTGCTTTTGGCCCATATGTCGTTAAGCTCGAGCACAATCTTTTTAGAAGCGATGCTGCCTTTACGCTCGAGCTTTGGCATTTCTCGCCCAACCATCATTTGTGCGAGTTTGCTTGGTGTGGCGTTACGTTTATCCAATGTGCCAACGACGGCACCTTTGCGTAGTACCGTGATTCGGTCAGCAATTGTCATGACTTCATCGAGTTTGTGGCTGATAAAAATAACTGCTTCGCCTGCGGCCTTCATGCGCCGCAAAACATCAAAAAGACTTTCGGCTTCTTGCGGAGTGAGAACGCTGGTAGGTTCATCAAGAATTAGAATTTTTGCACCTTGAATCAAAGCTTTCAAAATCTCGACGCGCTGCTGTTCGCCAGGCGAGAGTTGCCACACGAGTGCGTGCGGATCAACCGCTAAACGATATTTATTACCAAGGTCGCTGATGGTTTGCTCGAGCTTCTTAGTTGGAAAAAAGAACGGCACACCTCGTAAACCAAGCCCGATGTTTTCTGCTACCGTGTGTTTGCGGGCTAAGTGAAAATGTTGCGCAACTAGGCCAATGCCTTTGTTCATGGCATCTTTTGGCGAACGAAACTTGACAACCTCATTACGAAGTTGAATGTTTCCTTCATCCGGCTGATAAAGTCCGTAGAGAATGTTCATGAGGGTGGTTTTGCCGGCACCATTTTCGCCGAGTAAGGCATGGACTTCGCCCGGTTGCACATCAAAGCTGACTCTATTATTGGCTAGCACACCCGGAAAACGCTTGCTAATGTTTGTCATCGTCAGCGTTGCAGGTTTCATCATAGATGGGATGGACGAGATGTCCTCGTTCATGGCGTACTATAACGAAAGATGTTTGTACTATGCAAGACATGCGTTGCGTTTTGTCTTAACACTTTGCAAAAAATTCGTTGATATAGTGGACGGCGTAAGATGCAGAACATTAAACGTTAAACGTTAAGCAAGAAATGTACGACTTGACGTCTCGCCTCTTGCGCTTTGCGTCTCACCTTTAGGAGTTTGACATGCCGATTACTCGAATGAAAGATGCTGTCCTCGAGTCCCACTGGCTTATTGCAGCACGCTCGAGTGAGGTAGGGGAGCAACCCATTCAACGCTTTGTCTTGGGCGAGCAAATTGTGTTGTGGCGTAACAGTTCAGGCATTCATGCTTTCAAAGACCTGTGTATTCATCGCGGTACGGCACTCTCGCTCGGGCGCATTTGCAACGATGCGCTCGTCTGTCCCTATCATGCTTGGGAATATAACAGCGCAGGACAATGTGTCAAAATTCCAGCACAAGCACCTGAGCTGCCCATTCCTACTAAGGCAAAAGCACACGTATATGCTTGCAAAGAACAGTACGGGTTTGTTTGGGTGTCTTTGCACGAAGTCTCTAAGGATATTCCCCGCTACGACGAACTTCACGACGAAACCTTTCACACCGTTATCTGTGGACCCTACAGCGTGCCTGCGGAAGCTCCGCGCATCCTTGAGAATTTTTTAGATGTATCTCACCTTATGTGGGTTCACGAAGGTTACTTGGGTGTACCGAGTCACGCGCAGATTCCAGAACATCACATTCACGAGCGAGAGGGCAAACTCGTATCGGACACCATCAGGATTTTTCAACCTGATCCAGATGGGCGTGGCAAGGTCGTGCACAACAATTATGTCTACGAAATTTTATCGCCTACGGCCGTGCGCTTTAGAAAATCGGACGATGGCTCGAGCGATATTTTTTCCATTATGCTTTGCGTTACACCAAGTAAAGAACGTGAAACAACAGCGTATATGTTGCTCTCGAGAAACTATGGCTTTGATATGGATGACCAAATTTTTATTGACTTCCAAGACAAAATTTTCTCGCAGGATTTAGCGATTTTAGAAAGCCAACGCCCTGAAGAGTTGCCACTCGATTTGCAGCAAGAGCTTCACCTAAAGTCAGATCGTTTGGCAATTGCGTATCGGCAGTATCTTACAAAACTTGGGGTGAAGGTTGGGACGGTATGATAGAGGGTTTGAGTTTTACGGGGAGGACTCGGGCCAGTTAGTTCAATAACTCGAGTGCCTCAACCGAAGGATACCTGCCAGCAGCGTTTAATTCTTGTCGTTCAAAAATTCTATCCGTATCATTGAAGCGCAGTAGTTGAACCGTGACTTTGCCAATATCTGTAAGAGAAAGAATGTGATTCTGTTCAAGTCTAAAATGCTCACGCCAATTATCTGAGCGGGGATTAAAAAGACGAACCAAGGCTTTTGTCTCTTGGACGATTGAAGCAATATCGCTGCCTTTGTGTTGATTACAAAAGGTGCAAGCATAAGCAAGATTATCAGCTTCGGTTTGACCACTGTGTTTCTCGCTGATGATATGGTCTACCTGACAGCCAAAGTGAGTATCGTCTTCGTGGATAAGGCAATACTCACAAAGATTTCTGGCACGTTCGCGAACAAGTTTGCGTAACTCGGCTGAAATATAGGTTTTACTCATTGACGAGAAATTGTCTAGCTCTTGCTTTTGCCAAACGCATGAGATGCTCGAGTTGCAAATAATGTTCTAGCTCATTGCTTTCTTCTTGGCTAAGCGTTTCAGTTTTGTTTTTTGCAATAAGCTCTGCAACACGCTCTTTAGCTGCCTCTGATGGGCGAAAGGCAATGACGTTTTCAGGGCGTGTACCTGCGGCGATGAAGTCTATGATTTCTTGGTAGGCAGGTGAGATGTTCATGGGAGTAGTATACAGCAAGATTTGGGGCTCGAGTTTTGCCTGGACTCGAGTATAAACTTTATGGCAAAACTCGAAATGAAATTTGACGGGTTGCCTTGCTCAACCTTAAATCATTCGTCCAAAATTCTTGACAACCATGATGAAGTGCAGTTGCCAAGTGAAGTGCGTCAGGTGTTTTGAGATTGTGAAAGGCTCTCAGATTCAAAGCCTCTTCCTAAACATCAAGAGATATGTCCAGAAGCCTAAAAGCACTGAATGTGCGCCTGTATCTTTCAAGTAATGGCGTATTTGCTTGCTTTGTTGGCATCACTAAACACTCGAGTTTTGAAAGAGGTGAAATGGCAAAACCTGTTAGGGCATGTTGACGAATTTCCTGTGCGATAACTCTACGTTTTGAAGGTTCAGCCTCGAGCAAATAAATCAGAATGCAACTGTCTAAATAAATCATTCCCAGCTAGCCCGTTCTTCGCTAAGCCTTTTGTCGAGGTCTTCCAAGCGGTTGCCTGGTTCACTCGAATTTTCAATTTCGTCCAGAATTTGCAGAAGTGGAGTGGGTTGTTTCACTTCCTCCTCGCGCAAAACGAGAACTTCAACTTGCCCTGGTTGAATGGTGTCAGGGAGTTGGAGTTTTAGCTCACGGCTTTCTGAAACAGTGGCTTTAAGTCTGATGGCTTGCATGGCTAGAGTTTAGCATAGGTGACTCGAGTTTTGCGGGGAGGACTCGAGGTTATTCAACTCAAAGTGAAAATAATTGGGTTCAGAAAGTATAGAATTCTTCTTAGAAAAATGCAAAAATAGCTAGTTACACTATGAAAAAAAGTGCTAACGATAATCCCCTTGAGACGTTTGAGAATCATCCCTTCGAGCGAATGCGTTTTGATGGAAAGCATTGTTTCCTGTGCGGTAATAAATTGAGTGTAGACGCAACCGAGGAACACATATTTCCTAAATGGCTGCAAGATAAGTTTAATCTTTGGAATGAGCGACTAACCTTACTAAACGGAACGAGAATACCTTATCGAAGTCTTACAGTTCCATGCTGCATAACCTGTAACGGAACTTATTTGAGTCAAATTGAAAATCAAGTGCGCTCGGCAGTCAAAGCTGGCTACGAAGGAGTAGTGCAGTTGGATAAGACGCTTCTTTTTCTCTGGCTTTCCAAAATAGTATACTCAATAAAATTTGCTGAACTTTTTCTCAAAGCGGATCGTAAAATTCCAGACAGTGATCCCATAATGACGAAAGACTATCTCGAAGGCTCTTATGCACTTCATGTTATGTTGCAAGGCGTTTGGAGAGGTATTGATTTTGGATTTCCTAAGCCAGCGTATTCCGTTCTGGTAGTGAATTTGCACTCGATTGAGAAGACAAAATTCAATTTTTCTGATAACTTATATTCTAATACAGTGTGCTTTCAACTTGACACGGTAGGTGTTATTGCTGCGTTACAAGATTTTGGCATAATAGCAAGTAGTTACGGACGTTACGTGGAAGCTGTTTCTGGATGCAAACTTCACCCAATTCAATTTGATGAACTTTTTGCCAAAGTAACCTACCAATCACGTTTGATTGAAAATGTGCCTTTTTATCAATTTGTTGTTTCAGAAAACTCAACCCTTCCAATTCAAGTTGTTGTCTTAAATAGTCCTATTGTTAAGGATTGGGACCAAGCAGATTATTATGAATGTCTTAGCTTCTATGTACTTGAGGGGTCGCGGAGTTATTTTGCAGCTAAGCGGGGGAAGTTGCTAGATTGAGGGAATGACAGCAAAGACAGAGAAGCAAAAGAAGGTTAAGAAGAACAAACGAGAGAAGAAACCGAAACCCAAGCAACAAAGG
>JBOFGY010000120.1:0-21609 GCA_051649365.1 Trueperaceae bacterium
CATTCGCACCTTGCTTCCTGACAGCTTGCCACCCTTAAGCAAAACCTTCGAGGATGCCGTTCTTACTGTCACCAAGGACGATGCTATCAACGCTTTCCCTCCTTGCGCTTCCTTGTCTCAATGAAACGTGAAAGGGCTAGTTAAAGCAGCAATAACATCACGCTCGAGAATTCGTCCAGTTGGCCCTGTACCAGAGATGTTCGGGAGATTTACACCACCATCACGCATCCGCAGCCTTGCTCTCGGCAAAACTCCAACACTAGCGTCTTCTAAGATCGGTTTTGAAGTTGTTTGGGCAGGTGTCGTTGTCACTAAATCTTGACTCGAGCTTTGAGTGTTGACAAAAGCCTTTACACCTTCTTCTTTTTCTTCTTTTCTTGTTCCATTCGGTAAGAACTCAGTGATACTTTCACCAGGATTACCCACAACCGCGATTACTGTTTGGATAGGAACATCATCACCCTCAACAAAGAGAGTCCTTAACAACACACCACTTGCTGTGCTTTCCACATCCGTCACAGCTTTATCCGTCTCAACTTCACAAAGCACATCACCTAATGCAACCGCGTCGCCTTTTTGTTTTTTCCAACCCACAATGAGGCAGCTCTCAACAGAGTTTCCTTAGTAAGATTGCAGAATTATAAATTCGAAAAGGAAAGTTTGAGTTTCAAAAAATAGTTCAAGGCTCGAGTACCTGCTCGAGGAACACCTGCTTTAACCTTGGGTAGCAAGGGTTAACTATTTTTATAAATTCGTGCCCCCCAGGAATCTCGAGATATGTTGGCTTTTCCTTAAAGCGTGCTACGAGTTTTCTGGTATAGGGCGGCATCACCGTCGTGTCTTCCGTACCCTGAATCACGACACAAGGCGAGGCGACTTTTGGGGCATTTGCCTTTGCAAGTTTCCCTATTTCACGCAGTTGGTCGAGCGATTCTGTTTTAAGTTTCACGAGCTTGCGAAGTTGTTCTTGCACTGTCACATCACCTAAGTCTGCATCAGGCAACATTTTCTCAAACTCGGCACGAACACTTGCATCCTTAAAATCTGCTTTTTCAAAGGGGCGCAGCTCAGGCAAAACATATTTGACGACAGGCAAAAGTTTTTGTCGCCAGTCAGGCAGTTTAGACAGGGGCGCAAGCAAAATAAGTTGGTCAGGTTTTAAGGTAACTGAAGACGTAAGAGACAATGCACCACCCATTGAAAACCCAACGAGGAGTATGTGGCTCGAGTCTTTTTTCAGGCTTGCGTACTCACGGGCAATTTTCGTTAACCAGTCGTGCCGTGTCTTCCCTGCTAGGTTGATAATGTCTTTCCCGAAACCTGGCAAGAGTGGCACGTGTACTTGCCAATCACGCGCAACGAGTGCTTCAGCCAAACCGCGCAACTCGAGCGGTGTACCAGGAAAGCCGTGAATAAAAAGAGCACGCTTCTCACTCTCTCCCGCACTAAAAGTATCGTGCTCAGGTTGTGGATAGGGTGTAAAGGTCACCACGTTAGACACAGCTTCAGTCTGACACATTGTTCCTAAAGAAGCTATCAAGTTTTTGGCATCAAGTTTAGGAATTGGGAGTCAGGCATTAAGATTTAGGGTTAGTTCGTTTTCCCTAGTTCCTAACTCCCGACTTCTGACTCCTTTCCTTATAAGATAGACACGTGGGAAACAGGCTACACAACCTCCTAGAAACGCCTATCGGCTCTTTTATTGCAGCACTTTACAAACGCTACAGCACCACACAATTGCCCATGCTTGCAGCGGCACTCTCCTACTACGCAGCGTTTTCTCTAGGTCCACTGCTCATTCTCCTTACAGGCTTTTTAGGCTTTTTATTGCGGCGCAATCCAGAGCTTTTAGCACAGTACCAACGCGCCCTCACCGATTTAGTCGCGCGGCTTTTACCTATGCAAGACAGTGCGAGTGATTTGGCAAGGGAAAGTTTTCAAGGGCTTGTACAGCAACTTGGTGAAGGAGCCATTTTACGCAGCCTTATTTCAGTTGGCGTGCTGGTTTGGGCTGGAAGCAACTTTTTTACGTCCTTGCAACTTGCCCTCGAGATTGTCTTTGGTGTTCCTCACGTGCGCGCGTATTGGCGCAAACGTTTACTTGGCATTGCCCTGATTGCTGCGGTTGCCTTGGTCATCGCATTTCAAGTCATCGGTGGGCTGGTCATCTCTTCTTTTCTGAGCTTGCTCGAGTTTGTTGCTACAGAATTACACGAGCTTAGTCCAACCTTACCTTTGCTAAAAATACCAAGCAGAGATTTGCTTTCTGAGCTTTCGCAGTTTTTGCTGGCCACACTCGTCTTCGCACTCTGTTTTAGATATTTACCCCGCCGCTCGAGCCACTGGCTCTCTTCCATTACAGGTGCCGTCATCAGCACTGTAGGAATTTACGTCACGCGCTATGCCCTAGCCGCAACCTTTAATTTTGAGCAGTTCAACGTTATCTACGGCATTATCACGAGCTTCCTCGTCATTTTGGTGTGGTTGTACTTTGCGATTTTGATGTTCTTGCTTGGTGCTTTAGTCGCTGCCGAATTCAGTTACCGCTTACGGCAGGAGAATGAGGGATAAGAAAAAGCGTTTTTTATTCATTCCTCGTCTCTCATGCCTCGCCACTCCTCTTTACTCCCTCCTGCTATCCCGCTTATCATACCTACGTAATGATGACGATTTTAGAGAGGGTCGTACAACAAGACTGGGCTTTTTGGTTTGGACGCACCTGTTTTTTGATTTACGCCAAATTATTTTTAGGCTTGCGCGTCGAGGGTCAAGAAAAAGTGCCGCGTCAAGGTGGGCTTATTGTAGTCAGCAATCATTTTAGTTCACTTGACCCACCTGTACTCGGCGTAGCCATTCCAAGAGAAGCCAACTATATGGCGAAGAAGGAATTGTTTGAAAGGTCTCCCTTTTTTCGCCTCCTTATTTTAAGCCTCCGTGCTTACCCTGTAGACCGCGAAGGCAACGCCACAGGAGCCATTAAAGATTCTATTCGCCGTGTTAAAGAACGTCAGGTTGCTATTGGAATTTTTATTCAAGGCACACGCAACGCGGGTGACGCTGAAGCCTTAGATGGTGCTGCTTTCATCGCCCAACGCGCAGGCGTGCCCATTCAACCCGCCGCTATCTGGCGTGAAGGGCGCAGCTTCCGAGTAAAATTTGGTGATCCGATCACGCCACAAGGTAAATCGAGAGAAGAAACTTCGCAGCTTACACATACCTTGATAGAAACCATTCGTGCATTATTGCCCGCTGATAAACGACCAGGAGAAAGAATGAAGGAGGAAGAAGAAAGAAGAAAAGTCTAAAACCTTCCGTCTCCTATCTCCTTCCCTCTGTAGGCTTATTCTACTTGATTCACTGTAACACGGTAAACGAAGGTTTCTTCTTGCCCTGGCTCAAGTGGCACCAACAGTGACCAGCGCACTGCTTTATACGCTTGCTCTGCTTCTGCTTCTACAAAATTTGTACCATCTGCTGAGTACTCAGTGAGAATGCGCTCGTCTTTGGGTGTGGCAGACTTGGCAATGTAGGTAAGACCGTCCGGTACAGGCCCTGTAATCACGACGGTTCCCGCAGGTAGGGTTGTATCAGTCTCATTTTTAGCTATTAAGCGGTACTCAACAGTTTGCCCTGGTCGCGCGGTGGTGGCAGGCCTGGTGTCTTCGACAACTTGGCCATCTGCCCCCGTCGTTTGATTCACCACAAAAATCTCGGTTTTAATGCTCACTTCGTCCGAGGCAGTTCCGCCGCTCGGTTGGGCATCTTGTGTGCCAGTTCCTTGGCCTGTTTCTTGTGCTGAAACTACGGAAAAAGTAAAAAGTAAAAAGTAAAAAGTAAAAAGTAAGGGTAGAAAACGCTTCATCATAATCAATGCTCCTCAGGTCAATTTATTTGTGCAGCATATCAAAGTTAAAATTTGAATTACAGGAGCTAAAAGCTGGAAATTAGGAATTGGTGAAAGTTTCTACCCGATTTCCGAGCCTTTACGGCCTGACTCCTGCCCCTGTATTTCTCCACCTTGCCCCCTTAGTAATCACGGTGTATACTCATAAACGTTAGATTCCCGACTGCCAGGGGTGGTGATATGTAAGTTTGCCACCTTTTTTGTTGGTCAGCACCTTATTTACTAGCAACAACTCGAGTGCTAACTAGGTAGTAGGCAGGGCTTGCCTTTGGGCCGCTAGGGGTGCGGGGTACGGATAAAAGCCTAATTTTCCGTACCCCGCACCCTGTACCCCCCACAAAGTTGAGCCAAAAACAAACCACGAAACACAAGTGAAACATACCTAGTGCAGGAGCAAAGGATGATGGACGAACTACAAGACGCAGCTAAACACATCTTAGAGCCCCTCGGTTATGAGGTTTTAGAAGTGACTGTCACTGGGCAAGGGAAGAAGCGGAAAGTGTTACTGCGAATTGACCGCCTTGATGAAAAAACCGTGAGTATGGAAGATGTAACGCTCGCTACGCGAATTTATGGCCTCGAGCTGGACCGCCTCGACCCTTTCGATACGCCTTATGAATTAGAGGTCGAATCGCCAGGTCCCCAACGCCCCCTTTTTACCCAACGCCATTTAGAGCGTTTTCACGATTTAGAAGTGAAGGTTAAAACCAGAAACGAAACCTTTCGAGGCATCATCCGCACCGTGCAAGACGACACTGTTACCTTTCAAGTTGGCAAGGAGTTAAAAACGTATTTGGTAAGCGAAATTCACGCAACACTGGCAGAATGGCCAAAGGAACCCCGGTAAGAGGGAGAAGGGAGAATCATAGAAGGTTTTTCTTCTCCCTTCTTAAAACGCAATAAACAAACACCACCCCCAAGGAGGACACACTCACAATGAACAAGGACTTCATAGACGCACTTAATCAACTTGCTGCCGAGCGGAACTTGGATAGAAACCAACTTCTGCAAAGCTTCGAGGAGTCGCTCGAGCAAGCTTACGAGCGCAATGTCGAACCTGGCAAACAAATCGAAGTTGCCATTGACCCCAACAGCGGTGAATTAGAAGTACTCGTCGTCCGCAAAGTGGTCGAGGAAATTACCGAGCCCGAAAAGGAAATTTTGCTCGCGGAAGCTCTCGAGCTAGACGACACGATTGAAGTTGGCATGGAAATGGAATTTCCGGTTGACCCCGAAAAGTTTACGCGCATCGCCGTGCAAACCACGAAGCAAGTTATCACACAAAAAATTCGTGAAGCCGAGCGTTCGATTGTCTTTGAAGAGTATAAAGACCGCGCTGGCGAAGTGCTCACTGGCAGCGTCACACGCACCGATAACAAGCGCAATATTTTTGTAGACCTTGGTCGCGGTGAAGCCATCATGCCGCAAAAAGAACAAATCCCTGGTGAGCGCACGATGGTCGGGATGCGCTTAAAGGTGTATGTCATGAATGTCGAGCAGGGCAGTCGCGGCCCGAGCATTCTGGTTTCACGTGCGGCACCGGAGTTGCTCGAGTACCTCATGAAGCAAGAAGTTCCCGAAGTGAATGACGGCACCGTCGAAATTAAAGCCGTCGCGCGGGAAGCAGGTCAACGCTCGAAAGTTGCCGTCACGAGCAGCAACCCCAATGTTGACCCCATTGGTGCCTGCATCGGTCATCGTGGCGCACGTATTCAAGCGATTACAGGTGAACTTCAGCGCGAGCGCGTGGACATCATCATGTGGGATGCCAACCCACGCGAGTTTATCCGCAACGCTTTATCACCAGCAAAAGTCGGCGGCATCGAAGTCAATACGGACAGCAAAGAAGCCAAGATTTTAGTCACGAATGACCAGCTTTCTTTAGCCATTGGTAAAGGTGGTCAAAACGTCCGTTTAGCTGCAAAGCTCACCGGGTACAAAATAGACCTCACCGCCACTGACACCATTAGCGACCTCGATGTGGCCATGCAAGCCGCCGCTGCCCGTGGTGATGAAGGCGTAGGTACTTCGAGCGAAACCAAACGCGCCGCCTTTGATGCACTCTTTAGAAATGAGCCAAAAGCAGAGGAAACTACTGAGAATTTGGAAGATAAGGTTTTAGAAGAGGTAAAGGAGTAAAGCACGTCAGCCCTTCAGCATTTCAGTATGTCAGCCTAGCAATGACTTTCTGAAATGCTGAAAGGCTGAGACGCTGAAATGCTATGAGCAAGCACATCCCCCTCCGCCGTTGCGTTGTCTGCCGTGAAACACTGCCGCAGAAAGAACTGTTACGTCTGTCTCAAAGAGACGGGCAATGGCAGTTTGATTTGAAACGCAAGGCCGATGGGCGTGGGGCGTGGCTTTGCTTTAAGCCTAAATGTCATGGAAGTAAACAACTCAAGCGTTTTTTTCGCAACGACGCAGAACGTATTGCTCAGGAGTTAGAAACTATTAAAACTGCCCTTGGCGAAGCGTTCCCAGTTGTGGAGGTTACTGCGAAGAATTTAGATAAGGGTCGCTCCCTTGGAGGTATGAATGTCCGATAAAGTACGCATCTATCAACTCGCCAAAGAACTTGGCGTAGAAAATAAAGTTTTACTTACCAAACTCGATGAACTCGGCGTGGAGTATAAGTCGCATAGCAGTACGCTCGAGCAAGACATCGCCGAAACAGTAAAGCAATTCTTTCTTGGTGATAAGCAGCCGTCAGCTCTCAGCTCTCAGCCAAATCCAGTTGCTTCGCACACAGCTCAACCCTCAACTGTTAAAGCAGAATCAGTTAAAGCTGAGCCCAAACCTGAAACACCCAAAGCTGAAACACCCAAAGCTGAAACACCCAAAGCTGAAACACCCAAAGCCGCGCCAGTCCAAGAGCAACCCAAAGCTACTCCAGCTCCTCAACCCACCACACAACTAGCAACACCATCTGCCGCACCACAAGCACCTACCCCAAACCCTAACCTCCAAACCCCGTCCCCCGCACCCCGCACCCCGTCCCCAGCCGTCGCCGTCAAACAACCCGAGCCCAAACCCGCTGAACCTGAAGTTAAAAAGCCACTGACCAAAGAGGAACGCCGCGCACTTATTCCGGCGGACGCACCAAAACGTGCGCCTGTCGTCACGGTCATGGGTCACGTTGATCACGGAAAAACGTCACTGCTCGATTTTATTCGCAGTAGTCGTGTCGCCGAGCGCGAAGCGGGCGGTATTACACAGCATATTGGTGCCTACCAAGTCCAGACTTCGCACGGCCCCATCACGTTTTTTGATACTCCTGGCCACGAAGCCTTTACAACGATTCGCCAACGTGGTGCCAATGCCACAGACATCGCTGTGATTGTCGTCGCTGCGGATGACAGCATCATGCCGCAAACCCGCGAAGCCATCGCGCACGCAAAGGCTGCAAAGGTACCAATTATCGTTGCCGTCAACAAAACAGACTTACCGCAAGCCAATCCTGACAAAGTAAAACAAGACCTCATGCAAGTCGAACTTATTCCCGAAGAGTACGGCGGTGACACAGTGGTCGTGCCGCTCTCAGCGAAAACAGGCAAAGGCGTAGATAATTTGCTCGAGATGATCTCCCTTGTCGCCGAACTCGAAAATTACCGCGCCGTCACGAACATTCCAGCTCACGGCGTGATTATTGAATCGGTGCTCGATAAACGTGCCGGCGTACTTGCTACTGTCTTGGTACAAGAAGGCACACTTAAAGTGGCAGATTATGTCGTCGCGGGGGAAGCCTGGGCCAAAGTAAAAGCCATGACCGACTCGGAAGGTAAGCGCGTGAACGAAGCTAAGCCTTCGGTTCCCGTGCAAATCTTGGGCTTCAGTGAACAACCTGTGGCAGGCGAAGCAATTGAAGCCGTCACCAACGAAGTTGCAGCCAAGGCACTTGTTGCAGAACGCAAGCAACTTCGTGTAGACCTCGAGACCGAAGATAGAAACGCTCGGAGCAAAGTCACGTTGGCAGAATTATTTGGTGGACAAGGCAAAGAGAAGATCATCAACCTCATTCTTCGCGCCGATACTCAAGGGTCGCTCGAGGCTATTCGTGGCATTCTCCAAAAAGAGGCCGCTAAGAGCGAAGAAGTTGACATCCATATTATGCTCGCTGAGGTTGGCGCACCCAACGAATCGGACTTGCTCTTAGCGAGTACCTCCGGTGCTACCATCATGACCTTTAATGTCAATCCTACTGGCTCTGTCGAAAAATCTGCCGAGCGTCAGGACATTAGCATCAAGTCTTACAAAATTATTTACCAACTTGTTGAAGATGTACAGCGCATGATTCGCGGTCAAACCGAACCCACCTATGAAGAAAAAGTTTTGGGTCATGCCGAAGTGCGCCAAGTCATCAGTATTCCCAAAATGGGTACGATTGCAGGTTCTTATGTCACCGATGGTGTCGTACGCCGTGGTGCCAAGGCACGTATTTTTAGAGGCGGCAAAGAAATTTACAAAGGTTCTGTTGCACAGCTTAAACGCTTTAAGGATGACGCGCGTGAAGTCGGTACGGGCTTTGAATGCGGCATTAATTTGCAAAACTACGACAACGTGCAGCAGGGTGATGTGATTGAGGTTTATGACATGGTGGAAGTGCCTGCATAAAGATTTGAGAAGTGAAAAATTTACGCTTGTAATGCACAGGTGCAGTGAAAAATTACTGCACCTCTTTCTTTTTTCTCTGCCACACTGACCTCGGAGACAGAATACACGTTAGGAGAAATCAGAATTAATTTGTTCAATGTCCATCGTAGCAATCGTGGCGCGAAGCTGACCAAAGATAATATCCTTAGCGAGTTCTTCAATGTTGGGACATTTGAGACCTAACATACGCTCAGCAGCATTAACCATCGTGGCATCCATCCGTGCTGATGGCTACTGTATTACCTTTACCCTGAAGTTGGGCATCTATCTGCACGCTGACTCTAGCCTCCTACCTAATCGCCTGATTTAAGTTGCTGTTGCCCGTTGTTTCTAAACCGCGTAATTTTTTCATGAGCCAGTGATTTAGAACTGCAAACCCAAAGCCAACAACGATAGCCAAGACCAACACGGAGATTTGAAGCTGGGCATAAAACAGAATACCTGCCCAAGAAAAACCCAGAGTAAACGCTACGATATTGCGAAAATTTAGAAACTCGAGCCAATCCCCCGCGCTATGTTCAGAAGGCATATCTACATGTAGGTCTACCCCGCTATCCCCAAATCCTAAAATAGACATGAGTGTACTGAGCAAAAAAACAGTGCTCGAGGCTACCGCCAGCACCCAAAAGACTTGTTGTAAACCGCTTAACGCTTACCACCAACCCACCGCGCACCTCCAGAAAACCTACGTTGTGATTATGCCTAATGTCGTTGGGTTTTTACACTTTACTCGATATATCGTAGAGGCTAAGGCTAAAAGCTAGGGCTAAGGCTAAAATCTTTTCTCTAAACCTTCTGCCTCAGCCATTCTCAATCTCTCCAAACTTGCTACATGTGCTGCAACTGTCGTTTCAATCTTCGGTTGGTAACCCCCACCCATCGTGTAAACAAGCGGAACTGCGTTTTCAAAGCAAAGATTATAAACAAGCGCGTCTCGCGCGACAACACCTTCTTGACTCAACGCCATCCGACCAAAGCGGTCACCCGCCAACACGTCCGTTCCCCCTTGCAAGAAAACAAGGTCAGGTTCAAAGGTTTCAAAGAGTTTAGGAAGTTGTTCGTTTAATATTTCTAAATACTGCGCGTCAGTTACACTATCCGGCAACCCAATATCGAGGTCACTTTTTTCTTTTTGAAACGGATAGTTGCGCTCACCATGAATACTGAGTGTAAAGATACGCGGTTCATCCTCAAAAATTTTGGCTGTGCCGTTACCTTGATGAACATCAAGGTCTACTATCAAAATTCTCTCCGCTAAGTTTTCTGCCAACGCTTTACGCGAAGCCACCGCCAAGTCGTTAAAAACACAGAAACCTTCGCCTCGCTCTGCGAACGCATGATGCGTACCACCTGCTAAGTTAATACCGTAACCGCTCTGAAAATTTTTTGACGTAGCAAGAGCGTGCAGCATTGCCGCAACCGTGCCACCAACACTAACAATTGAACGCTCTAAAAGTTCTGCCGATTGTGGCAAACCAAGTTTTCGCTCTTCTTGGGGTGACAGGGCAAGGTTCCACCAGGTTTGGATGTACTCACTCGTATGAACCCGTTCCAACTCTTTTGTACTCGCCCTCGGCGCTTTTTCAATCTGCCAGCCGCGCTCTCGTAACGCCTCAGCAAGAGCTGTATATTTACTCATTGGGAAGCGGTGACCCTCGGGCAGGGGAACGTGGATGTGACTAGGTGAAAAGGCCACACTAGGAGACAAGGGACAAGAGACAAGAGAAACTTCCCCTGCCTCCTGTCTCTTGTCCCTTGTCGTTTCCTTCATAGTTTTAGTTACTTGAGTACGTCTATCGGATTTAAGCTACTAGCCCGCCGCGCTGGAATCAAACCGGCGATAACACTTGTAACAAGTGACAACGCACAAACCCAGACAAAATCGAAGAGTTGCAGTTCTACAGGTAGCTGGGTAATGAAATACAAATCGCCTGGCAATGGGAACGGTTTGACCTCAAAATATATACTAATGCCTAAACCAAGTAACACACCAAGCACCGTGCCTGTTATCCCTAAAATAAAGCCTTCATACATAAAGGTTCTTAAAATCTGCCCTTGGGTTGCACCCATCGCACGGAGGATGCCAATTTCTGGGGTTTTCTCTGCAACGGTCAAAATAAGAATATTAGCAATACCCATCGCCGCAACCAAGACGATTAAAAAAACCACAAAGCTAATCAGGGCCTTTTGCAAACGCATCTGCCCGAGCAAGTTGCCATAGAGGTTTTGCCAAGGGGTAGCGTAGAGCCCTGTGGTATTGCCAAGTTGCGTGGCAATACGAATGGCCTCTTCTGGGTCTTTCACACGGACGTGATATCCCGTAATTTCACCTGGTTTGTTGAGATAGTCCTGAAGCGTTGGAATTGAGGTCATCGAGACTGCACTGTCAATAAGTTCATTGCCAACATGAAAAGAGTCGGCCACGATGAAGGTTTCGCGCCCTTGCACGATATTGAGAATCTGCACTTCATCGCCTGGAATAACCCCAAGGGTTCGGTTTGCTAAGGATGAACCAATGACAATGCCCTTTTCTTGGGAAATCGCGGTAGCTTGCTCAGCGAGAACGGGTAAGTCTGCTAACACGTTTTGCTCTTTCTCTACATCAATACCAATAATCTGGGTATAGCCTTGACGCGCACTAAGTCCTTGGACGGCGTTGGCGCGTCTGGCAATGAGTGCTTGCGTCTCGATATAAGGTGAGGCTGCAACTACATCAGGGTAGGTCTCCAGCTCCTCTAAAAGGGCTTCGTCATAAGGAAAGGTACTCGAGGAGCCCCTATCAAACGAGGTCAACGTAATATGTGGCGTAGCCTCGAGGGTGCTGCGTACGAGTTCGGCAATAAACCCATTGGTAAGAGAAAGAGCCGTTACGAGTACCATGACCCCAACCGCCACACCTAAAACGGTCAACAAACTTTGCAATAAACGGCGACGGATGTGTTTGAGAGCGAGGAAAACGGTAAAGGAACGCACAGCCTTTAGCTTACCAACGACTGAGCCAAACGCAAGTGTACTAGTCATTCAAAGTTGAAGATTGAAGATTCAAAATGGAATTTCAAAATCTTCAATCTTGAATTTTCAATTGCTTTTACTGGCTTGCTAACATACCTTCGAGCATTGGGCCATCACGGCCAACCCGAACAACCTCAAGTGCCACTTGACGAACACCCCAGCTCAGTGCGTCTGACTTATCAGCAAACCACACATCAATCTGCTCGACTTTGCGGGGATGCATCGTGTCCTCAACGATAAATAGCCCTTGGTTATTGAGTAGGTCTTGAAATTTTCCCTCGCCACGACCACTATGGTAGTTCCCTAAATCTTTAAGACGGACGAGAGAACCATAAGGAATATTCCCTAACATGTCACGGCTTACTGCAATCACCCCAAACGCCGTCGCCGCACCCGTCGCTGTAATATGCGGAGTAGAGTCGGTTTGGTCTACATGCGAGTTGTACGCGGTGGATTTTAGAGTAAAGTTCAAAAGGCTCGAGGATACATCCTGCAAGGTTTCCTCTACTCCAATAAGTTCAGCTACGACTGCCATTGGTTCACTCAGGACGGCAATCTGTGGCTCGAGCACAACATTCACGGGTTTAGCAACCACAACTTTAGGTCTCACAAGAATGTTGAGGGACTTAGCTGGAGCCCGAAAAGCAGTTATTAAAGCAGCGATTACCAAAACGATAACAAAAAGTTTGCTACTTACATGAAGCGTCATGTGCTTCCTCCCGACCTGCCAAAGTAGCACGCCAGGATGAGTTGTATATTTCTATTTAAAAGGTTGGACTAATGATAATCTTACCTAGCTCTCATAATTGAAGTTAGATGAAATAGAGAACGTAGGAGGGGCTTCTCTCTTCAATTCTCCCTCCTCCCTCCTCCCTCCTTCTGTATAACACCAGCCTCAAGCCGCAGCACACTATCTGCTGCCTCAATAAGCGCGGGACGATGCGCGACGACAATCACGAGGCGTTCCTTAGCTTGTAGTCTCAGCGTCTCGAGCAACACTTTTTCACTCTCTTCGTCAAGGTTGGCACTTGGTTCATCGAGCAAGAGCACATCAGGTTCACTCAGCAGAGCACGGGCTACGGCTAAACGCTGGCGTTGTCCTCCTGAAAGTCCTACCCCGTCCTCACGGAGTTCGTAGTGAAGACCTAAAGACTGCATGGTGGTCTCGAGCCGCACAGCTTTTAGGGCCTTCCAAATCGTTCCTTCAGGAATGCTGCGACCCAGTAACAAATTCTCTTGCAACGTGCCACTTAGCAAGTCGGTGCCTTGTGGTACGTAAGCCACGCGCTGACGCAAGGTTGTTTCAGATAAGTTTGCGTAAGACGATGTATCTAAGTAAATTTCACCCTGTGTAGGGCGCAGAAAACGTAGCAGCAAGGCTATAAGGGTGCTTTTCCCCGCCCCGCTCTCCCCTACAAACGCGACGAGACCGCGCTCTGGAAAGGTCAAACTGAGGTTGTTGAGCACGTCTTGCGTACCGTAAGAAAAGCTGACGTTCTCGAGCCTTAAGCCACGCCCTGTCACTGTCTTTTTTTTCGATATTGACGGTGCAAAAGGAAGCTCCCAAAGCTCAAGCAACCGTTCACTCGCTGCCCTCGCCTGCTGCAACACCGCATAAGACTTCGGTAAAAGCTGACTTGGTGTAGAAAGAAGCGCAACGAGTGTCACATAACTCACGAGGTCGCCAACGCTCATACTCTGATTTGCCACGCTTTGGGCCATAAGGGTGAGGAGAAGGGCTACTGCCCCAAAGGTTAGAAGCTGAGCAATGGGGACTTGCACACTCCATAAGACGTTGCGCCGAACCTGCTCACGCTGACTTGCCAGATTAAAACCCTGAAACCGCTCGAGCAGAAACGTCTGTGCGGCAAACGCGCGTATCACAGCGTGATGTTTTAGACCTTCTTGAAGACTGCTACCGACCCCCTCGAGTTTTTCTTGCGCCCTCGTCGTGGCACGCTTCAAACGCCGTCCCAACCAGGACAACACAAGAACGAGCGGTAAGATTGTCACGAGCAAAATAACGGTCACAAAGGCATTCTTCCAAAAGAGCGTCGCTAAAATGCAGATTAAAAAACTGCTTTCAGCCACGAGCGTACCGAGAATCGTGTAGTAAAGCTCGACTTCTTTTAAGTCAGCGACAATGCGACTTGTAAGACCACCGCTACTCCCAGGAAGAGCCCCTGGCGAACGCTCTAAAAGTCTCGAGAGCAAGCCTTCCCGCCATTGCGCTACAACTCGCGCGGCCACTGTTCCCATACAGATATCTTGTACAAAGAGCATCACTGCTCCAAGAAACGCAATAACCCCTGCTAGCAGCAACGTTCTCGGCAACGCTGACACATCTTTAGCGATTAAAGCTGTGTCAAAAATCGGCGCGATAAAAAGAACGGTAAGCACACGCAACGCACCCGCGAACACCGCCGCCCCTAAACCCACGAACGCTAAGGGGTAGCGTGGTGATAACAAGGGTGGCTCGACCTCTCGGGAAGATGTGGACTGCACAGCCTGTTCTATCATAATCAGCTAGTCAGCTAGTCAGCAAAAAACCTGAAATGCTGAAATGCTACCTCACATCACTTAAGACTGACTCAACCAGCTTCCGCGCTGCGCCAGCTTTTGGCATGGTTGCCAGTAACCGTTCCCGTCGCCTCGTTAAGTCACTCGAGTCCTGCAATAAAGAGGTCATAGCCTCAGTAATTTGCTCCACAGAAATTTTTCCTTTGATTTCGAGCATGAGGTCTTCCCCACTAAAACGGTTTGGCAACGACACCGGAAGTTTAAGACCTTCAACAAAAAGTTTCACCGCACGACGTTTGATAACAGTTCCCACACCTGGAATCAACCCGAGCCACTGCCCAATGCCCTCGAGCGGAATCACTTCGGGTTTATTGAGCGGAAGCATCACGACACTTGGCACGCCGGCAATGCCCAGCTCGAGCGTGTTCGTACCTGGAATCGTCATGGCGATGTCTGCCGAGCGCATATGTGCGTGACGTTCGGCTTCGGTAACCATCTCAATGACACTGCCCTTTGGTGTGACGATAGTGTTGCCATCACGTCTACCCGCCGTGCCACCTAGTACATCTTTCTCGAGCCCAGTAATTCCTGCTTCTATAGTTTCCGGTTTGAGAAGACGGACGACAGGCCAAACAAATCTAGCATTCGGAAATTTTTGGCCAAGGTTATCTGCAAGTGCGATAATAAAGGGAATCAAGACAACCGAAAAAGCGTCGCGTGTGCCTGCAAGTAAGAGAATATGCGGCTCTCCTGGCTTGTCTAAGGGTTCGGATTGCTGCACAGCGTCAGCGACAAGATTACCAATGAGCTCGAGCTTGTCCTTCGGTGCACCGAGTAGCCGCGCATTGCGAAAGGTGCGCTCGTCATGAACGAAGAGTTTTGTCAAACCTCGACTCCAGTTTGGGTTAAAACTGTAGCGGTAAGTGGGATACTTTAAGCGGCTCCCTAGTTGCAGAGCCATACCTGCACTACCACCAAGTCCAATCACGAAGCCTCCCTCACCCTCGAGCGCGTCGGGTCTGCGTCCGGTAGCCATAAAACTTAAAAACTCTTTGGGTGTTGTCACTGCGTCTGCATCGAAGCTTTGGGCAATTGCGGTTTCATTGCCGCTTGTAAATTGATCGGGAACAAGACTAATCGTAATTTTTAGACCTAGGTCTGCCTCACGCAAGGCTCTTAAAACAGGAAGAGTCCAGGTGTAGAGTTCACCTGGACCATTCGTAACGAGAACAGCTTCCATTAAAGCTTAGGGTATCACCTACCAAGCGATTTCTGTTTTACCAACGCTCGTTACACCCTCTTCACCTTGTTGGGAGTAAGTCACGCTGTATCCTAAGCGTTCGGCAACAAAGGCAAAAAATTCTTCAAACTTTGTGCTCGCCTCTTCCACGTTGTCAAAATTGAGGGTGGACGCACCACCCATCCCTGCAGCCATTTGAATGCTGCTGCTGATTTGCTCGGCACTATTTTGCCACAAAGCCTGATCATTTGTGATTGCAAAACTCATCGCATCTTCAGGAACATCAGCAAGTAACGCTTCAACCGCTGGCGTTTGGGCGAAGGGTTCACCAACATTCAAGACTTTTGTCATGGCATCTTGAGACGTTGCAAGAAGTGCATACCCATCTGTAACGGCGTAACTCAGGTTGACACCATCTGTTACTTCAAAACTCGTCACTGGCACACCTGCAATATCTTCTGTCGTTTCAGCGGCGTTGCCTGTACCACCACTCGGGTCAGCAAAGGCGGCAATTTGCGTACTTATGGTTTGCACCAATGTGCTCAAACCTTCTTGGGCAGCAGCTTCATCGCTGGCAGCGAAGAGATAAACGGCTTCGCCAAGTAAATTGCTTGCGGCCATGCCAGGCTCGACGGTTTCGCTTACACCTGTGGTGATGCTTTGTAAATTGGGGCCTGCCCAACTAAACAGTGTACTACGCAGGTCTAAACCAAACCCCTGCAAAATCGTGTCTAAATCACCACCAAGTTCAGGTTGTGATGCTGCAATTTCGTTTAGCCAGTCCCACCAACCCACTAAGTTCGTGTAGCTCGAGCTCACCGACAGCGCATCGGTGGGTGCGCTGTCTAGCACACTGCGATCTGCACTACCCGACTCGGTTAAAAGTGCCAGAAGCGTTGCATCTCCCCCAGCAGGATTAAGAGCTTGCAACCCTTGTGTCTCCGTACCTGACTCGGTAAAGCGCGACACGCCCGCCGTTACACCAAGTGTATCAAAGGCCTGAACCAAACGATCAACAAGCCCTTCAAAGCCTGCTTGCTTGGCGAGTGGAGCAAGAAAATCTGCTAGGACAGGAAAATTAAAATAACTGTAGGAATTGCCTGCATCAAATGTAGCGAGTGAAGCGGTGTAACCCTCACCCGTTGTAAAGCTCGGGTCATTGGAACCACCAAGCTGACGAAGCACACCACGCAGCACGTCAGGATTGGTCGTGAGCATGAGCGTATCTCCGTGCAGCGCATACGCGGCGACGTTCAACCCGACGGTAGCGTTTTCAGTTGTATCTTCTGAAACGTAAAACTCGAAGTCACCTTCGGTGAGGGTTTGTAAACCCTGCGCCTTTTCATTTTCTTCCGCGATGAGGGCAGCAAATTGTTCAGAAACCTCAGGGGTTAATTTTGTCAGAAAGATGCCAGCCGGAATAGGATTCGAGGGCGTAGCAGCTACACCAATCCACGCTTCTTGACCGAACATCTCGAGCAGATCGGTGTCGCCGAAGCGTTCTTGCCATGCAGCCAGGAACTCGTCACTGGTCATATCCTCCGCAGGTTCACTGGGTGTGGCAGGTTCGCTCGAGTCTTCCCCCTCACCCGCACTCGCTTCGTCCCCTGTGGTTGCATCACCTGTAGTTGCGTCACCCGCAGCACCACCAATATCGAGTAGTGCCTCAGCAAGACCTAAGCGTGTAAATTCATCCACATAAGGCTGAAGTTTCTCGCGGTGACTCGCCCAATCCTGAATCCCTAAGGCTAGAAACGTCTCTGCGGGCAAGAGTTCCGCTAGGCTTTCAGGTTGCGCACTTTGTGCTTGAATGGTTGTAACTTGAATAGTAGTAAAAAGTGTAAAGCTGAGGAGGAAATAGCGAGCAAGTTTCATAAGCCAATACTGTAGCGGAAGAAGTGATGAGAAAAACAGCTAGAGGCTAAAGGCAGAGGGCAGAAGACCTAAAAGATTTACTACCCTCTACGCTCCGCCTGCTGCTTACTTTTTCTTTTTCTTTAAACCTTTCACAACCTTCACAATATTCGCTGCGGTAAAGCCGAACTCTTTAAGGAGTTCATCGCCTTCACCTGAAGCACCAAAGCGGTCTAGGCCAATCACTACGCCATCTAAACCGACGTATTTGTACCAGCCCATTGTGGCTCCTGCTTCTACCGCCACACGCCGTCTAATAGCGCTAGGCAAAACGGACTCTTTGTACTTAGGGCTTTGTTTATCAAAAAGTTGCGTACTCGGCATACTGACGACTCTCGTCTTGATGCCGGCTTTATCGAGCGTGACTTTCGCCTCGAGCGACGCACTAACTTCGGAGCCTGTGGCAATCACAATGACATCGGGTTTACCCTTACTATCGGCAAGGATGTAACCACCTTTTTCAACTGCACCTTTAGGGATAGCTAAGTTGGGTAAGTTCTGCCGTGACAAGGCCATAGCAATAGGGCCATTGGTGTGCTCAAGGGCAAAAACCCAAGCCTGTGCGGTTTCGTTCGCATCGGCGGGGCGAATGACCGTAACATTTGGAATCAAACGCAAGGACGTAAGTTGCGAAATAGGTTGGTGCGTTGGCCCGTCACCACCAAGTGCCACACTGTCGTGGGTGAACGGATAAATGACAGGTTGCTCCATGAGCGCACCGAGGCGCAAGGCTGGACGCAGATAATCTGAGAAAATCAGGAAGGTTGCTACAAAAGGCCGTAAGCCGCCATGGAGCGACATACCGTTAGCAGCAGCAGCCATAGCGTGTTCGCGCACGCCAAAACGAACGATGCGCCCTCCATAATCCCCGGCTTGAATTGCTTTGTCGCCCTCGAGGTCAGTGTAGGTGGACTCGGCCAAGTCCGCAGAGCCACCCATGAGTTCCGGTACTTTTTTGGCAAGGGCATTCAGGACAATTTGTGAGGCTTTGCGTGTAGCAACTTTTTCACCGACCTTAAAACCTGGTACATCTTTAGCGTAATCAGCAGGAAGTTCACCTGTGAGGAGTCTCGAGAATTCTTTACCCAAATCTTTATGGGTTTTAGTATACTCCTTTAACAGTTGTTTCCATTCAGCCTCAGCTTTAGCACCTGCTTTGGCGATGTTGGCATAATGTGCAGTAACATCTTTAGGAACTGTAAACTCTGGCCAGTCTATACCAAGGGCAACCTTGGTTTTGGCTGCGTCCTCGGCACCAAGCGCGGAACCGTGCACTTTTTGCGTGCCAGCTTTCGGTGCGCCGTAACCAATCGTCGAGCGCACGGAGATAAGACTTGGGCGTGAGTCCTGCTTAGCAGCGTTGAGGGCAGCCTCGAGCGCGTCAATGTTGTTACTCTCATCATTTTCAACCCGCTGCGTGTGCCAACCATAGGCTTCGTAACGCTTCAACACATCTTCGCTAAACGACATATGGGTAGGACCATCGAGTGAAATGCTGTTGTCGTCGTAGAAAACAATCAGTTTGCCGAGTTTTAAGTGACCTGCCAGGCTCGAGGCTTCTGCCGTAATGCCTTCCATGAGGTCACCATCGGAGGCAATGACATAGGTGTAGTGGTCAACAATGGCAAAATCAGGTTGATTAAACCGTGCGGCCAAGTGCGCTTCAGCAATAGCCATACCCACCGCAGTTGCCAAACCTTGCCCGAGCGGCCCCGTGGTCGTCTCGACTCCTTCAGTGTGGTGCACTTCGGGGTGACCTGGCGTTTTGCTGTGGAGCTGGCGGTGTTGCTTGATGTCATTTATCGTAAGTGGATAACCACTAAGGTGCAACAGCGCATATTGCAGCATCGAGCCATGACCCGCAGACTGCACGTAGCGATCACGATTAAACCATAAGGGGTTCTTAGGGTTGTGGCGCATGGCGCGAGCAAATAGGGTGTAGCCCATCGGTGCAGCACCAAGTGGCAAACCCGGGTGACCTGAGCCTGCTTTTTGAATCGCATCAATCGCAAGCGCGCGAATGGCATTGATAGAACGTGTTGTTATAGTAGGTGTTGTTACATCCGTGGACATTTTTTTCCTCCATTATGATCAACGTCTTGCGAAAGTATCGAGCCGTTTATGGGTCATTACTGTAAAAGCTCAAGCTCGCTCAACGTTCTTTTCACTCGAGGGTTCCCCCGTACGAGTCAAAACAAACAGAGGTTATTGTGACATGCTTTCCTCTCTGAGGTCGTCATATTTGTTGGAGGCAGTGCCAGTTGCCCCAACCGAGGTGTTTAGCAAAGGACTTAAGTAGTCATTGAAACCCAGTGTGAACCACGATAACTCTGCTTGTTGGTCAAACATCTTAATGTACATTCGACACTGTTAAGACCTAGGAAGAATATGTAATGATACCTTTAGAAAGCGGAGGCCGTCCAACAGGTCTTTGGAATAGAAATCTTACTATGAACCAACCAGCTATCAGTATTATTGTCCCTATCTTGAACGAAGAAAAGTATATTCGACAATGTTTAGAGAATTTACTCGAGCAAACCTATCCTGCCCACCTCGTCACAATACTCTTAGTTGACGGGCAGTCGAAAGACCAAACTAGAGCGGTTATTCAAAAAGTTCAAAACACATATTCAGAGCGCAATATTCACCTCTTGGACAATCCTAAAGGCGGTGTAGCAGCCGCACTCAACATAGGGATTCAAGCCAGCAAAACAGACATCATTTTACGGATGGACGCTCACAGTATCCCAAGCCCTGATTTCATTACCGTAAGTGTCAATGCTTTACAAGAATCTGGAGCTGCGTTTGCAGGCGGTATCATGCAACCAGTTGGACGCAGCTCTTTTAGCCAAGCTCTTGCTGAAGCTTACAGTCATCCCTTAGGAAGTGGTGGCGCAAAATACCGTAATGCCCTCACAGGACAATTTACCGATACCGCTTACCTAGGAGCTCTAACAAAAAGTATCTTCGAGAAAGCAGGTCTTTTTAATGAAGGCTTGATTTGCAACGAAGATTACGAGATGAATATTCGTATACGTAAAGCGGGGGGGAAAATTTATCTTGACCCTCGTATACGTACACAGTACACCCCTAGAGATACCCTGAAAAAACTTTGGGATCAATATTTCCGTTATGGCTGGTGGAAAGTCGAAACCCTAAAATTACACCCCGACTCTCTCCAACTAAGGCAACTTGTTCCATTTCTATTTGTCCTAAGTATAACCGCATCGGCACTAATATCTTTTTGGTGGCAGCCTGCCCATTATATGTTGGTAATTGTATTGGCAACTTACCTCACAATGCTAGGGTTTTTCACATGGCAACTAAAACAGCAAGGTAAACCCTGGTCTGTTGTATTACAGTTTCCCATCGTTATAGCCACAATGCATATTGCGTGGGGAAGTGGATTTTTGCTAAATGTGCTAAGTGCTTCTACTTATCCTTTTAAGTCAACCGTAAAAACTGTGACACCTTAACCTAATAGGGAAAATCTATGGCCTAATGTGAATAATCTATCTCTAAGACTGTAAAGAATTTAGTATAGACCTGTCAAGGGTTCAACCATCTTTCGGGGTGCTGCTGAGCATTGTTGAGCATAAAGCGAAAGACATCCCGAGCGACAAAAGTTTTGAGACAGCGTAAGGCAGCACGTTTGGTTTTACCTGCTTGTTGTTTTTTCGAGAGATAGTCTTTGCTATTTTGGTCATAGCGCAACCGAACCGTCATGATGAGATGAAAGGTTCGATTCAAGATGCGGTTGCCGCCAGTGTTAAGTTGTCGTCGTTTTTGCCCACCACTACTACGCTCAACTGGGGCACAGCCAGCAAACATGGCAAAACTGTGTTGTGAACGAAAGGTGCGTGGGTCGCCCGTTTCAGCTAACAATGTTGCCGCATGAACCACACCGATGCCAAGTTCATCAAGCAGTTCAGGCATAAGTTGTTTAACGAGCGTCTTCATTTCTTGCTCGAGCTTACTGAGTTGTTGCTCTGAAACGGCAATTATACTTTCGAGAGCTTGCCGTGCTGTCTCTAAGGTCAGGGTTTGCAGGGACAAGCGTTGGGCTGTGACTTGTTGAGACAAGAGTTCTCTCGTCCTGGTCAGGGTTTTGAGTTCTTCAACGGCTCGATGTGCGCTAAAGGATACCAAATCAGGATTGGCCAAAGCGACCCGAGCAATGTTCTCTGCATCAACCTCATCACTTTTCTTACGACCCCGTTTGCTGCGATACTGACTGGTAAAACTCGGATTGACATTGATTCAGTGCATGACCAGTCTTCAATAGCCTTTCACTCAAACTGTGAGCGAAAGGATTGTTAGCTCCTTCCACAACAATCCGCTTGATCTCATAGCTTTTCAACCACTGCTC
>JBOFGY010000121.1:0-25908 GCA_051649365.1 Trueperaceae bacterium
CCCGCTTCGCCTCGTATGTTCGCTAGCACGATCTCCGTTTTCTGCTCTACGCTCCACTTGCCTTTTCTTGCCATGTCATTCCTCCCATTGTCTCCACTATTTTAGTGGGTGCTTTGGAAGTTTCTCTTGTAGCATTACCGCTGAGTAAAATAACGACTTTTTAGTAGCTCGGAAATTCTGTTGACATTTGTGAAACACGTTTAGTGTTTAGTTTCTATCACTATATTCTATTGAGAGGTTATTCTGACTCGTAGCTCTAAGAGTGATTGAGGCTGACGCTACTAAGACATCCACTACACTTTAAGCTGAAGCTTGCAATGACGAGTAATATGCTATTTGCGTTTGCCACCGACTTTGTAGCCTGCAAATAATCTGCCGCCAAAAGGCTCGAGCACTTTTTCAATGAACCCAATCAAGCTTTCTCGTTTCTCTTCTTTGTAAAAGGCCTCGAGCCCAGCCAGCAATTCCCCATGCAATTTTGGGTCTAATGTTTCCAGCATTCTGAAATTGCGTTTGCTGGTGCTGCGCCAGTGGTTGCGTGTATCGAAAATAAAATCACAGAGTAGCGTGATTAAAGGCCCGACAACGAAGAGAGCTTCGGCGTAATGTCTCGAGCCTATAAAATCATCGAGCGCGTCAGTCAGCATGTAACGTTGCCAGGCTAGTTCAGCTTCAGAAAGTTTAGCGGGGCCAGCCTCGAGTAAGACCTTTGCTTTTTCTTTGATGTGCTCATTGAGTTTTGCATCACCCAGAACGAAGAGGCCCTCGAAACACATATGCGCGAGTGTTGGTCTGCGCCTCTGTGCATCAGAGTGAAAGTAAGTCTCGAGAGACGCTGTAGTATGCACAAAGGCTTCAACTGGCCAGTGATAGGCAAGAAAAGATTCGCGGTAGGGGGCCTCGCTATTTTTTGTTACAACAACCAAATCTAAATCAGAAGTTGGCGTGCCTTCACCTCTGGCTACGCTGCCTGCAAGTAACACGAGCTGCGCGTCGCTGTAGCGTTCTGTGGCGATGAGTTGGGTGGTTCCTAGAAGGTCATGAGTCGTTATTATCATCTTAAAATTTTATACGAAAGGTTGAAAATGCTTAGCGAACCCCTCAAGAGAAACAGACCAGGATAACTTGTCCTGGTCTGTACTGACTTAAGCGTTAGCTTACAGTCAGAGTTGATAAGCGATGTGCAATCTCATAACACGGAATTGTACGCTCTGCAATTTTTACAGAGAAACAAGCCGCCTTGATGATAGCAACCGCGTCTGTGACAGAAATGCCCTTATCTGTAAACCGAGCGACTCCGTGTTTGAAGTCTTTGCCATACTCAACTTCGAACCAACATTTACTCCAGAATTTTTCCTGAAGTGGAATGTTGACATGGTAAATATAGCCAATGACGGAATCTCCTTCTACCTGGGTCTCTATCTCTAAATTTTTGTACATAGCTGTTGTAATTCATAATGTGTGTACCCCGGTAAGTTTAACAGTAAAGAAAAAGCAAAGAACAAAATAAAACCAAGACCGGAGGGTCTTGGTTACAAAGCTAGGGTGCTAGCTTTGTTTAAAGCAGGTTTGCTACCTGCTCCGAATTGACAAAGACCATGCGGCCTTCTTCAGTTCGCATTTGAACGAACAAGAGCATTCCTCGCAGCCATGCTGCAAGAACGCTTTTGTTTCGTTTTGAGTGTATTTCTACACTCGTTGGACCTGAGGGTCCAAAGGTTATAATTAATAGAGAAGATTTGAAATCTTCTTCTAAAAATTGGATACTCACCCCCCTAGGTTGGGGGTCTAGGAAAAAGCTTTTGAATTCCATATTAGTTACGTCTTAGTAAAGGTCTGATAGAAGACTATCATGGATTGTTGCTCGGTTTTGAAATACACTAGTGTTTATACCAGAACTCTAACTACGCTTTTGGCTATTCTGTGGTTAAACGCCCCGTGTTCCAAGCTCTTTTAGTGTTTTCGTAAAGCATTGACCTTTGTAACTCTCGCCTATGATTCTTGGGTTTTGGCAGTTGGGCTAGTGCATCATGTGGCATCGCTGATTTTTAGTGCCAACGGTGCATCTTGTGCTGTTGGCACAGTAACGTGTCATTGCGAGCCTAAGACTGGAGTGCGCTTAATAGGGATAAGGCGTGGTGTTGCCAAGCCGCGAAGCAATCTCCTTGCACTGCCGTTACTACGATTTAAGAAGATTGCTTCGTTGCTTGTCTGCTACAAAGGACGAACTTAGTGGTGTTTGACACACATTATTATCTCTTAACGCTCCGAGCCAGAACTTCGTACACGCAATGACGAAGAAAAGTGAATCTTCGAGGTTGCGACAACACAACCTCAAAAATTTGAGATGACTCATGTTTGTAGACTATTTGGGGAAATGTGTGAAATCAGCAAAAGAGAAGCCAGGTGTAAAAACCTGGCTGAATCTCATAAGCGGTGGCTGTGAGATAAATTTTTTAGCCCAACTGCTCGTTTTGCCTACGAATCTCAGCTATTGTGCAAAAACGCCTCGAGTCCAAACGTTAAAAATGCTGCAATTGGTTATAAATCAAGATCAAAATTTGCTTTTGCAAACGCGCTTTGAAGTTGTAAGGGTTTTGGTTGACCTAAAATATTTACGCCCATGAACTAAACAGTTTGGCGTAAAATCACCGTGTCCTCGAGCGGCTCCATCGTCATTTGTAAACCTTTCGCAAGTTGCAAACTATCACCCACTTTAAGGACTCTAAAATCACCGTAAGGCAAATCGAGAATCGCTTCACCCTCGAGTACGAGCAGCCAAGTATTGTTTTCTAAGGTCACGTTTTGTTTTTTAACCAGAGCGAAAACCTCGAGAGTTGTGTTAGGAATGCTCGAGGCTTGGTGCGAACTTCTCGCTAAGCTTAAGATGTTGAGGGGATGGGGAATGTCAGTCATAAGGTTAAAAGTTAAAGGTTTGAAGGTGGGAAAGTTATACAACCTTTAACTTCTAACCTTCAACCTTTCACCGTTTTAGTCTGCTGCCACAGCTGGTGTTTCTTTGCGTGCTTTGCCAAAGGCAATGCGAAGTTTGAAGATGCCGCGTTTGTAGGCCTTCTCGACTTCTTCTTGGCTAAGCCCAAGTTCATCCGTGACCGCAACGAGGTCTTGCTTGGTGTGACCTTTCATACCCTCGACGCGCATCACTACGTTTTTGGCGGTATCGTCTAAGTTACCAAGAAAGGGCTCGAGGTCTTTCGGGGTTGCTTTTGGCCCTGCGGCTTTTTTGCTCGTAGATTTACTTGCAGGTTTCTTGGTTGGGGCTTTGCTGGTCTTTGCTTTCGATTTTGCCTTCGCAGGCATATTTGCTTCACGCTCAGCTAAAAGTTTAAGCGCGTCGTCTAGCGTGATGCTTTCGGGTGTTTGTCCTTTTTGCAGACTGGCATTAACTTTTTGGTGTTTTACGTAAGGGCCGTATTTGCCATCGAGCACTTCAATGTCTTCGCCTGTTTCGGGGTGCTTCCCAACGATTTTCAAGGCTTTGTTTTTACCTTCTTTAATCGCAATGAGAGACAAGGCACGCTCGAGCGAAACCGTCAGTACATCATCTTGTTTGCCGAGGGACGCAAACGTTTTGTTGTGTTGCACGTAAGGGCCAAAGCGGCCAACATTGGCAACAATTTTTTGTCCTGTTTCTGGATGTGTACCAAGCGCGCGTGGCAAGGCCGTAAGACCTACTGCAATTTCATACGTGACGCTGGTGGGATCCATACCCTTTGGCAAGGAAACACGCTTAGGTTTTTCGCCTTCGCCCACCTGAATATAAGGCCCATAAGGCCCTTGACGCACGGTCATCTCTTCGCCGCTTTCTGGATGGGTGCCAAGCACGGTGTCGCCTTTGGCTGCGCCAGAGAGCAGCTCGAGCAAATACTTTTCCGTCAAATCACCTGGGGAGGTATCGAGGGGTAACGACGAGGTTTTTCGTTCACCTTCTAGTTCTGCTTCGACATAGGGGCCAAACTTACCAACACGCACGACAGCCTTGCCCCACTTTGGAAAACTAATCGTGGACATTTCGCGTGCGTCTACATCTAAACCTTCTTTGACTTGCACTTCTAAGCCCTCGTTGCCAAAGTAAAAATGTTTTAAGTACGGTGCGGCTTTGAGTTCGCCGTTAGAAATGTCGTCGAGTTTTTGTTCCATGTTGGCCGTGAACGCAGTATCCACGAGCGTGTCAAACTGTTTTTCCATGAGGTTATTTGTCGCAAAGGCAGTAAAGGTTGGAATAAGTTGATTGCCCCCTTTACGAACATAACCGCGCCGTATCACCGTATCAATGATGCTGGCGTAGGTACTTGGTCTGCCGATGCCTTCGGACTCGAGCAACTTCACGAGGGACGCTTCTGTAAAACGTGCAGGTGGTTTCGTTTCGTGACCAACGGCATTGAGGTCTTTGCAATCCAGCGCGTCGCCTTTTTGCAATGCAGGCAAAGGTTGCTCGCGGTCATCGAGGGCAGCATCAGGATCATCGGAGCCTTCCACGTATGCTCTAAAAAAGCCTGGAAATATTGTAGTACGGCCTGTCGCGCGGAAGGTGGCTAAATCGTCGCCTTTACCTGTTTCAATCGTCGCCGTGACAAATCTTAGTTTTGCTTCGGCCATTTGAGTGGCAATGGTGCGTTTCCAGATGAGGTCATATAAATCGCCTTCACGCCCTGAAAGCCCTTGTTCTTCGCGGGTTTTCATGTCTTTACCCGCAGGGCGGATGGCTTCGTGGGCCTCTTGCGCATTCTTCGATTTCGTGTCGTATTGACGCACGCGCTCAAACAAATATTCACTGCCATAGCGGTTTACAATGGCGCGGCGACTAGCATCAATTGCTTCCCCAGAAAGATGTGTCGAGTCGGTACGCATGTAGGTGATGTAGCCATTTTCGTATAGGCTTTGTGCGGTGCGCATGGTGTCACGCGCGGACATACCGAGTTTGCGGTTCGCTTCTTGTTGCAGTGTCGAGGTTGTAAAGGGCGCATTCGGTGAGCGGTTGGTGAGGCGTTCTTCTAAATCAAGAACCTTAAAAGGTTGTTTGATGAGTGATTCTGCCAACGCTTTAGCGCGGTCTTCGGGCAGCAAGACTAAATCTTTACCGACGGTTAAACCTGGTTTGAGTTGGCCGGTCGTATCTTCAAAGTCTCGGCCTGTTGCTAGGCGAATACCCGCCAAGTGCGTCATCGTAGCCTCGAAGTTCCCGTCTTTAGAGACAGGGCCCTCTTTAGCAAGTTTTGCGGTTAAATCCCAGTAACTGGCGGGTAAGAAGGCAATTCGCTCTTTTTCGCGCATCACGAGCAGCCTGACAGCGACGCTCTGCACGCGGCCCGCCGAAAGTTTAGGAGCAACTTTTTTCCAAAGCAATGGTGAAATGGTGTAACCTACGAGCCGGTCTAAAACCCTTCTCGTTTCTTGGGCATCTACCAGGTTGCGGTCAATGTCTCTCGTATTGTCGAGGGCTCTTAAAATCGCGTCTTCGGTAATTTCATGAAAGACCATACGCTTCACAGGAACTTTGGGTTTGAGAACCTCGAGCAAATGCCAGCCGATAGATTCACCCTCGCGGTCTTCGTCTGTAGCGATGTAGAGTTCATCGGCATCTTTGAGGGCATCTTTGAGTTTGCTAACCACTTTTTTCTTATCAGGTGAGACAATATAGAGAGGTTCAAAATCTTTTTCGATATTGACCCCAATACGGGCCCACTCTTGTTTCTTGAGATTTTCAGGAATTTCGTCAGCACCAGCAGGCAAATCACGGACGTGACCCATGCTCGCTTCAATCTTGTAGCTGTTGCCAGGCAGAAAGCGGCGAATGGTTTTTGCCTTTGTCGGTGACTCGACAATCACTAACCTGCGTGGTTGGCGAGATGAGCTTGTTCTAGCTTGTACAGTCATAATTGCCTCTAATCGTTAGGGAAGTCACAATTGATGCTGGTTTGGCTATGCTTCCCGTCGTGCGTGACCATTATAAGGAGTAGCGGTGAGTTGTCAACAGGAGAAGAGACAAGATGTGAGGAGATTCATAAAGAGGGTAGCTTGTAGGAAAAGAAAATATACTCCCCAAAACCCACTTCCTACATTTTTTATGTGTTACCACTTGGCATACCGAATGGTAACGCTGTAACTAAATTTACTGTGAGTATTCCCTCTGAATTGGCTCGCTTGCTCGAGTCCTATCAAAAGTCTCATGACCTAGGGAGTCGCAGTGCAGTCATTGCTAAGGGACTCGAGCAACTCCGCGAAGCCGAACTTGCTGCTGCTTACCGCACACATGCTACGGAGTGGCAAGAAGAACCTGACAAAGATTTTTGGGATAAAGCTCCTTAAATGAGGGTTTAAACAGCAAGGAATCTACATGGTAAAAGCTAGGGTGAGACCAGTGTTGCGACGGGGAGATATTGTTTTGGTAGATTACGACCTCGCTAAACCCTAATGAAGCAAACAGTATTCGACCCTCCATTATAATTAATAACAATCATGCGAATGTTGAAAGCACGAATGTTGTCGTCGTGCCACTAACAAGTAATATCATGACGATTTATCCCTTTCAGGTTTATTTACCCAAAGAGCAAACACACTTAGATCAAGACAGCAAGGCACAGATTGAATTAATACGTAGTAAATTACTTACGTATTATAAGTGTCTCGAGAGTCATGAAACATGTTGGTGGATTATCTGAGCTGCTGCTTACAGAACTTAATGAAAAACTCAAACTCCATCTTGCTTTAATTTAAAGGAAATTCTAACCTAATCGAATAAGCTTAGCTAATTTGTGTTAAAGTTAGCTAAGGTGATACCATGACCAAAATTGTCAACATGCATGAAGCCAAAACAAATCTTTCCAAACTAGCTGAAGCAGCCAGCAAAGGCGAAGAAGTCATTATTGCAAAGTCAGGTGAGCCTTTCGTCAGACTTGTACCTGTGGCAGCCACTCCAAAGCAAAAACGTCCTCTGGGTATTTTGAATATTCCCTTAAGTGATGAGGCAGTTGCTGAATCTATGCGCCCGCTTAATGAGGAAGAGCTAAAAGATTGGTACGGTGAATGATGAGGAATTTTGAATGACAGTTTTGCTCGATAGTCATACTCTTCTTTGGGCTCTCACCGATGAAAGCAAATTACCAAGCAAAGTTAAAGATGTGTTGCAGAATCCAGAGATTATTATCTTGGTGAGTGCTGTGACTGCATGGGAGTTGGCGGTCAAGTATCACTTAGGGAAATTACCGCAAGCAGCCGAAATTATAAAAGACTTTTATGGTCTTATTGCCAGAATGGGTTACCTGACTTTAGATGTAAAACCACATCATGGCTTACTTGGTGCTAGTTTTCAGCATTCACACCGCGATCCTTTTGACCGTTTACTGGCGGCACAGTCCCAACTCGAGAAAGTCCCCCTAGTCACCGCCGACGACGCAGTGAAGTCTTTGCCTGGGTTGCAGTGGTTCTGGTAAAAATTTAAGGTAAAGATTAAAGATTGAAAGCTTATTACTCGTTTAGTGACCTCCCACAGTCCCACCCACCGACGGCAAAAAGAAAAACGCCACCGCGAGAATGGCATACACACCCAAAAGCATGAGGCCCTCGAGCCAGTTCGTTTCCCCGTCTTGCGCCACCGAGTTACCAATTAAAACACTGCCCACTAAGGTAACAAGTTCCAAAGGATTATTGAGCACTAAATCCATTGGCTTATTGATGAGCCAGGACAAAAGAACTAAAAGCGGCGCGACTAATAAAGCAATCTGAATGGTTGAACCAATCGCAATGGTGATGGCCAAGTCCATTTTGTTTTTCATTGCAAAGACAACGGCAGATGCGTGCTCGGCAGCGTTGCCAACAATCGGGATAATGATAAGTCCGACAAAAAATTCTGACAGACCAAACTGAGCCGTGAAGCCCTCGAGCGACCCCACTAGAAACTCAGACAGAAAGCCAACGGCTACTGCTGCACCAAGCAGCACACCCGTTGCTAAGAGCGGACTCCACTTGGCTTTGTGGTGTTCTTCACCTGCTTCATCGCTGGCAGAGAGCAAATCTTTATGGGTAAAAAGACTAAAAATAATATTGGCAACGTAAAGCCCAATCAAAATAAATGACACGCCGAGCGCGAGTCTAGCATCATCAATACGAATTTGGTCGGGGGTAATACCAAACTGCCTTTCTGTAAGATCAAAAAGTGCCGGCACCAAAAATGCAATCATCGAAATAATTAAGAGACTGCCTGTCACCCTGGCATTTTGAGCATTGAAGGTTTGCCGCTGATAACGCAGTCCGCCCAAAAATAGCGCAAGCCCTAAAACTAAAAGCAGGTTACCAATAATCGAGCCAGTAATTGAGGCTTTGACGACATCAATTTTTCCTTGGCGCAAGGCAAAAAACGCGATGATGAGTTCAGTGGCATTGCCAAAAGTCGCGTTTAGGAGACCGCCGATGGCTGGCCCCGTCTTGACAGCGAGTTCTTCGGTAGCGCGGCCCATAAGCCCAGCAAGGGGCAAAATAGAAAGACAACAAGCAATAAAAATGATGGTGGGGTTGGCGTGAGTGAACTCGAGGTACACCGCGACGGGTACAAAAATCAGAAGCCAATTAAGCATGGTGAAGTATAACAAGTATTTCATCAGACTGTAATTAAGCTTTCTATATGTCTAGCTCTAGAACTTTAATGTGATTGATTTGGTGAGTGCATTGTGTAACATGTGTAATATAGGGTTGCAGAAAGTCTTTGGAGGGTTACCGTGCAACTTGCTTTGAGATTTCAGGAAAAATTACGGCAGAGTATTCGGGGAGGTTGGCTGCTCGAGCTTCTCGCCTTCACCTACAAAAATGCTGCGTCGTGCGTTTTTCCAATTTTTATTTTCCTGTTGTTGGCCGTTGGCAAAGTTTTAGACTTATCCATACCCCGTTATGACTTTCTACTGCTCGGTTGTCTTGCCATGCAAGCTCTCATGCTGGCAACAAAACTCGAAACCTTAGACGAACTCAAAGTCATTTGCGTTTTTCATGTATTAGGTTTAACAATGGAACTTTTCAAAACGCAGATGGGCTCTTGGGTTTATCCTGAAACTGCGTTTACCAAACTCTACACAGTTCCGCTTTATAGCGGTTTTATGTATGCCAGCATTGCTAGTTTTATGTGTCAGTCGTGGCGGCGGTTTGGGTTGAGGCTCGAGCATTGGCCACCTGCTTATCTTGTCGTGCCAATCGGCGCCATAATTTATCTTAATTTTTTTAGCCATCACTACATCTTTGATTTACGTTACATTTTGATTGTCAGTATTTTCGTGTTATTTTTCCGCGCGAAGATTTTCTTTACCACCTATCGTCGTGAACGTGCAATGCCACTGGTTTTGGCTTTTGTCCTCATTGGAATTTTTGTATGGTTTGCAGAAAACATTGGCACGTTTTTAGGTGCTTGGGTTTATCCAAATCAAATCAATGGATGGCAGGTTGTCGAACCTAGCAAGATTATTGCTTGGGGGTTACTAGTGATTGTTAGTTTTTTAATCGTCGCGCAATTGAAGCACGTGAAAGAAGGCAAGCAGTTTGCAAAGTCTTCAGATTGAGAAATATAAGGGTGCTACTTTGCAAAAAACCTGGTAATGATGTTCAGTCAAAAAAGCAAAAGGTTTTTTATGAAAGGTTGCATGAAAAGCTACGTTCAAGATTCTTAGTTTTTGCCTCCTGCTCTTGGCTTTTAGCCGTTTGTTTATGCAAGTTTTCACAGTCAAGCCTGCGTAAGTTTTTTGTTAGATCCCTCTTGCTATCTTGGAGTTATGGAGAACATCCTAACGCAGCATCCGCGCCCTTTCTTCTACCTTACCTCTGACTTTTTGTTGCGGCAAAAGGACATGCTCGAGCAACGCATTATCTCGGGTGACCACCGCGACAGTGATATTGACCTTTACGTAGAAATCCAACTCGAGCTAGCACAGCGTCCGCTTCTCGATTATCAGTTAGACCCGAGAGGTTAGCAGGTCGGCATTTCAGAAAATCAGCATCTCAGGGAGCCTTCATGAAGGACTTTCGGGTTTTGAAGGTTTGGTAGAAAGCACATGAAGTAACACTTGAAATTTACAAAGCTACTCAAGACTTTCCTAAAAGTGAAAGGTATGGAATAACTAGCCAACTGAGAAGAGCAGCATCTTCTATTCCAACGAATATTGCTGAAGGATGTGGACGTGGAAGTGAAAACGAGCTCAAGCACTTTATGCCAATTGCAATAGGCTCAACTTCTGAGATGGAGTATCTCTTATTATTATCGGTAGACTTAGACCTTTTAATTTTGGAAACTTATCAGTTACTACAAAATCAGGTTATTGAGATAAAGAAAATGCTCTCGAGCTTCATTGTATCTTTGAGAAAGACAGGCTAGTCAGTTAAAGCCTGACATGCTTTAGAGCAATTTTTCCAACGCCTTATCAATGGTCGGATACGTAAACGCAAACCCTGCCTCTAACAAGCGTTTAGGTTTGACATTCGCACTGTTTAAGACGAGGGCTTCGGCGGCGTTTTTGCCGAGGAGTAGTTTTAGGGCCAAGGCAGGGGCGGGGGTAAAGCCAGGGCGGTTTAGTTTCTTAGCGGCTTTGCGAAAAAGCTCGAGTTGCCGCGCTGCTTCGGGAGCGGTAAGGTTGTAAGCTCCCTGGCACCCTTGATTTTCAATAAGAAAAAGGATAGCCCGTGCTAAATCATCGGCTTCAATCCAGGGGTACCACTGTCGTCCGCTTCCTAAGGGGCCGCCAACCCAAGCTTTAATCGGTTGCAACATTTTTTGCCAAGCACTTGCGTCTTTAGCTAACACGATGCCGATACGCCCAACGAGTAAGCGTGCGTCTTTATCAAAGACAAAGTCTTCAAAAGGTTTAGCCGCGTCCTCCCAAGCAACGGAAATATCCGATAAAAAATATCCCGTTTGTGGTGGGGAGGTTTCATCTAGAATTTCTTCTTTGCGGTGACCGTAGTAACCAACAGCCGAAGCCTGAAACCAAATTGCGGGTGGGTTTTGACTGCGCTTAAGGGCCTCGAGCAATGTCGCTGCGCTATCTAAGCGGCTCGAAAGCACCTCGGCCTGATGTTTTTTATCGAGTTTCCCTGCCGCAATCGAAGAGCCCGACAAGTTAAGAATGGCATGTGCGCCACTTAAGGCATTGCCAATACTTTGCAAGGACTGCTCATTGTTTTCTCCAGCAGCTTTTGGGTTCCAAGAAACTTGCTGTACATCGGCGCGTCCATCAGGGTTAATGCGCCGTGTTAAAACGCGAATATCGTAGCGTGCTTTTGCTAAGTTAATAAGATGTTGACCTACAACACCAGAACTACCAGCAATAACGAGAAGAGGTTTCACCATGATTAGTAAACGCTATACCGCTATTTCGATACTAGGTCTTGGGTTACAAGAAGTCTAAGTGAGAAGAAAGTCACGAAGGGGATGATGATTGAAAGGCTGAGGGCGGAAGGCTTAAAGCTAAAAGCAAAAACTCCTTTAAGCCTTCTGCTTCTTTATTAGGGAGTAGCCGCGCTCGGGCTGAGCACGAAATCAAGGGTTTTAACTTCTGAAGCTCCTAAATTCACAGATGTTGTGTGAGACAACTGTTTGCCTCTGCCATTGGCTAGTGCAATAAAGCGGTAATTCCCTGCTGCCAAATTAGGAAGGTTAAAAGTAGCAGTGCTGCCGTAGCCATCAAGCGTGGCGGTGGTAAAAGCACTCGAGCCCTCGTTATTGCCAAGGGCAATGGCCACCGTACTACCAGGACCAGGTAAACCCAGCATCATGTCTGCGCGGAGGATGCCTTTGCCGTATTCCTGCTCATTCATAAAGCTAGGGTCAAAGTAAGAAGAGGCCGAGAGACGAGCCTCGAGGTCTTCCGGGCCTAGGGTGGGTTCATGGCTCAGGAGCAAAGCCGCAATACCCGAAACAAGCGGGGTTGCCATCGATGTCCCTGACAACATTTGATAAGATGGACTGTCTTGGTCTTCTGGCGTAACAGGTACAGAGCTAATGATGCCGTTGCCTGGAGCCATCACGTCAACACCACCCGGTCCTAAACGCTTTTGGATACTGTAATTTGAAAAGCCCGAACGCCCTAGGTTTTGGTCTATCGAGCCCACGCCCAGGACATTATCTGCAGCAGCAGGGCTCAGTACGTAATCCTGATTGTTATTCCCTGTAGCGGCAATGATCAGGGCTCCAGCTTCGGTAGCCGCATTCACGGCATCTTGCATAAAGTTTATTGCGTCTTGATTGGGTTCGCCGGTTTCTGGAACTTTGAAGTCACCGCCGACACTAAGGTTAATGATATGTGCGGGATTTTCATTGATGGGCGCACCTGCCACGTTTTCACCTACCGCCCAACGAATACCCCTGGAGAAACTATCAATGGTAGCTCCAAAGCCACTGTCTTTGAAGATTTTGATAGGCAAGAGCTTGATATTGCTGTCATAGGCAGCACCGACAACGCCCAGTGCGTTATTCGTATGTGCAGCTAAGATGCCTGAAACATGAGTGCCGTGATTATTGCTGCTGGTACCGTAACTGGCATTGGCATCTTGCTCACACACTGCGTCTTCACCCGTAATAGGTACAAGTAGTCCACAAAAATCGTAACCAGCTAAAAATCGGCCTCTTAGGTCTTCGTGATTAAGGTCAAAGCCTGTGTCAAGAATAGCGACCACTATGGGGTCTTCATTCGTTACTTCGCGTGGCACTTCCCAAGCGGCAGGTAAGCCTGCCGCAGCGAGAGCCCACTGCTGAGCGATTTCAGCATCATTAGGAAGCTCGAGAGCCTCCAAATAATAATTGGGTGTTGCATACTCGACCCGTGGGTCTTGGCTCAGGCGTTGCGCTACCCTTTCTGCATCTTCAGAGGTCGTAAGCAAATCGGCTTGACCCGGTGGAGCGGCTTTGAGCAACTTTAGGCTGTAATCGGCACGAACACTTTGCACTAAAGATTGGCGTTCGTTTTGTTGCCTTGCATTAAGTTGTGAAAACGATGTCGCGGTATCCCCTTTGTACTTCACCAAGACTTGGCCTGGTACATATCGTTCCTCGAGGGAACTGGTTCGCAGGGGAGCAGCAGCGAAAGGTTCAAACTCTTCCTCGGTTATAGGAATAAGCGCGTTAGGCGTGGTGATGGTGCCAGAGAGCCCAGCATCTCCTGTGGTCGTGCCAGGAATTTGTCCGAGCAGTACATAGCTATCTTCATTGATTGTAAGGGTTGCACTATAAAGACCTGGACTAAGATTGCCGCTAAGTGCAACGGTGATGATCGTGCTTGCGCCAGCCTCGAGCGTCCCTCCGGTTTGATCGAGCAAGAACCACTCGCCTGTAGTAGGGTTATCAAAGTCTTGCTCGATAACGACTTGCCACGACACGGTTTGTGTGGTGGGGTTTTGTATTTCGAGTTGACTACTAGGTTGAGATGGGGTCAAAACATCCGCAGGTTTTACATTAAGCGATGTCGCACCGATATACATGTCTTCTCTAGCACACGCTGCTAAACCCACCAGCAGCACGAAACATAAAA
This sequence comes from Trueperaceae bacterium, assembly GCA_051649365.1. Classification (GTDB taxonomy): domain Bacteria; phylum Deinococcota; class Deinococci; order Deinococcales; family Trueperaceae; genus CAVTAE01. The sequence continues at coordinate 13,521 of JBOFGY010000121.1, forward strand.
GGATGAAAGCGAGCCGTTTCATTTGCGTAGAACCTCCGTACCCCTTAACTTAAGGTATGTTTCCAAAACAGTATGTCTCTGAACAGCATGTCTCTAAAACATAGGATTTCTATCGTACCGCCTTCCTATGAGAGGGCGTGATAGAAAAAGTTTACAGTAAGAGAAGGTAAACATGCATCGTACGGTATGCTGGCATGTGGCTGTGAAGAGTAAAATAGCAAAAAATGTAGCATTGAACGACAAAACCTTGCAGTCCCAAGACGTGTTGGCGAAGCGAAAATTAAAGCATGTCCAAGTTTGTCTGGATTACCCTGTTGAGTTTGAGACCCGGACGACAGGCTTTGAACGGTTTGATTTACCTTATTGCGCTCTTCCTGAAACGGACTTAAACACTATTAGTACCGCCAGTTCGTTTTTGGGCAAGCCCTTGGCTGCACCGCTTCTCATTGGTGCTATGACGGGTGGGGCAGAGCTGTCAGCAACGATTAATAAACATTTGGCGATTGCTGCAGAGGCGTTAGGACTCGGCTTGATGCTAGGGTCACAACGAATCATGCTCGAGCACCCCGAAGCTGTAGCCTCCTTTGCGGTGCGTTCCTACGCTCCTAAAGCGCTGCTCATCGGCAACTTAGGTATCGCACAACTCAACAAAGGCTATGGGCCAGAACACCTTCGCAGAGCCGTCGAACTCATTGATGCCGATGCGCTTGCGCTCCACACCAATCCTTTACAAGAGGCTCTGCAATATGGCGGCGACACGAATTTTTCTGTTCGCTCTGTTTTACCTGAGATTATAAAGAATGTACCCTATCCCATTTTATTAAAAGAGGTTGGCCACGGGTTGAGTGACGCAGTGGCTCTGGCAGTAAAAGATGTGGGATTTGCTGCCCTTGATGTAGCGGGTGCAGGTGGTACGTCGTGGGCAAAAGTCGAGGAGTTTGTGAACTATGGTGAGGTGCGTCATAGAGACCTTGCCGAGTGGGGTATTCCTACAGCTCAGGCATTACAGGAGGTTCGTGCCGTTTTGCCTACCATGCCACTCGTGGCTTCGGGGGGAATTCGCACGGGGTTAGATGTAGCGAAGTCCCTCGTGATGGGGGCTCAAACTGTTGCAGTGGCACGGCCTCTTTTAGCACCAGCAATGCGAAGTCCTGAAGCGGTGATAGCGGTTCTCCAAGATTTAATCTGGCAACTGAGAGTTGCGATGCACTGCGCGGGGGCGAAGGATATTGCGGTGTTGGGTGGATTACAACTGACACAGGAGATAGGAGGCAGGAGACAGGAGACAGGAAGAATCTAACTTTTTCTGCCTCCTCACCTTTCTCTTTTCTCAATTATCTGGTCTTTGCCACAATATAAACGTGATGAATGACATCGGACTTTGGCCAGAATGCGACGGTAGGGGTTCCGCTTTGTCCGTCGCTGCCAATAATAAGATCGTAGTCACCAACGGAGAAACGTTGAGCTAACTCGGGAGTTGTACCAAAGCTGCGGGTGAGTAGGTTGCCTAAGGTTTCTTCGTCGTTGCCTTCTAAACTGATGCCTTGGGTCTCGAGCAACCCCAAAGTGCTATCTAAACTTGCGAGCGAGAGTGGCTGATTGGGGTCTGTGCGAACGATGGAGTCTAAAACATTGATGCCATCTGTAACCGCACCAAAAATGCTGTAGTTGCCATCCAGTTCAGTTTGCGGAGCGAGCGTAATAAAAAATTGCGAACCGTTGGTATCGGGGCCAGCGTTCGCCATAGACAGCACCCCGGCTGTACTGTGGCTAAAGCCTGGGGCGATTTCATTGGGGACTTGGTAGCCAGGGCCGCCCACACCTGTGCCAGTGGGGTCGCCACTTTGTACTACAAAGTCCTCGAGGACGCGGAACAAAGACACGCCTTCGTAGTATTGGTTAAGAGCAAGGAAAACAAAGTTATTCACCGTGACGGGAGCCTGGTCTTCAAAGAGGTCAACCGTAAGCGTGCCTTTCGAGGTTTCAATAAGTGCAGCATAATCGGTGTTCGGTTGGAGGACTTGTTGGCTCGAGTCAAAGCTGAGAATACGTTCTTCAGAAAGATAAGGCACGACGTTGTAACCTGCACCTATTGGTGACGCAGCTTCGGCTTGGGGTGCAGCAGCTTCTTGGGGCGCAGCTTCGGCGGCAGGTGTTTCAGCTTGGGCTTCTTCGGGTGGTGCGGGTGCTTCAGCTTGTGCCGGTGATGCCGCTTCTTCAGGAGTTGCCTCAGGGGCAGCGGGCTCTGCTGGTGCTACATCAGCGGGTGCTACATCTGCAACCACAGCAGCACTGTCTAAGGAGGGAACTTCAAGGGCCGCTAAGTCTTGTAAGCCTTCAATGCGCGTCTCGAGCATTTCGGTGTCAATGGCAACGCGTCCGCCTCTAGCGGTCAGGGTACTCACCCACGACTCGAGCACCCCGCCTTCGACAGTAAAGCAGAAGCCTGCTCGAGACGAGCCAAAACTGTTCATAAACGTGCGAAAGCGTGCGTTCGTATCGCGTATGTCTTGCAAGGGTGCCGTGGCATAAAGCACGAGCTTGTCACCGTCAATGGCGCGTACTTCGAGTATTTCTACGCCTTCATAAAAACTTGCTTCGTAGGGAAGATATAAAAAAAGGGTACGCGTGACGGTATGGAGCAAACTATTTTCAAAGGCTTCTCTCGAGCACTCTCTAGCTTCGGCATTCTCGAGGATGCGGTTATAATTAATTAGATACGTTAGGCGTTGCGCACTCTGGTTATAGCTGATGTCGTCTACTTGGGAAAAACTAAAGCTACTCAAAAGTAAAAACGTCATAAGAAACAGTGTTCTAACAGGTATAGATAAATTCACAGCATTTTCTCCTAAGGTCTTAACATATCAAGGCTTTAGCATATCGAGTCTAAATCTAACAGAAATTTTTTTAGAAAATGTATCCGTGAAATATTAGGCTAGACGCTAACTATTTTAACTATATCGGCTGTAGGGTCATGTGAATAGTAGTAAGCAAAGCATCAAGCGCGGTGATAGGGATGCCCTGCACGAATCGTTTCAGCGCGGTAGAGTTGCTCGAGCAGCACGAGTCTGGCGAGTTCGTGAGGTAACGTCAGCGGCGATAAGCTCCAGAGTTCATTCGCTGCTTTCTTGAGCGTTTCACTATGTCCCTCTGCACCACCGATAAGCAAACTCATGTGACTGATGCTCTGATTTTCTAGAGTGGTAATACGTTGCGCGAGTGTCGCTGAGTTGAAGATTTTTCCCGTTTCATCGAGCGCAATCACAAACCCAGATGCAGATCTTAGTAGGGCTCCACTTTCTGCTTGTTTTACAGCTTCGGGTTGATTTGCTTTATGTTCTTTTAATTCGCTCACTTCAACTTTGGCATAGCTTTTAAGTCGTTCCAAATAAAACGTACAACCCTCGGCGTAGAAGGTGCGCTTAAGGTTGCCGATGGTGATAAGGTGATAACGCATGTGGGGTGCGGGGCTCAAGGTGCGGGGTTTAGGGTTTTGACTGTACCTGCACTGTACCCTCGCACCCTATACAGTGAGTTCTTTCTTTGGTAGAGCAATACCGAGCTTGTCTGCAAACTCTTTCTGACGCGTATCGCGCAGCTCGCTTTTGGCGATGAGGTCGGTGAGTGTGTTGACATCGAGTGCACCTCGAAGTAATTCCAACTCAGTGCGTGAAAAACTGCGTCCGTGTAAGATATGTTCTTCAAAAGCCTCGTAAGCCAAGGGTGCAACGGCTCTGGTAATGTGCGCCATTGTGTCGCCGTAAACACGAATTTCATATTGCGCGTGCCAGTCCATGCGTAGCCGCAAAAAATGAAAAAGGTTATTGAGATCTATTTGCCAGTACATCTCTGTGTAAAGACTAAGTGGCAGATTGATGCGGGCGAGTTCTCGAGCAATGCCGTCCTCGAGCATTGTTTCATAATCACCATAAAGCTGCTGCTGTTCTTGGTGTAACAGTTGGATGATTTTGTTACGCAAATTATCGGGTACGTCTTGAGTGCTACCGCCTTGTTTATTGCGTTTCGATTGCAAGCGAACTTCTTCAGGCTGCGGTGTATAGAACTCGTCTTTCATGACGCTATAACGCCCTGAAATTTCGTTGAGCCTCGCGGTGCGGTGGCGAATCCACTGCCGCGCTACAAAAATAGGCATTTTCACATGAAAGGTTAAAATCACTTGTTCAAAAGGACTAGTGTGTTTGTTGCGTAAGAGATAGTCAATGAGCGTTTTATCTTCACGCAAGGTTTTCGTGCCTTCGCCGTAAGAGACTCGAGCAGACTGCACGATGCGTGCGTCGCCGCCCATGTAATCTACGAGTCTTACAAAGCCGTGGTCGAGCACTCGAAATTCTCTATCTAACATTGCTTCTGCTTCAGGGATGGTGTTTCTGGACATAGGGTGACTATACCAGAGAGCGCAGTTGGAATTTGGGAATTGGGAACTGGGATTTTCTCCACCATCCCAAATCCTATTTCCTACACCCTTCACTCATTGCAGATTTCTACCATCAACGGTGCGCCGCCACTTCTCGCTTCGGCGGTGTAGAAGAAACTTTTGCCACCCTTTGAGTACGAAATACTCTCTTGTTGCAACAAGGTCACAACTTCAATTTGTTCGTTGGGTGTTTCAGTGGCAATAGTCTCACCACTAAGCTGACTTACATCCACTGCAATTTCAAAGACTTCACCGTAGGTAAGAATGAGCAAACGCCCACCGTCGTCTGAAATGTCCATGCTTGTAGCGATGTGATTAAAAAGATTGACCGTTGTGCCGCTTAACGCAAACAAATCAATCTTGCCAACAAACTCGAGTGTTACCACCTCCTCACCTGCGGTTGTCCAAACCTCATAAGGAAGTTTGTAAAGCCGTGAGGCCCCAGTTCCTAGCACCGAGGCAATCTCTTTGGTCAACATATAAATATCGCCGTTGGGATGTACGGCTAAGGATTCTGCATCGTGGGGCCCGTCAGGATATTGCACGTTTAAGATTTGCTGGGGTGTAAGGCTCGAGGGTACAACGTCAAACTCTTCAACGACAAAAATTCTTATATCCCTGCGGTTGCTACGATTATCGCCAATATCGCCAATAAACAAGCACGACCTATCACCACAGCGTCCAACATCCATGTCTTCAATGTCGTCGAGGCGAGGATTATGCTCGAAACCCTCGAGGGCTACAGCTTGTAAATTTTGACCTGCGGTATCGGTGAGGTACAGCACAGGCGAAGGAAACCACGTGTCATTCGTGTGATAAAGGCGGTCTGTTACAAGACCTGAGGCCGCCATGCCGCTTGCTTCACTAAGAAAAGTTGTATCGAGATTACCGGCTCTGGTTTCGCTCCAGCTTTGGCAGAGAGTTTGGGCAGAAGCGTAAGAAGTGAAGAGTGAAAAGTAAAGAGCGAAAAGTAAGAAAGGAAATTTCATCTCGTTATTGTACGAGAGGGCTCTGAGTAATACGTTATGCTTGTGGATCCTGAATTTACACTTCGGTGACACTTCGTAGACCGTAAACTTTCTAAACTAATGCTATGAGAGCACCTACTGGCATTGTCATGATGAACCTTGGTGGCCCCAAAACACTCGAGGATGTCGGGCCCTTTCTCCTCAAACTTTTTGAAGACCGTGAGATTATTCAACTTCCCGTACAGAATTTTCTCGGCCCTTGGCTTGCCAAACGCCGCACGCCGAAAGTCCAAAAACTCTACGCTAATATTGGTGGTGGCTCACCCATTCTCAAGTGGACAGAAGAACAAGGACAAGGCATGATCCAACGCCTCGATGACCTTTCGCCTGAGACAGCACCCCACAAGTTTTATGTGGCTTTTCGCTATATCAACCCCTTCAGCGAAGATGCCTTAAAACAGATGAAAGCCGATGGCGTAAAACGCGCGGTTGCTTTTACGCAGTATCCACAGTTTTCATGTAGCACCACAGGGTCTTCGATGAACGAACTTTGGCGTGCGGCCAAGCGTGTAGGTTTGCAGGACACTTTTGAGTGGAGCATCATTGACCGTTGGGGAACGCATCCAACCTTTATTGAAGCGATGACGAAAACAGTTCGTGATGGCTTGGTGCAATTTGATGCAAAAGACCGCGATGATGTGTTAATTATGTTTAGTGCTCACTCGTTGCCACTGGATGTCATTAATAGAGGAGATGCCTACCCACAAGAAATCGGGGCTAGTGTCCACGAAGTGATGAAATCTTTAGGTTTTTCGCACGAGTACATGCTTTGCTATCAATCGGATGTGGGGCCTGTGCCTTGGCAAGGGCCATCTACTGAAGAAGTCATTAAAAACCTTGGTGAGAAAAAACGTAAAAATGTTTTGGTCGTGGGGATTGCTTTTACCAGCGACCACATTGAGACCCTAAGTGAAATTGACCTCGAGTACGGCGAACTCGCGCACGAAGTCGGGATTACGAATTTCAAACGTGCGCCGTCTCTGAATGGCGAACCTCTTTTCCAGGACGCACTCGCTCAGGTTGTCCTCGAGCATTTACAGAGCGGCGAGTCTTGCACTCGTCAATACGGTTTGCGCTGCCCTGGCTGTGTCAACCCACAATGCCGCAATATCCTCAATCCCATTGCAGATTACAAACGCACCAATGTGAGCGCATCGCCGAAGAATAAGTTGTATGCAAATACTTAGGAATTGGGAGATAGGAGTTAGGAGTTGGAGAAGTTCAAAAGCTCTAATTCCTAGCCCCTAACTCCTAACTTCTGCCTTTTACGATACACTTAAACCCCTATGCACTTAATCATGGCAGCTCTACTTATCGTGTTTGATCAAGTTGTTAAAGAATGGGTCGTTGCGACCTATACACTCCGTGGCCCAGGGCAGTATATTGGCTTAGGTTTTTATTTTACCTACGAGCAAAATACAGGTGCTGCGTTTAGTTTGTTTCGGGGCAATCCGTTTGCACTCGGTACACTTTCTGCGCTTGTATCTATAGTTTTGTTAACCTATTTGACAGCACGGTGGACGAGTGTTCCTTTAATTCAGCGTTACGCTCTAGCCAGTATTCTCGCGGGTGCTATTGGCAATATGATTGATCGTTTGCGTTTGGGGTATGTGGTGGATTTTATTCACTTCAGTATTCCGCAGTTTAATTTTGCGGTATTTAATATTGCCGATAGTTGTGTGGTGGTTGGGGCGATTGTGCTCATCGCAGCAAGTTTATTTCAGGGCTCGAGACCCGAGGAACCAGTGAAACGTACAAAGTGAAAGAAACTAGTTCATCGGTTTGTAAGGTGAGCCAGGAACTTCTGCTCCCTGATCTGAGGTTCACGTGAGAAAATTAGGTTTTTGCTTGAGCAATGCTTATATCTCGCTTCAGGATTGCTCGTGGAGGTGGAAAACCTTACCTTTCTCAAAGAGAGCTCGGCTTATACTGACTTTCAATTGACGAGGCATCATCAACGCTTGACGAGTTTAACCGGCCAAACATTTTGTACGTTTAGAATGTATGTGCTGGAACGAGATGATACCTCCTTTAGGAGGCTTCAATGAAGCGAAAATGGTTATTGGGTGCGCTAGGCGTGATTGCGCTTTCGGCTGCCCTTGTGTATGGTCAGCTTTCTAGAGATTTCACCGATGAGTTTTTGGCGAGTCCGGCGGGTCAAGCCTTTATGCAAGCGTATGGCTCGGTGAAGTCGGGTTACTTGAATGAAGAAGTGGAAGACGAAAAAATTATTCAAGGTGCTATTAACGGCATGTTGACAGCACTCGAAGACCCTTTTACTCGCTACGAAGACCCTGTAAGTACAAAGCAATCGCGCGAGCACATGTCAGGTTCGTTTGAAGGTATTGGTGCGACGCTTGAGGCCATCAACCGTGAAACAGGTGAAGGCGTGCGTGTCGTAAATGTTTACCGTGATGGCCCTGCCGCGAAAGCAGGTGTTAAAGCAGGCGACGTATTTCAAGAAGTTGATGGCACAGACGTGAGTACATTCACTACCAGTGAGGTTGTAAGTTTAGTGCGTGGCCCTAAGGGTACGACAGTGAGCATCAAGATGTTGCGCTCGAGTGGCGAAACCCAAGAAGCCGTTGACTTTAGCATCGTTCGTGACACCATTGTCATTCTCGATGTCGAGTCGGCGATGCTCCCGAACAATGTAGGCTACTTGCATCTCGTGAGCTTTGCAAATGAAAAACTCTATGACCAACTCCTTGCTGAAATTGAAGAACTAAAAGCCCAGGGTGCGACCTCGCTCGTTCTCGATATGCGCGATAACGGCGGTGGCTTGTTGCAGCAAGGCGTACTCGTTGCGGATACGTTCCTCGATCAAGGCGATATCGTCTTTACCCGCGCGCGCGGGGTAACTCAGCGCATCGCTTCGGCTGACCCTGAAGTTGTGGATTTGCCTATGGTCGTTCTCGTCAATCACAATTCAGCATCGGCTTCAGAGATTGTAGCAGGTGCCTTGCAAGAAAATGGCCGTGCTAAAGTCGTTGGTGAAAAAACCTATGGTAAAGGTGTCGCGCAAAATGTAATTCCACTCTCAGATGGCGGACAACTCTTGCTCGTCGCTTTTGAGTGGCTTACACCCAAACGTAACAGCATTCAGGAAGAAGGCATTACGCCTGACGTTTATGCTGAAGATACTGCTACACCCAAAGTCGTGTCGGGCGAAGGTTTTGGAGTTGCCCAAGGCAAAGAAGTCGAGATTGTGATTGATGGTCAGGTTGTGGCAAAAGGCACGGCGAACGAAGATGGTGAATTCACGTTTAGTGGCGCAATTCCCAGACGTGAGCGTAGCGACATTCAAGGAGACGCACTCGTCAATTTAGAAAATGATAATGCGCTCAAAATTGCTTACGATACCTTGCAACAACAAATTGCCTCGAGTAATTAGTCAGCGCATTAAACCTGTAACGATTCAACCTTTGTACTGCGTTGTAGTGTTTGCAACCCTAGTACAAAGGTTGAAGGGTTTAATACCTAAAACTCGAGCAAGGTTTTACCAAAGTGGCTTTCGTCAAACTTGCCTTCACGAAACATTTTTTCTATTGCCCCATACGCTTCACGCCGAACAGTGTCTTTAGCAAAACGGCGTTGATACATTGCTTCTGCCAGCACGACGACGCGGTGCGAATGCTGATACCATGCAGACTGATACTGTTGGGACAACACCATACCGCCTCGATAGCCTTCAACTAAGAATTGCGGATTTTTCGGGGTAGAGCTGCCCCCTAAGTGTGTGACAATGCTCGAGACCATTTCACAATGGTACCCTGCACGGCGCATACGCCACGACCACTCAATGTCTTCGTTGTAAAAACGGTAGCTGCTATTCATACCACCCACGCGCTCTAGCACATCGCGCCTTAGCATTTGGCAGCAGCCATGTACCCAAGAGACGCTTACATACGTTGCCTTGCTCAAGGCTAAATACCAGTAATAAGGTTGATAGGGTAACCCTTGAAATTGCCAAGTGCCGTTTTTATCTTTGCAACGTGGCCCAACCATACCAACCTTGAGATGTTGCACACGCTCGAGTAGGGCATAAAGCGTGTCTTCTTCTAGGAAAACATCTGCGTTCATTTGCAATATATAAGGTGTGTTCGTAGCTTTAAGCCCAGTGTTTACAAGGTTTGCATAGCTGTGATTGTGCGCGTGAATGCCGTGTGCGTTTGGGAAACGTTTTTGCAGTTCCTTGAGGGTTCCATCTTGAGAATCAGCATCTATAACAAGTACGGTAGCAGCACCTTGTGCAAAAAGCTCGAGCCGCCTCAAACATTCCCAAAGAATGTCAGGGGTGCGGTAGTGTGTCACGATGATGCTTAGGGATTGCAGATTGGGCATGGTTAAACCTATAAAGCTGAGGCAGGAAGGCTAAAAATCTAAAAAATTTTGGTCTTTACCTTACCTCTCTGCTTCAGCAATAAAGTTAAGGAGTAACCTCGAGTTCCTATCCTAACGCATTTTGCTCTTGACAACTCTCTGACATTCGTCACGTTAAACTCTTGAGAAGATGAGTAACCAAGTGTTAGTCGTGGAAGATGACGAAGCCTTACGTGAATTGCTGGGTTTTCATTTATCGCAAGCAGGGTTTAAGGTTATTGAGGCAGGGAGTTTGCTCGAGGCTTGGGAGCGGTATAGAGGTGTGGCTATCATCGTGCTCGATTGGATGTTACCAGACGGCTCGGGTGTGGATTGGCTCAAGCGTCTTCGCACACAAACCGAAGCTGCTAGCTTGCCCGTCCTGATGCTGACTGCGAGAGCCAGTGAAATGGATAAAGTTACAGGGCTCAACGCTGGCGCAGATGATTATCTCTCCAAACCTTTTTCGGCAGCAGAGTTGGTGGCGCGGTTGCGTGCGTTACTACGGCGCCCGCAACCAACCCAGCAGTATGTTATCGGCGAACTCGCCGTAAATAGTGAACAGGGTACAGCGACGCTCAAACAACAACGTTTACAACTCACACGGCGCGAATTTGAGTTGCTCACTTTTCTAGCTGCGCATCCTGGCCGTGTTTTTTCTCGTAATGAACTCCTCGACAAAGTTTGGGGGGAAGATTTTGTAGGAACAGACCGGACCGTAGACCAACATATCGCCCAACTCCGTTCTTTAATTGGTCAAGATTGGGTTGAAACGGTACGTGGACGGGGCTACCGCCTTGTAGACCCAGAGTATCAGTAGGGGTTTTAGCAATTCAGCATGTCAGCACTTCAGTCAGGTTCGGGTGTTAGCCTTATGCCTTAGCTCTCCGCTTTCACTTTTCACCTCTTACTTTTTACCTGCTGAGTATGATACTAACTGTGCCAACACTTCCTCAGTATTTCCACGACCTTAGTGAAGGTGTGTTACTTATTGAGCGTGGGCGTGTAGTCGCCATCAATAAAGCCGCAACGACGCTTTTAGGTGTCGAGCAAGATGTGGTGGGTTTGCCGCTAATTGTGGTGTTGCGTGACCACCGGCTTGAGCAAGCCTTTGTTGAACAACGTGCTGCCGAAGTTAAACGTGCTGAACGTGTCTTGTTAGCAACACCTATTTCAGGTGGGTTATCGCTGCGCGATATTTCCGTGCTTAAAAAATCGCAAGAAACAGCGCGGGAGCTTTTGGCGGTGTTATCACACGAGTTGCGCACGCCCGTAACAACCATACGCGCCACGCTCGAGGCCCTACAAAATGACATGCCCGAAGTGCTGCGCGATAAATTTTTACAGCGAGCGCAAACCGAAGGGGAGAGGCTCGTGCGCTTGCTCGAGGATTTAACCGTAGACGTACGTCCGCCGCAGTACCGCCGTATTGTTTTGAGTGATGTGGTAAGTCGCGCCGAGTCTTTGGTGCAAAGCAAGTTTGCCGAACGGCACCTTCGTTTACAGATCGAACTGCCACACATCACAGTGTGGGCCGATGAAGATAAGCTCTTGCAAGTTCTTGTTAATTTGCTCGAGAATGCTGCCGTTCACGGCCCGAGTGATAAAACCGTGCGGCTCGAGGCCTACCTCGGCGAGAAAAACCATGCCCACATCATCGTACAGGATGAAGGTGAACCTCTTGCTGATGATGCCTTTGAAAAACTCTTTGAACCCCATGCGCGCGGTGCCTCAGTAAAGGCCAAAGGTACAGGTTTGGGGCTTTATATCGTGCGCAGCATTGCCGAACGGTGGGGCGGTAAAGCGTGGGGCCGGGCTTTAGAAAAGGGAAACGAGTTTGGGCTTAGTGTGCAAATTAAATAGGTAGCTTCTACAGGGCGAATATTTTTTTTGTCAAATAGTCTACTTTGTATTCAGCAAGGGAAAATCTTACAGGTTGATATTTGCCGTCTCAAAAAGTACTTTCGTACTGTTTTTCATGGTTAGTGCAGACTTTTTGTAAGCTGCCAGAGAAAATCGCTAGTCTAAAGGCATAGGGTAAAGTCTCTAAATTATCATTAAACTCCCATGTGAACGAGTGTATACTAAATTCCAACAGTGAGAATTTACACATTTTTTATTGATTTCATTGATCAAAGGATTTTTTATTATTGATATAAGGCTATTTTGTTTACCTTACTAGAAACCGGTCTACACACTAAATGCTATGGTGCGAATGGTTACTGTTGAGACTGTTTTCAAGATCTATGGGGAGGAGGCTAGTATATCTAAGGTGAGAACATTTTTGTTAAGGAAATTCGAGTGGCTACGCGGATTTGTCAAATGATATTTTTATACATGGGAGGAAAAATGAAAAAATTACTGTTACGTTCATCCATTTATAGCCTGCTGGTCTTATTCATAGCAGCCTGCGCCAGCACGAGTGGGGAGGAGACGACTCCAACAGTTGGGGATACCACGTTGACGGTGGATGAGGCAATCGCCACCCCTTCAACAGAAACAGGACTCGATGCTCAAGGTGAGCCCTCGATCATTAAGGATGAAGCAGCCCTCAATGGCACCG
>JBOFGY010000122.1:0-3300 GCA_051649365.1 Trueperaceae bacterium
AGCAGTTTAGAGCTAAGCCCTTTGACCCGTGCGTTGATATACCCAAAATCAGAGGACATAAATATACCCACTAACCCTGTGGCAAGAGAATCTTGGAGACTTCAGAGGCGAGTTCTTCACGCAGGGCGTTCAGTCTGCCATGCAACGTGTTTTCTACGCTGATGCTGTTGTTACCCTGTAAACGCACACCACCTTGAACGCTGTCACTTGTAGAAACTTTGCCTGTTAAGCCTAAGCCTGCTGCGATTTTTTCCGCCAGTGCTTTGTCTTTTGTGTTGACGACAACCGAGGCCACATTCGCTGCGCCGCCCATGCCTGCTAGAGCTTCTTTCATGAGTTTCTCGAGCACGGGTGCATACTGCGCCTCGCTGCTAGTCACGCCAGAAAGTTTAGCCTTCACGCCTTCAAAGACACTCTCGATGGCTGTCTGCTGAGCGCGAAGACGCAAACTGGAAGCCTCGAGCTGCGCGGCACTCTTGGCACGTACCAACGCCGCTTCACTCTGAGACTTGGCTGCGTAGTCACGTTGCTTGAGTATCTCGTCGGCTTCAGTTTTGGCACCTGAGACAATCTCCGAGGCACGACTACGCGCCTCGGAGAGCATGGCTTCGATTTCCGCGCTGGCTTCTTTTTCAAGAAGAGCTGCTAAATTTGCCATCCCAACCTCACTTAAACGATCTTGTTGTTCAAGAAGAACGCGATAACGAACGCGAAGATGATAAGCGTTTCGGGAATAACGAGATAAATCAGGATTTGACCGAAAGCCTGTGGACGCTCGGCAAGTGTACCTGCACCTGCGCTACCAATGGCTGCCTGGGCGATAGCTACAGCGATAGCACCAAGACCAATAGCCAGACCAGCACCAAGCGCAACCATGCCGTCACCAACAGAGCGGCCTTCCTGAGCAAAACCTGTAGCAACGAGAGCGAAAAGAGCCACAAAACCTAGAACACTAAAAACCTTTTTCATTACTTTCCTCCAAAGAGTTTGAAGGGCTGATACGGGCGACCATTCTCCTCGTAAAAGCCGAACTTCGTAAAAAACTCCACATATTGCAAACGCAAAGGTTGCAAAGTGTGACCAATGATGGTGAGTGTGACGGCCAGTATATTGACCCCTAAACCAACAATGATGCCCAGGATGGGCCCAATGACAGGCAGAGTACCACTAACAGCAAAACCTAAGTCCGTCGCCAGGTTCGCCACGAGAGCTGCCGAAAGACCGACAGCAAAAAGACGTAAATAACTGAGAATTGCACCCGAGTTAGAAATCAACTCGACGAGCATGAGCGGTAAGCCCGAAATGACAACACCCAGCAAGAAAATGACAAAGCCCGCGATAACAATAGCAGTCAGTGGTGTTGTGATGTTGTCTGTCATAAAGCCCCAGGCAAACAAAACAATAGCCGTGAGTCCTGCAAACATCCCGATACCTTCCCAGGTGTGTTTGCGGTCATGGTGCTTGAGTCCGTAAAAGGTACGAATCGCCCAACCAAAAAGCACCTGGAAAACACCAAATCCTAAAGCCATAAGCAACACAATGTTCGTGTTATAAACCCTTGGAATAAGAATGGGGAAAATGCCTTTGCCTTTTGCTTCTGTGCTGTGGCTGTCTGCTGCGGCTGTTTCGCTGTGGTCTGCATCTGCGCTGTGTGTTGTATCTGTGCTCTGTGTTGCATCAGTGCTATGGCTATCTGCTTCACTTGCGGTTGTGTCACTGTGCGTAGTATCTGTGTCGCTGTGTGTAGTGTCTGTTTCACTATGGTCAGAAGCTGCCGCCGTTTCCGAATGACCTTCTTCAGCGTGTTCTTCGCCATGACCACCATGTCCGGGGATATAAAAGATGGGGTTGTTCTTGGGCCAGTATTCAGGGAAGTGACCAAACAACTCACCGTAAAGCCCACCCCAGATAATCGTCCAGATGGCACACCAGTTAATCACGGTGCCAATACTAGGCAAAGCACCTGGTTGTAGCGTGATGCCCAGTGGCCCCAGGCTAAGTGATTTGCCGTTTTTACCTCTGCGGCGCAACCACAAACCAATCGCCAAAAAGATAACGCCAAACCCAATATCACCCACGACAATGCCAAAGAACAACGGGAAGAAAATCGCTATTGTCCAGGCGGGGTCGAAGTTGCCGTATTTGGGTGGCGCAAAGAGTGAGAGCAGGCCCTCGAAGGGTTTGACCCAACCAGGGTTCTCGAGCTTCACGGGCACAGCCTCGTCGTGGTGTTCGTCCGCCTCGCGGCTCTCCACGACGACATCTTCACCAAACTGCTTTTTCAAACTGTCCACGACTTTGCTCTGGTCAACGCTTGGCACCCAGCCTTGCAGGGCAAAACCATACTTGGACTCGGCCATGTCCATCATTTTTTCGTATCTAGCCTGGTTATTCAGCGCGACCTGATGAATCGCCTGGAGCTTGCCACCGTGCTGCGTAGCGAGTTTGGCGAGTTCTTCATCAATGCCCTGCAAACGCTTGGGCAAGGACTGCGAACGCTCCTCCATCGTGTGAACAGCTTTGGCAACGCCCAAATCTTTGTAGCGGTCTGGCAGCGCAAGCTCAGAAAACCCCGAACGACTTACCGCCGTGCGGAGCAGGTCTTTATCTTTTTTAAGCGCGACTGCTGTGACCAAAAAATCTTTGCCTCGAGGACGAAGTGCAATATCCACACGGTCTTCTAACAGCTCACGGAAGGTTTTTTCCACCGCCGCAACGCTCTCGGCAGGCGCGATAAACGACAGCGTTTGCAGATAGCGGCTCGTATCAAGCTGGCCTGAACCTGGTGTTAAATCACGGAAGGTTGGCAGGTACGTCTTAATAACTTCCAACTCGTCACGGTAATCTGCACGCTCCGCAACCAGTTTGTCCACCTGCGAGGCAATCGCGGCGAGCTGTGCGTTGACCTCAGTGGGGTTGTTGGGAATGTCGGCGCGGTTCGCTGGCGAAGCGTCAGCTACAGCCAGTGCGTCAATCAGACCTGCTGATTTCGACACAGCCGCATCCCAGCCTTCCTTTTGGGAACGCTCAGCATCTTTTAAGGCAAATTTACTGAGTGCTTCGTTAGAGGACTCGAGCGGGTCAATCTGCACCACGCCCAGGCTTTGCAGGCTCGAGAGCAAGTCTTGGGCAATGCGCTTGCGACCTACCACCGTGAGCTGACTCATCGTGGCAATACTCATACGTCACGACCTATCTTGCTCATGGTAAGACACGCTCCAACACCATCTTGACGGCTTTCTCTAGGTTGGCTTTTGCCAACGACTCGATCATGCCTGCTTCCTGCTTGGCTTTCGCTAA
>JBOFGY010000123.1:0-3663 GCA_051649365.1 Trueperaceae bacterium
CGACGCTGGCAACGCGACCAAACCAAATCTTGACCGCTTGCTTTATATGCTGGATAACGAAATTCACCACCGTGCTCAAGGGTATGTTTACTTGCGGCTGCTTGGTATTGAACCACCTGCGTTTTACGAAAGGTAAATCATGGAAGAACTTAGCAACTATAACTATCGTGGTGCGAGAGCTTGCGTCTTGCTTCACGACAAACATTTGCGTCAGTGTTTAGAAGTGTGGAAGCAGGCGAAAGCAGCCAACATCAAACTTCCTGAGACAAACGAGGAAGATTATCAGTCTTTAGAAACGTTGTTAAACCACATTTTAGGAGCGGCTCGAGGTTACATGGTCTGGATGTGCAAGAGTTTGGGTCTACCCGACCCAGAAATAAGACCCGCACCCAATGCTGAAACGATTGAAGCGGAGGCAGACACGTATTTAGAGCACGTTTTAGAACGCTGGCGTTTGCCGCTTGTGAATGTCTCAGGTGAAACCATCGACCACGCCGAATTCAAATCAAATTGGGGGGTCACATACTGTATTGACGCAATGCTAGAGCACGCTGTCATGCACCCCATTCGGCACGAGTTTCAGTTGCAAGAATTGCTAGCACAACAAAAAGGCTAGACAGGTCGCAACTGCTCACCAAGTGAGCGCGTTTTTTCAGTCACGACATCACCTGTATGTAAAGTAGATTTGCGTTCAATCAGCATGATATGGCATTCGTCTTCAGCAATTGGATTATGGCCGACACCTTTGGGAACGACAAAACTGTCACCTTCATTCAAGGTAACCGTGCGGTCTTCCATTTCTATTTTAAGCTGCCCCTTCAAAATTAAAAAAAGTTCGTCCTCGTTTTCGTGACTGTGCCAGGTCAACACGCCTTTCACCTTAGCAACTTTGACATACACATCATCTACTTCAGCAATCACCCTCGGTGACCAAAATTCACTTAACGAAGCAACAACGTGTTTGGGTGTAACAACTTCTGACATACAAACTCCTTTGACGTAACACTCAGCATCTGGCAAAATTGATTCTCTTCTTTTTATTCTAACATTCATCTGTTACATTCATCTCATGACACTACCCATCAAACGTATAACCTTTTACAAACATGGCCTGGGCTTTTTCGAGCGCAAAGGCGAAGTAACAGAACAAATCTTAAAGCTCGAGTTTCCCCGCAACGCAATGGACGACATCTTAAAAAGTCTTGTCGTGATAAGCCAAAACGGGCAGGTCTTGGGGCTCGAGTTCGAGACACCCGCAGACCGCAATCCGAACGTGAGCCAGCAACCGCTCGAGCTTTCGGGTGAACAAAGCCTCACAGATTTACTCACCGCTTTTCGCGGGCGCATGGTGCGCGTGTCGGCAGGAAGTAGCACGCTCGAGGGGCAACTCGTCGGCAGTGAGTTAGAGGAAAGTGACCATTTGAAGCGCGGCAAGGTGAGTGTGTATTTGCCTGAACGAAAAACGGTACAGATGCTTAGGGTAAACCAGATTGAAAGCATCGAATTACTAGATGGTGCAAGCGGTGATCTCGAGTTCTTCCTGCGCCGCATGGCCAAAGACGAAGAACGCAGCACCGCACTTTTAAGGCTGAGTGCCCTAAAAGCAAGTGAAGGCAAACACGATTTGAGCATAAGTTACATCGCCCCTGCACCCGCTTGGCGCGTGAGTTATCGGCTGTTGGCAATAGATTTAGAATCACCAGACGCGGGTGAGATTTTACTGCAAGGCTGGGGCTTGTTTGACAACACGCTCGGTGAAGACCTGGACAACGTGCAGCTTTCACTCGTCGCGGGAATGCCCGTGTCATTTCGCTACGCGCTGCATCATCCCAACACGCCGGAGCGTCCACTCGTGGAAGATGAAGAGCGCACAGTTGACTCACCTGTGATGTTTGCTGCTGCGGCTCCCGCAGGTGGCATGGACTGGATGGAACAGGAAAAAGAGCGTGGCATCACCATAGCCTCAGCACCCAAGCGTATGCGTGCCAAAGAATTAGCAAAAGAAACGGAGCGTTCTACAGAAAGCGTTGCTAGTGGCACAGAGCGCGGCGCACTCTTCGCCTACAACATCGAACATCTGGTAAGTGTGGGGCGTGGTCAGTCTGCGATGGTTCCCATTGTAAGCAAGCGCATGAAAGGACGACGCGAGTTGTTATTCAACGAACGCAAACACGCAAAACATCCTGTCGCCAGCTTGCGTTTTAAGAACGAGACAGGGTTGTCACTCGAGCGCGGCCCCGTAACTGTTTTAGAAAACAGTGACTATGCAGGTGAAGCCGTACTGGACTTTAGTCCGGCAGGTGCCGAAATTATTGTGGCGTTTGCGGTAGAGCTTGGCATCCAGATTCGCGCTCAGGTGAAGAGTGAAACACGCACCGCCAAACTCAGTTTGCATCCAGGCTATCTGCTCATTCAGGACTACCACATCCAGCGCACGACCTACGAAATTCAAAACAACACTGCGAAAACGAGTGAGATTACGCTCGAGCACAATCGCCGTGCTAGCTATGAATTTTTTGAAGGCGAAGACCCTGTTGAAGCCACCCAAGAATTCGGACGCTGGCGTGTGCAGAGCAACGCACAAAGCCAAACAACCTTTGAAGTGTCAGAGCGCGCTGAGCAAAGCAGGCGCGAAGAAATCAGCCGCTTGCAAATGAAAACCCTCGAGCACTATTTGCGCCATCAATACCTTGATGATGAAACCTTTAACAAACTTAAAGGCATCTTGGAACTGTACGACAGCAAACGAAACCTCGAGGACGAAACACGCAAACTCGAGGAAACACGCAAGCAAATCTACACCCGCCAAACGCAAATTCAGGGTAACTTAACTCCACTTTCTGACAAAGGCGAAGAGGGGCGTTTGCGCTCGAGGCTGGTCACAGAATTGGGGAAACTCGAGGATTCACTCGAGCAACTTGGCAAGTCCGAACAAGCCATGAAAACTTCGCAGTCAGCTTTAGAAGAGCAAATAGGAAAGGTGTTGGGGGGTTTGAAACCATAGGAGCGATCCCACTTTTGCAGGAGGACAACAAGGGGTTATAGCGGGCTAAGATGCGCTCTATCAAGATATTACTGGGGGCGTGATGATCACCTTACAGCAACGAGATAGCTTTATAAAAAGAATGCTCTATCTGGGTATAGCAGTTCCATTCTTATACTTTGGCATTCAACTTCTCGCCGCTCCCTTTTTCCCCAACTACAGCTTTGTAGATCATGTGGCAAGTCTTCTCGGTTTTGACCTATCAACTTTTCCGGCACTGTCTAACATCAGCGCAATCGTTACAGGCTGCGTGTTCATCATCGCCAGTTTTGGCTTTCTTCGCGCTTTACAAAAATTAAAGGTGCATTGGCTGCTCACCTGGCTTACCTTTGCTGTGCTTTTATCAGGGGCATTAGGAAACGTGTGGGCTGGGCTTTTTCCTATGCCCGACCCGAGGCACGGTGCAAATCCTTTTGCTGTTGGTTTATTTGTAACGCCTTTTCTTTTACCTGTTATTTTATGGAAACTGCTTAACCCAAGCACTAAACTTTATTTTGTTGTCAACATTCTTCTCTTTGGCTTACTCGTTTTGTCCAAAAGCGGTATGATGCTATTAGGGCTACTTCAGAGTGAAAGAATTTTTC
Organism: Trueperaceae bacterium; assembly: GCA_051649365.1. Classification (GTDB taxonomy): domain Bacteria; phylum Deinococcota; class Deinococci; order Deinococcales; family Trueperaceae; genus CAVTAE01. Next base: position 3,628 of record JBOFGY010000123.1, read on the forward strand.
AGCGCGTTTTTGCTTGTATTGCTTTTTTCCCTATTG
>JBOFGY010000124.1:0-3482 GCA_051649365.1 Trueperaceae bacterium
TACCTCTGAGCATCGAACTACAAAGGACTTTTTTGAAGAAAACCCTATTTGTGCAAGAGGTCTAGTATGCACCGTTAGAAAGTACGACCTTTTGTGAAGTGAAAAGTGGCAAGGTCTGGACGCATACGCTCGAAGTCTGGAAGGCGCCAGAAGACACCAGTGACTTCCCAGACCTCAAACGTTTTGTTCGTATTAAGCGTGAGGTCTTCAATAAACGCAGCCGTGAAACGAAAACAGGCATCGCCTTTGCTTTAACGAACTTAACCTTACCTGCCCCTGACTTACTTAGCCTTGACCGTTCCCGTTGGGCCATTGAAAATTCCTCACACCATACCCGCGATACTGTTTTCCACGAAGATGCTTCCCGCTCTCGTTTAGGTGCACAAGCTCTGAGTGTGTTCCGTAATGCCCTCAATGGCTTTTTGCAACACTTACTCCTGTCTTGCGTTCTATCCGTTCTTTCTCAGTACGTCCTATCAACTTGCTCCGCTTATTAAAGCCTAAATGATAAAAGTCTATCTGTATGATGCGACAAAACTTGCAGGTTTTGTTAATCTCGCTTGGGACGGTGGACAACACGTTTTTATTTTGGATACTCGTACCTGGAGCGCAAAAATAAATAATCTCCTGCGCGGCGCAAACTCACGGGTTTCGATTTGGGATAATGCTGTGGCGTAAACGCTACACCTTCGACTAAACTCGGGCGAAACCCCTGCATCGCATCATGCCCAACTACAGTTGGTGCGAGCGTTAAAAATTCTTCGTCAATACACGCTGCTGCTATAAACGAACCATACGCCCTCGGGCCACCCTCACAAAGCAAGGTATGAATGTTGTAATCTGCATGAAGAATTTGGCACAACCTTTTAATATCTACGTTATCTTCACCAAGCGTCAGCACCTCGAGCCCCGCTTCACAGCGAATTTCTTTTGCGCGTTCCGCACCTCTTGCTGTTGTAGCAATGACAACATGCAGGTACTCTTGGCAAAAAACATGGGCATCCGTATTGAGTTCGCCCTCGAGGGATAAAAATATTTGTATGGGGCAATCACGGCGGTTCTCCAATTTTCGCAATTCCAAAAACAAACTCGGGTCGGTTGGATAAATATACTCACACGTCCACAGATGTTCGGGTTCTACCCTTAGGGTTACATCGCCCATTACGACGGCATCCGCCCTAGCACGCAGCAACCCCATGAGCCAAACATCATGTTGATTAAAGCCGCTGACATCTCCCCCACCCGCATGACCTGGCACGGTAAACGAAATCTTGCCGTCTCGAGACTGCACAAAATTGGAGTACACATAAGGTCTGGTTGTAAGCTGAGGAAGTCGCCAATCTCCTCCATAAATTGTTCGTAATGCTTCAGGTAAAGAATAACTATTTTTTGCATCATCTTCAAATAAAAGCGTAAAGGGTTGGGATAAACCTGCTAGGGATTTCATGGCTGTAGCATAGCTGAAAAACGTAAGACGTGAGACATGAAAGGTAAAACGTTTATTTTACTTTTGGCATCTCAATTTTCACGTTTCGCTTTTTACTTTAATTCCGAATTGGACCGTGTAAAGGATTTGCAATATGCCGCTCGAGCATCATTGAACGAAGCATTTCACGCCACACTTCTTCAAAACGCAGGGACTGCTCGGGCCAGCATTCGCCTGTAATTAAGACACACGACACGCTTACCACGCACCAAACACCAACGCCCCTGCGCTTCACAGTTTTCAAGCGGGTCTATGTATTTTATTTCTAGCCAGGCTTGCTCGAGATCTTGACGTGGTTCTAAATGCACGTCACTTTTCCAAAACGGATTGCGGCCATCTTGCTCAGACATCATCTTGACAATCATCGTCATGGGAAATTGCGGGTGCGCCCAAATCGCTTCGGCGATGTTGTAATAGGACATGGCAAGAGCCATCGTGTCGGTGGGGCTTGGTTTATCTTTAATTTTCACTGAGTCATCATCAGGCTCAACAACCCAATCTTGTGGCACGTTAAACTGCACCGCACCACGCCCAGTAATAAAGACGTTGTAACCTTCGGGAGCCTTCCAGCTGTGGTCATCTGGCAAGTTGAAGGTGTGCTTCGTCCATTTGTCTACGTTGTGTTTTTCTGTCTTATCATGTTTTTTTGTCGTGTCGTGCTTTTTCGCCATAGCTATACGGTAGCACAGCAGCCAAGGTGGGGGATTTATGGTGTTATCTTTCTGTTATTTTTTACTTGCTGGTCTTTGCGAAATTGGTGGTGGCTACTTGATGTGGCTTTGGCTCAAAGAAAACAGAAGCCTTTGGCTTGGTGTAATAGGCGGGGTTCTGCTCGTAATTTACGGAGTCGTTCTGACTTTGCAACAGGCTCCCTTTGCAAGAGTTTATGCGGCTTATGGCGGAATCTTCGTAGTCTTGTCCCTGTTGTGGGGTTGCAGATTGATAAGACAAAACCTGATTTTTACGATTTGTTAGGTGGTGCAGTTATTCTGGTAGGCATTGGCATTATGATGTTTAGCCCAAGACCCTAACCAAATATATGATCGCTACGGTACAATGATCGAAATTGTAAGGGGTCATGGTCATATGCTCGAGATTCAAAACTACGGCAGCTTTCTAACCGCTATTATCATCTTTCAACTCATCCCTGGTACAGGAACGATTACCATCTTAAACACAACTGCACGAAACGGTATAAAAGCTGGTCTTGGAGCGGTGCTCGGCACTCTCTTCGGTGACTTTCTATTTATGGTAGCTGCGGTTGCTGGGCTTGCTGCGGTAATGAATGCTAATCCTGTAATTTTCAAAGCACTACAATGGTTTGGGGTAACGTATTTGTGTTAGCTCGGTTTGCAATTTTTGTTTACACGGATTACAAATGACGAGAATACAACTGAATCGAAATCACCCTGGCTATATTTTCGTCAGGCATTCACGGTTAGCCTGACCAACCCAAAAGTTATTTTGTTTTTTGTGTCGTTCTTTCCTTTATTTTTACGCGCTGACGCTTCTACTGTAACGCTCGTGGTCATGATGGCACATGTTACGGTGGTTAGTTTTCTCTATCAGCTTGGCTTGGTGCTAGTCGGAAATGTATTGGCAGCAAGGCTAAAAGCGTTACCCTCGGCGCGGAAGATTGCAACGCGGTTGGCTGGGATTGCGCTGATTGGGTTTGGGATCAAATTAGCTAGCAATAACCGTTAGGATATACAGCGGTGCTTTATCTTGAAACTCCTACTCTATCCTCTAACTCTTGTTAATACTCCATTTTTTCACGTACTGCGCTGGTGTCATTCCGAACCCTGTTTGAAAGCTGCAATAAACGCACTTACAGAAGTGTAGTCATACTTTAACGCCACTAATACCAATTCTTTATTGAAGTGACGCATAAGCTAGATTGAAGATTGAAGCCAGTCCCAAAAGCAAAGGCGTTTGATGCGCTCAGGGTCAGCCGCGAGTTTGGTCAGGAAGTCATCCACAGCGTGACGTTTAGCAA
>JBOFGY010000125.1:0-18954 GCA_051649365.1 Trueperaceae bacterium
TCTACCTCGTGTTTCAGTACCCTATTTTAGGTAGCCTGCTCCTTTGTACCAACTCACTGCATCGCGCATTGTGTCCTCGAGCGGTCTAAAGGTTGCGCCTAAGTCTTGCTGTGCTTTGGCTGTGCTATAACGGGTTTTACTACTAATTGCTCGCAAGCCACTTCTTGTGATAAGGCTAGATTTGCCTGTGAATCGAGCGATGTGCTCTGATACCCAACCAATGAACATGGCTAAATTCAGAGGCAAGATTCGGGGAGGCTTGGCAACCCCTGATGCAGTTTCGAGAACTGCGCATAATTGTGGAATACTTACCATTTGCTTGCTGGCGATGTAGCGACTTCCTGAGGGTGCCGTAGCAGACGCTTTGAGCATGACATTGACCACATCGCGCACGTCCACGACTTCAACACCCGTGCCATCAATCATACCAGGTAGTTTTTGTTGCAGATAATCGAGAACGAATTGTCCACCCGCAGTTGGTGCAGCATCGTTGGGACCAAACATCCACGCCGGATAAACGGTTACAACCGCGATGTGATGTGTTTTAAGGAACTCAGCAATTGCTCTGTCACCGAGAATTTTGCTTCTAGCATAAAGTGTTTCAGCATGTTCAGGACTGGCAAGGTCTGCTTCTGTATAAACCCTATCTCTTCCCTCGGCAATACCTGTCGTGCTCGAGACATGGACGACTTTCTGAACACCTTGTGTTTCTGCCAACTCAAAGAGTTTAAGAGTTTGCTTGATGTTAATGTGCTCGAGTTTCTCCCAGTGATTGCCACCTGAACCAAACGATTCACGAAAATAAGCGGCAGTGTGAAAGAGAACCTCGACACCTTGCAGTAATGATGCAAAGGCTTCAACGTTTTCCATGTCACCTTCAATGATCTCGAGATTGGCATGGTTGGGTAAAAATTTCTCCGCTTTAGGTTTTGAACGCGCTAGGGCCCGAACTTCGTGACCTTGGTACAAAAGTGCTCGTGCTAAATTAATGCCTAAAAATCCGGTACTGCCTGTAACAAAGGTTTTCATTATCTCACCTCGAGTTCGTGAACACCGCGCATGACGGTAAGTTGTTCAGGTAGTTGCTCTAATTTGGCTTTGCCATGATCATCTGTTTCTAGTGCGTAAAAGTAAACGCCACCTGGTTGACTCTGGTCAATACTGCGTTGTGAAACGCTCACGGCAAGTGTATCGCCGTCCGTATCAAACGTTACACCTTGTGATAGATAACCCACAAAGTCATAGGTCTCGAGCAGTGAAATATTACCTTCTTCGGTTAGTTCAAACAGTCGAAGCTCAGGTGTGTTGTTATGTCCTGGTGTCCAGCGTGAAACATAGGTGCCATATTGATTCACCGTAACGATATAACGCCCGTCAGGACTGATGGCAAAGGCTTCGTCATCTGAGCCACCACGAATTTCCTCGATGACTTCGTGTTCTGGATTGTTACCCTCACCTACACGAATAACCGAAAGCGAATCGGCGCGGTTAAAAAGGTAACCTATGAGAAGATTGTTCGAGACCGTATTGGCATTGACAACAACAAGAAAGCGTCCGTCGGGTGTAAAATCTCCACCGAAGTTTGGATTATTGCCTGGTTTAAGTGTGTTGCCCCAAGGTGTGAGTGTAAAACCATTGTCACTCTGTGTAACTCCAAAAAACTTGAGGGAGCTTTCTGCACTCGAGATCACCGAAATATACTCCCCTGAAGGGTGCCAATCCACATCAATGTTTCCAGATTCCAGCTCTGTGCCAAATCCAAGGTCACTATAGCTAAAGGTTTGGGGTGTACTCAAAGCATTATTTTCAAAAGCAACGAGTGTAAGAGCAGCATCGGTATTGCGTTGATGCCCGATGGCCACAAGATTACCTGCGGGGTTGACCTTTACGACATTAGGACTGTTCGCCACAGTGACGCTCGAGACTAGTGTGGGTTCTGCTGGATTTTGCAAACTCAAAGCGCGAAGCGTATCTCCCTCAGGGATTTCTTCGCCTTTTGTTGCCCCGGCCGGACGCTGTTTATCTAATTCGCTAATAAACGCAATCTCGCCATCAAGAGTAATATCCATGACTTCCGGTGTACCCGTGACAGCGTTCGACGCATTTTCTCCTTTGACTTCGCTGATGGTTCCATTAGGTTGTGCTAAGAGAAGTGTGTCTACAATGTCAGGGTTCTCGAGCGGTAATACATTGTCAGCATAGGTTTGACCAAGCCAATCTCCATCGGAAAGGGCAGCAAGGTATTGGCCCGTAAAACGTTCGGGCAGTTCATTTGGGACTAGTTGTATTTGTAGGTTGGGAGCGCAAGCTGTCACGAATACGAATGTGAAAACTAAAGCAGATAAGCGGGTAATGGCAGGAACATTTTTCATACATCAATGTACATGTGTTCACTGATAACATTATTAGCACTGCTTACATTTATACATTCATTGAGTTATACTCGTCTTTATGGCTGTGAAAGCACGTTCTTCCTATCATCATGGCGATTTAAGGCAGTCGTTGCTGGAGAAAGCCCTCGAGCACATCAAGGTACACGGGGTAGCACAACTTTCGGTGCGTGAAATCTCTAAAGAGCTGGGTGTGAGTCCAGCGGCGGCTTATCGGCACTTCGCGGATAAGCAAACGCTTCTCGAGGCTCTATCGGAACAGGGCTATCACGAGCTAAGCAGACGTATTGCGTCGAAACTTAAGAAAGCAGAACCCGAATCTCTCGAGCAACTCTTTGCCATTGGTGAAGCGTATGTTAATTTCGCACTCGAGCAACCTGAATACACCAAACTGATGTTTGAAGGTACGCACCCTGACCCTGCAACACCCCTGTACTCAGCGACAAAAAAAGTGGGTGGTCTACTATCTGCTGTAATAGTAGATGCCAAATCACAGGGGAAATTAAGCAAAGTAACCCAGCAAGATGCACTCGGGATTTTTTGGTCGAATGTTCACGGGATGAGTGTGCTGCTTATTGAAGACCGCTTGCTGTGGTTAGCAAAAGACCCTAAGAAGATTCGGGAGCTAGTGCGTACTAGCGTCAGAGCAATTTATGAAGGTGTGAGTTAGATGACTATAGAGGAATTGAAGCGGCATTTTATCCAGTATGTGGAAAAAGAAAGCGTTCCAGGTATGTCTATTGCTATTCGTAGCAATGGGCAGGGCGTTTTTGAAATGAGTTGGGGTGTAAAAGATAGGAAAACAAAAATACCTCTCGAGAACAATGCGCGTTTTTATATTTATAGTGTTACAAAAGTGCTAATTGCTGTGTTGGCTCTACGTTTAGTAGAAGAGGGCTTGCTAAAACTTACGACACCCCTACAAGAGATTATAGAGAATCTGCCGCTTCAAACTCCTGTGACGCTGAAGCAGCTTCTTAATCACACCGCAGGAATTCCAGATTACTCACATAATAGTGATGCGTACTTGAATGCAGTTAAAGCAAGCTCTCAAACGGCGTGGACAGGCGAAGAGTTTTTGCAGCATACCCTGCCTCAAGGCTTAGATTTTACACCTGGTGGGGGCTGGGCGTATTCAAATATTGGTTATCTCCTGGCGCGAATGATGATAGAAAAAACGTCAGGTCAGTCGTTACGAGATTTACTAACGAACTATATCATTAAACCGCTCAATTTGAAAAACACCTTTGTCGCTGAAACATTGGAAGATGCGCGGAGTCTTACACCTGGCTACAGTCGTTTGCTGAGTGTGACAGGTGAATTGGAAGATATAACACAGCTTTATCATCCTGGCTGGGTGTCGCACGGCGTTGTCGTGTCTACTGCGACTGAGCTAGCATATTTATTTGAGCAACTCTTTTTGGGTGAGTTACTTCGTGCGCCGTCACTCGAGGCTATAAAAGAAGCTGTAAGTGTTCCTGGCAATCACCCATTATTTGGTAAAACTGCTTACGGCCTGGGATTGATGATTGACCTTCAACCCACATTGTCTCCTGTTTTTGGACATGGCGGTGAAGGGCCTGGCTATTCAACGGCGGCGTTTCACTTTTCGGATTTAGCTGGGGAAGCTGTGACGATAACGGTTCTCGCCAATTGCGAAGGGCATGATATAGGACTGAAAACAGCTTTTACACTTGCCAACGTATTGGGTAAACACGTTTGAAGACTATTGATAATGAAGACTACCGAGAATAACATTACAATTTTTCACGTGTAGTCCCAACAATAGGTGCGAGCCCTAGTCTCAATAAGTACGCTTGACCCTTGCCAGATTTTTCGTATTTTTTGACAAGATCGAGCATTTCCTTTTGCAGTTTTTTGGCAGATGTAAAATCAAGATTGGTAAAAACAAATGTACTTATCACGGCGGGAGCCGCAGGGGAGAGTAAGTTGGCATCTTCGTTTGTAGAAAAAGAGAAGTCCACCTCAGTAGTGCCGTCATCACGCTTATAGAAGCGTTTGCCAAAGCTAGACTTTTTATTTTTAATACCCCACGTCAAACCTGCTTGCATCGTTGCTTTTGCTAACAGTCGTTCCCTTGAGGCATAATCATTCAGCAGCCATGTTTCAGGTGCGTCAAAGGTGGTCGCCGTATAAGGAATGAAAAACCCTTCAGCAACCGCTTTGTAATATTTTATCGCGCGTCCTTTGCGAGGTTCTTCTCTCGTTATTGTGATGAGTTTTAGTTCAACCAAGTTACGAATGTTGAGGAGTAACGCATTCTTGTTTATGTCTAGTTCTTTGGCGACTTCACTAATGCTGCGCTCACGCTCTAAGAAGGGAGCCAGAATTTGCCGAGTTGCAGGTTGAGAAAGGGCTTTAGCTGCTTTGGGATCAATAATAGTGTGCCACGAGCTAGGTGGTTTCTTGTCTTTCATGCCACCTAGCTTAACCTCAAACTCATACATTGAGGTGAAGATGAAGCTGACAGGGCATAAAGTGTTGATTACGGGCGGAAGCTCGGGGATTGGCTTGGCTTTAGCAAAAGCTTTGGTTGCAAAGGGGAATCAGGTTCTTATTTGTGGGCGAGATAATGCCCGTCTGAAGAAGGCGGTGCAAGAGGTTCCAGGGCTCGAGGCAGCCGTTTGTGATGTGGCTCAGGTAGGATCGCTACCTACGTTACTATCAACAGCACAGAACAAAATAGGTGGTCTGTCTATTCTTGTTAACAATGCAGCCATTCAGCTCAACGACGATTTTCAAAAGACAGACACCCAGACACTCGTGCAAGGTATTGACCAGGAACTTGACATCAATTTACGCTCGGTATTGCAACTGTCAACATTGAGTCTTGAGTTACTTCGCCAACATGACGAAGCTGTGATACTTACACTTACATCTGGTTTAGCTTTGTGGCCAAAAAAGAGCGCACCTGTTTACTGTGCAACAAAGGCTGCTCTTCATGCATTTTGTCAATCGCTCCGTTATCAACTTCTTGACACAAATAGTAAGACAAGAATAGTTGAAGCAATTTTGCCTATTGTTGATACGCCGATGACGCAGGGGCGTGGCAAAGAACGCTTAAAAATGAGCCCAGAGAAAGTGACCCGAGAAATACTGCGGGGTTTAGAAAACAGTCAGACAGAGCTTCACGTTGGCGGCGTAAAGCTTTTCATGTTGTTGGAAAGGCTTTTTCCTGGATTGCCAAAGCGAATATTGCGTAATAGCTAAAGGGGTAAATGAATTTGAAAGCGCGTATCTCCGGGCTTTGACTCTATGTGGATGCTGCCTCCATGCTGCTTGATAATCTGCCTCACCGTATCGAGTCCTAAGCCAGTGCCTTTGCCCACTTCCTTCGTTGTGAAAAACGGTTCAAATATTCGCGCGTGCACGTCTTCTGGAATCCCTGGCCCGTTATCGCCAATTTCTACCAGAATATGTTGGGGCTCGAGCCTCGTCTTTACCCGCAGCACACCTTGCCCATTCATTGCGTCAATCGCATTGTCAATGAGGTTTGTCCACACTTGATTAAGTTCACTCCCAAAGGCGGAAATTTTTGGCAAGTCTGGTGCATAGTCGCGCTCGACGGTGACACCTTTTTTGAATTTATAGGCAAAGAGTGAAAGTGTTGTTTCCAAACCGTCTTGCACGCTGATGTCTTGCTTGGCTGCTTGATCCATATAGGTATAGCTTTTAATGGCTTTCACTAAACCAGAAATACGCTCGCTGCTGTCTTTAATAACGTTGACGAGTGAGCGGGTTCTTAGCGTGGCCTCGAGCCACGCCACAACTTCAGGCATGGCTTCTTTGCTAACAACTTCATATTTAAGTGTGTGCAGTCCGTCTACCCAGGCAATATCTGCACCAGCATCTACCCAAGTTGCTGCCCATTCATAAGCATTTTGTGCACCGTTATCTTCTAGCCATTCTGTCAGTTCGTCTTCGTGTTCGCTGCGCTCTAAGGCGGTGAGGGGTTTGTACTGAAGTGTTCCTAGATACGCAACGAGCTTTTCTAAACCGTCCACGCCGATTTTCGCACCGAGTTTTGCTGAGCGTGTTTCTAGCTCGAGTATCGCTTCACTAAGCTGTGCAGCAGAACGCTGGGCAGCCGCAGCAGGGTTGTTGAGTTCATGTGCCAAGCCTGCGGAAAGTTTACCGAGTGACATCAGTTTCTCTTGGCGCAGCTCGAGCTTGCTGAATTCTCTTGCGCGGTCAATCATGAGCCCTACTAAACGTTGACCAAGTTCAGGCATGGTTTGCAGCATGTCCATGAAATCTTTTTTGTGAACGCGGAGAAGTTTAAGGGGTTCTGTGGCGGTGCCTGTGCCTGCAAATTTGGTTAGACGTGAAAAGGGTAACATACCTGTGACACGACCTGCTTCATTGCGAAAAACATTATCACCTTGGCGAAACTCGAGCACACCTTCTAAAATGATATACATATAGTCACTCGCGTCGTTTTGTTTTCCGATGATGGCATTGACCCCATATTCTTGGTACTCACCGTGTTGTAAAAACCAGTTGAGTTGTTCGTCAGAGAAACCTTCAAAGACTTCTACTTTGTGGAGTTGCTCGAGGGTCACGCTTGCTGTTGTTGTCATCATGTCGCCGCCGCTCACAACATTTCTAAATAACGGTGAATAAACTGTACCGCAATCGAACCTTCACCAACGGCACTTGCTACGCGCTTCACGGATTCCTTTCGCACATCACCAGCGGCAAAAACACCAGGTATATTAGTCTCGAGCAAAAACGGGTCACGCTCTAACTTCCACATATCCTTTGGTAAATCTGGCCCTGTGGGTACGAAACCTCTATCATCACGCAGCACCTGCTCACCCAGCCAATTTGTGTAGGGCATCGCGCCAATAAACACGAAGAGTGCAGCCGCCAGAACGGTTTCTTTTTCGCTACTGTTTGTATAACTCAAGGTAATAGATTCGAGTTTACCTTCACCATGAACTTCGGCAACTTGAGCGCAATGTTTAATGCGAATATTTTCGGTGGCTTTGATTTGGTCAATGAGATATTGCGACATGCTAGCTGCAAGTGAGGTGCCACGTACAAGCATCGTGACGCTTTTTGCGAACTGTGCTAGATACATGGCTGCTTGCCCTGCCGAGTTGCCAGCACCAACAATAAAGACATCTTCTTGACTGCACGCTTGCGCTTCGGTAATCGCGGCTCCGTAATATACACCTGAGCCTGTAAGACTTTCTAAACCAGGAATTTTGAGCTTTTTGTAGTTCACGCCAGTTGCAACAAGCAGTGTGTGACAAGAAAGTTCACTACCATCCTCGAGCGTAATGATTCTGTATTGTCCATCCACACGCAAATTTTTAACCGCTGCGGGTGTAAGGAGTTCTGCACCAAATTTTCTCGCTTGGGCTACAGCACGCCGCGCTAAATCGCCACCGGAAAGACCTGCGGGGAAGCCTAGATAATTTTCAATTCTCGAGCTCGTGCCAGCTTGCCCACCTGGAGCTTCGCGCTCAATCATGACAACTTTAAGTCCTTCACTCGCGCCGTATACAGCCGCGGCTAAACCTGCTGGGCCGCCGCCTACAATAACGAGATCGTAGAAAGGATTATTCGCTTGCGTTTGTAAACCTACGTTTTGCGCGACCTCGAGAAGGCTTGGGTTTTCCAAACGTTTATTTTCGGGTAGAAGTACAAGTGGCAATTTGGCACCTTGTACGAGTCCTTGTGCTTCTTCATTGGTCTCGACATCGAGCCATTGATAAGGTACGTGATTACGCGCTAAAAAATCTTTGAGGTTGTGTGTCTCGGATGACCAGCGGTTGCCTAGAAGCCTCACGCCAGAAAAAGGTGGGCGATAGTTAGCGAGCCAATCTTCTAACAAATCATCAAGAATAGGGTAGAGCTGTGTTTCGGGTGGGTCCCAAGGCTTCATGAGATAGTAGTCAACGCGCACATTATTGATGGCGCGAATGGCAGCTTCGGTATCAGCGTAGGCTGTTAGTAGAGCACGTTTTGCTTCAGGATATAAACTTCTGGCCCGACTTAAAAACTCTACCCCGTCCATCTGGGGCATACGGTGGTCAGAAAGCAAGAGGGCAACTGCGTCACCGCGTTCTTTGAGTTGTTGCAAAGCGTCCAGGGCTTCTTGTCCAGAACTTGCTCGCACGATGCGGTAATCGCTGCCGTACTTGCGACGCAAATCTTGTGCAATCGAAGCCAGCACTTGCGGGTCGTCATCAATGGTCATGAGAATGGGTTTGGCCATAACCCTTATTGTGACGTATCTGGGTGAGCATTTGTGTTATAAGCTATTTTCTGTTATGAGCTATTTTGTGTTGTGAGCAGTTAAGTGACGGGTAAGGTTTTATTCTTAAGCCGAATACCTAAAGCTAAAACGCCACCAGCGATAGCAACACCGCCACCAATAATAAAAGCGGCATTGTAATTGCCATAGGTATCACGAATGAGTCCGCCAAACCACGCCGCAGACGCAGCACCTAGCTGATGCGCACAAAAAATCCAGCCATACACTACACCTACATTTCTTCGCCCAAACGTGTCTGCGGTTAGTGCGACGGTGGGTGGCACAGTTGCAATATAGTCAAGTCCAAACAAAATAGCAAAGAAACTTAAACCGAGTTGATCATGAATAAAGGGTAAAAAGAGGAGACTAAGCCCACGAAAGGTATAGTAAATCGCTAACAAAAAACGTGGATTAAAGCGGTCGGTGAGCCAACCCGAAGCAATCGTACCTACAAAGTTAAACACACCCATAAAGGCCAGGGTTGAGGCTGCAATATTTTCGGCGAAGCCGTGTTCGACGGCGTGGGCAATAAAGTGAATTCCAATAAGTCCATTGGACGTTGCGCCACACACGAAAAACGTGATGGCGAGCAACCAAAAATCCACGGAGCGCAAAGCTTTCGTCATGATGTTAGCGTCCCCCGTTAGTTTTGTGGGTGTGTAATCTGCATCGGCTCCATAAGGTTTTTCACCAATGTCACTTGGTGAATTGCGCATCAGTAAAAGGATAGGTAAAGCGAGAACTGCTGTGAAAACTGCAATCCAAAACGAGGTTATGCGCCAGCCCATACCATTGACCAGGTACTGTAGCAGTGGATAAAAAATAAGTTGCCCTGCCGAGGTTGCGGCACCAAAAACCCCAACGATTAAACCGCGTCGTTTGAGAAACCATCTGTTGGCAACGGTTGCACCGAGCACACTACCGACGATGCCTGTACCCACGCCCGAAAGAAAACCAAAGAGAGCGTTGAGTTGCCAAAGCTCTTGAATCATGGCACTAAGAGCCATGCTCACTGCAGTAATGAGGAGACCGATAAAAACAATGCGACGCGGCCCGAATTTATCCATGAGCCAACCTGAAAGTGGCCCACCAAAACCAAACATGACAAGCCCAATCGAAATTGCAAAGGAAATATCCGCACGTTTCCAAAGTGGGAAATCCGTTTGAATGGGCAAGACAAACACCCCAGGGGCAGAGCGTGCGCCGGCGGCGAGAATAAGGGCGATAGCGGTAACGGCAACGACAATCCAACCGTAGTAGAGTTTTCTCACAGAGCCTCCTCGAGACCTCCCTAGCTTAGCGTTTCAGTATCTCTAACCTTTGTTATTTGTGAGGGGGTAGCCCATCTAAAACCTTATCGGCTGCTTTATTTGTGAAATTTTCGCTTTTAAGATGGGCTAAGGTCTGTTAATAGTAGTGAATGTTCAAAATTCCAAAGAAAACACAGGATAGGTTTTTTGATAGCTTAAAACGTTATCAAGCTATAGCCAACTCGCAAAAGTCGAGAGACATTTCTGAGGCTGACACCGTTACCTTAGTTAAAGATATTCTCGCGGATGTTTTTGGTTATGACAAATATAGTGAATTGACCAGCGAACAACAAATAAAAGGAACCTTTTGTGATTTGGCAGTAAAGTTGGATGAAAAAATAGTTTTTTTGATTGAAGTGAAGGCAGCAGGTATCGAGTTAAACGACACGCACTTGCGCCAGGTTGTGAATTATGGGGCTCATCAAGGTGTCAAATGGATTGTATTGACGAATTCTTTAGATTGGAAGCTTTACTATATTAATGACGGCTTACCTATCAATTTTGATGAAGTCTCGAGCTTCAACCTATTAACTTTGAATCTCAGGAACGAAGAAGATATAAAGCGCATGTTTTTATTGAGTGTTGAAGGTGCTCTGGGTCACGCTATGTCAACCTTTCATCAACATGGACAACTCCTGAACAAATACAACGTTACACAGATTTTGCTAACTGAACCACTGTTGGGTGCAATTCGTCGTGAACTACGTCGTCTATTTCCAGATATCAAAGTGGATTTGGAACAAATTGAGCATCTACTCCATAACGACATTTTGAAACGAGAACTTCTTGAAGGTGATAAATCCAAAGATGCACAACAACGTATCAAGAAGGCAACTCAAAAACTAGCTAGACAAGCTGCTAAAAAGTCGGCGATTAAAGATAAAGAGCTAGATAGTGAGTTAGAGGAATTAAAGGACACCTTCCCTTTATCTGAAGAACTTACTGAATTGGTTACAGCTTAAATAGAATTGCAAGCTTCTGTCTAAGTAGACATTTTTATTTCTTGACCTTGCGGAATAACTTTATCTTTCACGAGTTTATACTCAATCGCATCAATCAATGCCTCATAGGATGCATCAATGATATTTGTACTCGCGCCAACGGTTCCCCACGTATCTTGCCCGTCAGTAGTTTCTAGCAAAACACGCACCACGCTTGCTGTTCCTGATTCGGCAGAGCCTGCTAATACGCGCACTTTGTAATCAGTAAGCGTAAGCTGAGACAGAGATGGATAAAAGCGCACGAGGGCTTTGTTGAGGGCTTCACTTAGAGCATTCACTGGCCCGTTGCCATCGGCGGCGGTGTGCTCAAATTGCCCACCGACTTCAACTTTAATCGTTGCATCACAGCGTACATCTTTGTCGGTTTCGCGTTTGTCCATCATGACAGTAAAGCCGTGCAGCGTAAAATATGGTTGATAATCACCGCGAACTTTTTTGCTCATAAGTTGGAAGCTTGCTTCCGCACCTTCAAAAGCGTAACCTTGATTTTCGAGTTCTTTCATGCGCTCGAGTACGTCTTTGATGCTCGAGTCCTTCGCGTCTACACTTTCGCCAAACTCCGCAGACTTGGCCAAAATATTAGCGCGACCTGAAAGGTCAGAAAGGAGCACGCGGCGTTTGTTACCGACTTGTTCGGGCTCAACGTGCTCATATGTTTTGGGATTTTTATTTACCGCACTTACGTGAATGCCGCCCTTGTGTGCAAAAGCCGTATCGCTGACATAGGCTGCGCGGACATTGGGTTGCATGTTGGCGCGTTCGTCAATGTAATGCGACAACTCGCGGAGTTTCGTCAAGTCTTGCGATTGTTCAAAGCCAAGTTTGAGCACGAGATTTGCCACAATACTGATGATGTTCGCATTGCCGCAACGTTCACCATAGCCGTTCACCGTACCTTGTACATGCGTTGCACCTGCCTGAATTGCCACGAGTGAATTGGCAACAGCGAGTTCACTGTCGTTGTGCGTGTGTATGCCAATGGGTAGGTTAAATTTTGCTTTAACATCTCTAATTCTTTCGGCGACAAATTCTGGCAGAGTGCCACCGTTCGTATCGCAAAGAACGAGGCGGTCTGCACCACCACGTACCGCGGATTCGAGTGTTTTCAAAGCATACTGTGGGTTTGCTTTATAACCATCAAAAAAATGTTCTGCGTCGTGAATAACCGTTTTCCCTTTTAATTTCAGGTAGCGCACTGAGTCCTCAATCATGGCGAGGTTTTGCTCTAAGGTTGCACCCAGTGCTTCTGTCACATGAAAATCCCAAGACTTAGCGACGAGCGTGACCACAGGTGTCTCAGCTTGCAATAGGGCTTGAAGATTGGCATCCTCTTCGACTTTGCTGTCTTTGTGCCGCGTCGAGCCAAAAGCGGCAAGTTGAGAGCGGGCAAGTTTAACCCGCTTCATGCGCTCGAAGAATTCCATGTCTTTAGGGTTCGAGCCCGGCCAGCCACCCTCGATATAGTCCATGCCAAAGGCATCTAAGCGTTTGGCAATGGCGAGTTTGTCTTCGACGGTGAGGTTGAACTCGAGTCCTTGGGTGCCGTCACGGAGGGTGGTGTCGTAGATTTCGATGGTTGCCATAATTGGCTTCTATTATTCCATAAGCCTGTCTTTTCTGTTGCAAAGTGAACGGCATTGGCTTTCGCTTTCGCCTTGCTACCTTGTTTTACCCATTGCTACCTTGTTTTACCCAGGTTATACTCGCCGCGACTTCAATGTTCTCATTACCTGAATATCCAATCATTTTCTGGCTTTTTGCAACTTTTGTAGCTCTCCTTATTGGTGTTGATAAATCTGGTTTTGGTGGTGGCATCAGCGTGATTGCCGTGCCATTGTTAGCTCTTATTATTCCACCCGCAGATGCATCAGCACTGGTTTTACCTGTGCTGATTTTTGGAGATATTTTGGCTTTCAGAAATTACCGCAAAACGATTGACGCAAAGACTTTTAAGCTACTCTTGCCCTGTTTGCTACTTGGAGTCTTTATTGGCTTATTTTTCTTTCGCTCGGTCATTGATGACAAGCGCGTTTTGAACGTTGGTGTAGCGGTGATTTCGCTAGGCTTTGTGGTATTTCAATTAACTCGGGAGGCACTCTTTAAGCGACTCGAGCACCACCCATCTTCCAAAGTTTGGGGGGCAATCCTAGGAGTAGCTGCAGGCTTCACTTCCATGATTGCCCACGTCGGCGGGCCGCTCGTCACTGTTTATCTGCTACCCCAAAATTTAGGGCGGGACTATTTCATTGGCACGGGTATCACCATGTTTTTTATAACTAACTTAGTCAAACTGCCACTTTATGGTTTTCTAGGGTTACTCCATCTCGGCAATGCGCTCACTATTTTGCTTTTGCTACCGTTTACATATGTGGGCTCTAGGCTTGGGCTGTACTTAAATAGACGATGTAGCAACATGATGTTCAACCGTGCGATGTATGTATTCATGACATTGACGGCAGTGCAACTGCTTTTTAGAAATTAGGGAAAACCCTAAATTTCTAACTTCTAAAGCTTTTGTGAATATTACTCTCACATCAAACCTTAGCCTAGCATACTAATATTTAGTAAGTAAGCTGACTTAGAGTAAAGCCATTCTCGAGTAAACTTTCTGTAAGAGCCTTTGTCGTACGCTTACGACATCAGTAGATATCAAATTGAAGTTACTAACCTTGGTAACAAGATGATATCTTCACTTCTTTAGAAAGGACGAAGGCAACAATGTTCAAACTTTTTAGTCTGCAAGAGGCCAACAAGCTCATTCCAACTGTGGAAATACTCCTAGACGATATGCAAGGTGCTATAACGGATGTCCTTCGTCTGCGCCAAAAGATTGCTTTGCAAAAATTCAACAATCTTGAAGTTAGAAACACAATGCAAGAATTGCAGTTTTTAGGTCGTGTTATCAATGAAAATAAAGCTGAGCTTGACAAACTTGGTGTGTTTATTCAAGATGTAGAAACTGGCAAGATTGACTTCCCAAGCCAACTTGGTGCGGAGGTCGTGTACCTAACTTGGGAAAAAGGTAAAGACGCGATTACGCATTATCATAGACTCAACGAAGGTACAGCGTTACCGCTGCCCCAGTACAGAACGACGAAGAGGCAAGCGATAACCCAATTCGGTGCATTAAGCAAGAGTTAGAAGGGCAGGAGGTTAAAAATGCTTTCTGCCTTTCAACTTTTTGCCACATTTGTATTTGATGTGAGACGTTCTACATCAAAAGTGGCATTTTTTACGGATTCGAGTGTGATAGGCTGCATCATGCACTGCTCGAGTCTTGACACGATGTTTACGTTTACTTCACTGTATGTTGCTTAAGCTCCTACATATTGTGCCGTGAGCAGTGATTTTGCGAACTCAGACTCAGAATAGGACAATTATGTCGTCAACAATTATGCCGCCTCGTTCGATTATCGAACTTGACCGCCCTCGTACGCCAGCAGGTTTACTTTCCAAATCGTATCGTGATCGCCTCATTGAGCGTGGGTTTTTTGGGCTTTACCGTTGGTATGTGACGCGTTCGCAAGAAACGCGCAATTGGAATCCGTATTTTGGCTTTGAATGGAACAAACTTCGCCCAGACCTCAGTGAAGATACGAGAACGATTCTTAAAGGATTTTTTGCCGTCGAGCAGTATGTGCCTGATTACACCTCGAAAGCTCTGCATCTCTTGCGCCGTTCACACGGACGCGCGAACTTTCAAATTCGTTGGGGCAGCGAAGAAGAAAAACACGCTGCTACTTGGGAAACAGCTGTGATGTTTAGTGGTGCACAAAACGCCGAACAGCTTGACAGCTATCGCCACCAATTGCGTGGTAAAGAATGGGAGCTTCCTTGGGAAGACCCACTGCATCTTATTACCTACACAGTGTTTCAAGAACGTGCCACACAGCTTAACTATCTCAATATGGCCAAAATTGCGACAGGTGACGGAGAGAAGCACAACGATATTGACCCCGTGCTTGCGAAAGTCTCTGCCACCATCGCTGCCGACGAAGCCGCGCACTACAACTTTTTCCTCGAAGGTTTGCGTCTCATTATGTATTACTATCCGCTCGAGGCCCTTGAAGCCATCCGTGATGTCGTAACTCACTTTGCCATGCCTGCACAACAGCTCATGCCCGATTGGGAGAAGTTCTTTGAAACAGCTTACCGCACCGCAGTTTATGGTCCCCGGCAGTATGCCAAAGATGTTGTCGCTTTCGTCTTCAAAAACTTGGGTATTGAAGGTCGCAAGTCCCTCGAGGACGGCATCAAACGTACCCGCGAAATTCCTGATGAAGAAGGTCAAATGCGCACCTCGGCGATTTGGCAAACCTTCGACCCATCTAAAATTTCTAGCTCGGTAGAGCGTTTACATCAGCGCATCAGCGAATTTGAAAAAGGCTTTGGTTGGGATAAGTTCGAGCCACTTAACTTTACACCCAATCCAGTCTTTCCAAAGTAAAGGTGCCAAAGTAGAGGTACAGGAAGTTCTAGGGTTTAGATGGCTAAACCCATGAAAGCTTTTTTCCTTCTACTTTCTTCAACGCTGCTCTTAAAATAATCTCTAAAAAGCCGCGATGCCCTTTTGGATCGTTGAGCAAGATATAATCTGCACTGCCTGGTTCTGCTTCAGGGTAAAAGATGCCGCAGTTGGGATTGATTTCTAGCACGTAGACATCACCCTTGGCATCTACGCGCATGTCACAGCGGCCAAAGCTCGAGCCATCCAGTCCCACAAATATCTTGCGTCCAGCATCTTTTAGTTTTTCGCTGAGGTCACTGTCTGTAACAAGCGTACTGCTCATGCCTTTGTAGTCAATCCACTTCAAAGCAAAGTGTTTGAAGGTTTCACCGTCAGGAAAATGAAATTGCATGGGTGTGTAAGCAATGGGCTTCGTGGCGTCATCAGGATTTTCGGCAACGAGGACAGTGTATTCTTGCCCTTCGATAAATTCCTCAATAAGACTTGCTCCATACATGTCTATAAAGTGTCTTGCTTCAACCCTTAAGTCATCTGCATGGGTGACTCTCGAGCTTTTCCTTAGACCTACACTGCCATAACTATTGGGGTGTTTGGCAATGAGCGGAAACCTTAGTGTCTGAGCTGCACAGTGAATGTCCTCATCTGTTTTTGCCATTACAAAGGCTGGGTATTTTACGCCCTGAGCAGCGCAGGCAGCTTTCATTTCTTCGCGGGTGGGTTCGTAAAAATTAGACGCGGCTCCTGTAAACGCAGCTCCAAGTTTTTCTAAGGTTTGCACGACTTCAATACCCGCGCGGTTTTCATCAGCAGCTCCGTCGCAGAGGTTGATGAATACATCAAAGCCTTTGTGAACGAGTTCTGTTGTTTTTTGTACAGCGTTCGCTTTGTCTAAAAGGTAGGTCTCACACGGATGCTCGGGCAAATACACGGACGGGTCACAAGGCAAATCGTATTCACCTTGGGGTGAATCACTTTTGTCGTAGTTAGATTGTAGGATGGCAATGGTCACGATCAACACCTTGTTAAAGATGAACTGCATCTATTGCTTCCGTAGGAGCGAGAGGCCCCTCGCCCTACAATGATGCAATTTGAAATAGTCAGCTTTCTGTAGAGATGAAATCATAGGAAATAAATTTAATTTGCCTGAACGAGTTCGGGAACAGTCTTGGCACGTTTGAGGGCCACACGCAGCATAGAATCTAAAAAGCCTTCTATACCTTTGTCGTCATTAAACAAAATATAATCCGTGCAGCCTGGGTCATCATCACCAAAGAACATGCCACAGTTAGGGTTTAGCTCGAGCACGTACACATCACCTTCACTCGTCACGCGGGTATCACAGCGTGCATAACCCGTACCACCTAAACCAATAAACAGTCGGCGGGCAGCATCTTGCAGTTTGCGGCTTAGCTTTGTATCTTCAATAAGTTCGTAGTAAATATCTGATGTCGTTGACCATTTGAGGTCATAGTGCAGAAACGTTTCGCCTTCGGGTAACATAAATTCTAGCGGCGTGTAAGTGAGCGGTTTTGCAGGATTGTCAGGATTTTCTGCTACAAAGACAGTGATTTCACGACCTTCGATAAATTCTTCAATCAGGGCTGCACCAAAGGTTTGAATCGCCTCTTCCGCTTTTTGGAACAGTGCTTCGGGTGTTGTGACTCTCGAGTCTTTATAAATACCCACGCTGCCATAACCGTTAGGGTGTTTTACAATAAGCGGAAACTTCAGAGACAAAGCGTCATTGACCCCCTCGAGATGAGTGGCAAAAATATAGCCAGGACTTTTGATATTGCGACGGCGACAGACTTTTTTCATTTGCACTCGAGGCGGCTCGTAGAAGGAACTCTTTGCTCCCGTGAAGGCCACGCCAAGTTCTTCTAAAAGCTCTACAACTTCATAACCTGCACTCGAGTCTTCGCTGTTGGTCGTGCCGTCGCAAAGATTGATAAACACGTCAAAGTTCTTTGGGACAAGTTCTAAAATCTGCGTTTCATAAGTTTCTTTTTGAATAAAATATACTTCGCAACGATGTTCACTGAGATAACGTTGGGGATACTTCACCATGTCTTCCAGATTGACGGAAGGATCATCCGGTTCATAATAGGTATGCAAGATGCAGATATACATGAATGACCTTGCAACAATAAATCATAGTTTGCTAGAGAATACAATAGCTCGGGGCTGGCAAGTGAAATTTGTAATCAAAGCAGAGAGCTAAGGCAGATGGCCGAAGCAAAGGCATGGAATTAATTTATGTAAGGGTGAGTTCGTTCACTTGTTAAACTAAAGGGACATATTACGGAAACATTCGCAGTGCATTCGTAACCCACACTCACTCCTAAAAATTTAGCCGTCTGTGAGATGGGTCGTCAACGCTTTCAACCATTGTTGGGGTAAACGAATGGCTTTGCCTGTTTTATCCATTGGGGTATGCAAACTGCTTCCCTTTGCTAGAAGCACATTATCCGAGACTCGAGTCATCACATACTCGAACTTAAACCGCCGACTTTTGGCTTCAACGAGTCTCGTGTTAATGATAAGTTCATCATCGAAAACGCTACTGCTACGATACTCGAGTTCAATCCCGCTCACTGCCAGCGACACACCTTCGTGTTCCCAATCCTTATAGCTCACGCCGCGTTCGCGTAGCCACTCGACCCGCGCAGCTTCCATCCAGACAACATAAGCACTGTGATGTGCGATGCCCATTTGGTCGGTTTCAGCGAAACGGACACGTAAATGAAATTGCGTTGTAGTTTGTGACAATAACGAGAGGGTTTGGGGTTCAGGTTCAGGTTTTTTTGGTTTTTCCCCAAACCCTAAACCCTGAACCCTAAACCCCGTACTGTCTTTCATGACAAAACATCCAGTCTTTCCCCGTAAAAACTGAGTCTTGGTGTAAAGCGCAACTCGAGTACATCTGCAATTTCGTGTTGCAAATAGCCGGCGGCGCGGTTTAGGGCTATGAGCATTCCTTCTATATCTTCGGGCTCGAGCGTGCTGACAAGAACCTTGGCATGTTTGCCATCTTTTGAAAGGTGAACTTCTTCCACTGTTACTATCATGGGAATACGCGGGTCTTTGAGTGTAGCGATTAATTCAGAAAGATAGCGTTGCAAGTTGTGTTCGTATTTACTTTTGTCCACGAGCAAAGGGTAACAGGGTTTGGCTTTGACATCAATTCTCTTTTTGACATAAAGTGCACTTATGGTCTTAGCCAATGATTTAGTGTTTTTAGCCAGTGAGTTAGCAAAGCGTCTGGGTTCTGTAGTGTCTGGGGAAGACCGCGAAGTGACGCGCCTTGCGTCATCTCGAGAGCCTATGGCGGGTGTTGTTGTGGTTGTTCCAGACGAGAAGACGTTGCAGGGGCTCGAGTCCGCAGACGTTGCCGTACTCGTTGTAGGTGAAAAGCTTACGACTTCGACACCACATCCCTTTATCCCACATCCCTTTATCAAAGTACGCGATACTCGTTTAGCCCTCGCCCAGTTAAGCC
>JBOFGY010000126.1:0-13497 GCA_051649365.1 Trueperaceae bacterium
GCAAAATGGGGCAAGACATCCTTGAACTCCTTGTCTGTTAAGCTCGTTAAAGCTAAAAACTTTCGCTTGTCTCGTCGCACCTCTTCGTAACGCAACATCCATTTAGTTTAATTCTTTATTTCCGATAACGTCTATTTAATAAAAGTGTGCTGATCTTAATTTTAGCAAACCCCTGATACTGCGTACCTGTACATAATAGGGCGTTCGGAGCAGTACAATGCCTACATACTTGTTTACGAGGTTGAAAAAGCTAAATTTACTTAGGAAACCCCTTCTCTATTGACCGTATTGACCTAAGTGAAATAAGTGATACTGAGCCGTGAACCCAATGTGACGTTTCGGCCTGTCAAATATGATGTGAAGAAGCTCGAGGGAGCCGCAAAACGAAGTGCTATGCCTCATTTTGGACAGTGGCTCGCTGGAAATAAATACTTTCCTGTGGCTTATGGTCATGTATAATCAGTCTCGAGGTCGTTATGTCAAAAGTCATTGACAACTCTTACGAAGTTGAGCGAGGCAAGCCTATGCCCAGTGAAATTCATGGCTACATACAATCGCAACTCATTTTAGAAATCGGTAGTCATTACAGAAATCAGTACACACTTTTTTCTGAACTTACTCTCGAGCTAAATGGTTGGAGGGCAGTTCCAGATATCTCTATTTATCCCAAGCGCAAAATGAATTTTCGAGAAGACCGTATCGAAGTGACCAATCCCCCTTTATGTGCGATTGAAATTTTATCACCTTCGCAAAGTTTGCAAGAGCTCGTAAATAAGGCTGACCGCTATTTTCAGTATGGCGTAAAGTCTTGCTGGCTTGTCATCCCTTCCCTCGTAAACATCTACGTGTTCTCGAGCCCTGAAATTTATACGATGTTCCGCTCGCAACAACTCTTGAAGGATGAAATGCTCGGTCTCGAACTCGAGCTTGCAACTATCTTCAGCTAACTCAACTCCTCCAATAAAAACGCATACGACAACGCCCTGCTGTAAGCCGCTTGTTGATTATTCGCTGCACCCGCGTGACCACCTTCAATATTTTCATAAAGCAGAACATCGTAGCCTAAATCTTTGAGGAGAGCCATCATCTTGCGAGCATGACCTGGGTGAACGCGGTCATCTTTGGTAGAGGTAGTAAAGAGGACTCGAGGATAGGTCATGCCTGCTTTAACATTGTGATAGGGCGAATACTTTTGGATGTAAGCCCACTCCTCTGGGTTATTCGGGTCACCATATTCCGCCATCCAACTTGCACCTGCTAAAAGCACATTGTAGCGGTACATATCGAGCAGTGGCACAGCGCACACGATGGCCTTAAAAAGGTCTGGTCGCTGCGTAAGCATGGCACCCATGAGGAGGCCACCATTCGAGCCGCCCATAATGCCGAGATGTTCAGGTGAGGTAATCTTCCTTGCAATTAAATCTTCTGCAATGGCAATAAAATCATCAAAGGTGCGCTGTTTGTTTTCTTTGGTAGCGGCCCAGTGCCAATCCGGTCCAAACTCTCCCCCACCACGCAAAATCGCCTCGACGTAAATACCACCATTATCTAACCAAGCTGCACTTTTATACCCAGGCCCCATCGAAACTTCAAAGCCACCATAGCCGTAAAGCATCGTTGGATTTTTGCCATCAAACTTTACATCTTTACGCCGCACTACAAAATACGGAATCGCTACGCCATCTTTACTAGCCACTTCAAACTTCTCTGAAATAAACTGCCCCCCATCGTACCAAGCGGGAGCTTGTTTAAGCTGTTCAAACTTGCCCGACGGAGTGACGTAATAAAAGTTCGAGGGTGTGAGATAGTCGCTGCCCTCGAGGAAAAAACCGTCTGAGGTTTCAGCGTCTTCTGCCCACATCGTGATGTTGCCTTTTACAGGCAAGCCTAATTCTGTTTGTGACCACGTGCCATCTGAAAATTTTAATGCGTAGAGCTTGGGCTCAAGGTTGTCTTTAACAAGTAAAAGCAAATGATGTTTCGTGTAAATATAAGACTCAAACATTTTTCGCTCTGCGGGTTGGAATAACGTATAAAAATCACGGCTGCCTTGTAAAAAATCTTGAAGGCGAATAGCAATCAGTGCACCAGCACTATAAGTTTTACTGGGCAGTTTGTAAGAAGATTTCAGTGAAAGCAAAAGCCACTCGCCCATCATCTGTGTCCATAGTGCAGCATCTTCAGGAATCTCGAGCTTAATAAGCTTCTCTCCTTGACGCAAAAAACTTTCTCCTAACCAAAATGTTTTGCTGACTTCAACAAACTCATAAGATGAACCCAGAGTTTTGACCGCAGCACCACTTACCCAAACATCATTCGCATGACCTTCAAAAACTGTTTTGGCTTCGGCGAGTGGTGTATGGCGTTGCCATTCCTTGACTATTCGTGGGTAACCAGAGGTGGTGAGTGTTCCATCGCCAAAATCACGACCAATAAACAAACTATCCTGATCACGATACGTGGCCTGTCCCTTAGATTCTGGCAAGACGAAGCCATCTTTGATAAAGCTTTTTTCTAGTACATTAAATTCTCGGATTACGGCGGCATCCGAACCACCACGAGATAAGTAGAGTAAGCAGCGGTCATTCTCTGGCTCGAGAAACCCCGTACCCTTCCAAACCCAGTTTTCGTTTTCTTCTGTAGCAAGTTTATCTAAGTCAAGGACAAGTTCCCAATTCGGTTTTTCTTTGCGGTATTCCTCTAATGTCGTGCGTCGCCAAAGACCGCGCACGTGGTTTTTGTCTTGCCAAAAATTGTAATACCACTGTCCGTGCTTACGAATAAAAGGGATTTTTTCTTCTGAATCGAGCATAGTAAGCACGCGCTCACATAACGGTTCAAAATTTGGCAAAGCCTCGAGTTCTCGTTGCGTTACTTTGTTTTGTTCACGCACCCACGCTAGAGCTTCATCGCCTTCGACGGTCTCGAGCCATGGATACGGGTCATGTTCGGGCGTTGGGAGTTTAACGCTACTTGCTATTTTGGTCATGTCTTGACCTCCAGTCTTTGCAAAGTTTAATCCTTAAGCCCTATTCATAAACTCGAGAAAGCAACTGACTTTTTGTGCAAAATAGGGTACAGTAAAGTCATCAAAAATCCCCCAGAAGGGAAATCAACTTTCAATCTGAAGTGACTCTAAAAACTGCTGTGCTGTACGGCCCGAATACCCATTCCCCCACTCGGCAAAGCGAATGGCTTTTTCTTCAAAGTTTTCTACCTTCAATTTATCTTTTGTTATAAGCCCACGCACAATCTCTAAATAGCGTTGTTGCGTTGCATCAGGAAAAGTAATGGTTAAACCGAAACGATCAGACAGGGCAAGGCGTTCGTTGTGGGTGTCCCACGCATGAACGTCGTCATTGAGCGGGTCAGGGCGGTCAGAAAAATGTTCTTTGACGAGGTGGCGGCGATTGCTCGTGGCATACACCAAAACATTTTCTGGGCGTGCGGTGAGTGAACCCTCAAGCAACGTTTTAAGGGGCGTGTAACTGTTGTCGCCTGTTTCAAAATTGAGGTCATCTACAAAGACAATAAACTTGTGCGGACGAAAGCGTACAACTTCAATAACTTCTGGAAGTGCGGCTAAATCTTTTGCAGATAATTCGATAAGGCGTAACCCTGCTGTGGAGTATTTTTTTAAGAGACTACGAACTGCCGTAGATTTACCACTGCCGCGTGGGCCGTACAGCAAGGTGTGCTGTGCGGGTTTCTGTTCGAGAAACGCTGACGTATTTTTCTCGAGCAGCGTGAGGGGCCGCTCGAGCCCGACGAGCCTCGCCATATCGGTTTGTACCGGATGGGCAATACCGTGAAGCGCGTGATTGAGCCAACGAAAAGCTTGATACTGACTTAACGTTCCTGTGCCGTGGTGTTGATAGCTGTTTAGGAGGTACTCGAGCAACCCTGCCTCTTTACGCTCGAGCATCGTTGCCACCTCGACAACACGTTCATCCTTGCTGAGTGGGGCTAACTCACGGGGCTTGGGTAACGATTCATTGAGTGCTCGTGAAAGCTCACCTTGCCAATCACGGTTTACAAGCGAAGCAAGTTGCTCTAAGTCAGCTTGGGCAGCTTCACGTAACCCGCTTGGAATAGCTTCACCTGTCATCGCCAAACGGCTTAGTGCAGAATCATCGCAGAGTAAATCTTCTGCTATCGCACTCGGTAAATCTGCCGCACCCCGCGCCACAAGCGTGCGAAGAAGTTGTGCGTAACCAAGTTCCAACGTATCGTCCTCATCATGGAAGACACCAAACTCGAGTAGCCTAATAGCTCTTAACCAACCTGTCGTATCTGAGAAATTAAAAATGTAAAATTCCATCAAACCTCTGCCTCGAGCACGACCTCAAAACTTAGCTCAGCTTTCAAGCTCGCAGCTACGGAGCAATATTTATTCATACCCAAATCCACGAAGCGTTCAGCCGCTTTTTGGTCTAGGCCTGGTGCATTAAAAAAATGTTTGGCTTTGATATGCGTGTAGTAAGCAGGTGTGCCTTCTGCCCGTGTCCCCTCGAGTTCAATGCGGTAGCTTTTTAGCTCGAGCCGTCGTTTGTTTATCATTTCAACAATATCAAACGCCGCGCAAGCCCCCACCGCATTGAGTAAAACTTCCATCGGATTCATACCCGTTTTTGCTTCGGTTTCACCATCAATCATAACTTTTTGCCCATCAGGTGTAATCCCTACAAAACGCTTGCCGACAAGATGATGGACGGTTGTTGTTTTTATCTGTGCCATAGCCACCTTTCTAAAAGCTTCACTACGCTACTCAGTATTTTCTTTCTGTAATCTTTACTATGTTAGCAAGGAAACGTAGCAGCGTACGATGCTACACTGTGTTAACGTCTGTGTTCGTACAACCGCTTGCCACCGATAGTAAAACGAGCTGGCGACGCTGGGCCAAAGAAACGCGCTCACAGCTTGCTAGCCAAACTCTCGACTATGAAGTTATGAAAACCTTGCGGAATTCGGAGCTTTATCAAGAAGCCACGCATATCTTGACTTATCTAGCGTTTGGCAGTGAAATTGATTTGACGGGTTTACACCAAGAAGGTATACATCAAAAAAATAGCAAACATTTTTATGTGACTCGTATTTGGGACAATGGCGATGTGAGCGTTCACTCACTCACTCGAGACCTCGAAAAACATCCCTACGGTTTTTTACAACCACTACAAACCGCACCTAGTGTGGCTAGCTCGAAGCTCGAGCTCGTTCTCGTCCCCGGTCTAGCCTTTGACCACCACGGCACGCGCCTGGGTTATGGCAAAGGCTACTATGACCGTTTGCTGGCTGATTTACCAAAGGTGGCGCGCATTGGCATTAGTGCCGAAGCTTTATTGGTCGAAATCTTACCCAAAACGGATTTCGACGTCCCGATGACCCACCTTGTGACTGAGAAAAAGCTTTACAATTTATAGATTCCCAACTTCAAAAAACGGAAGAGGGAATTGGGGGTTAGTTTTTTGGTTTTACTCTAAACCCTAAACCCCGAACCCCAAACCCTAACCACTCACAAACGCCAAGGAAACATGAGTCTACGCCAATTGATTTTGAGTCCGCGCAGCACGTCCCTCGTGCGCCAGGAATTTTCTTCTTCAACGGGTCGCAAAAATATCCAGGCCATCGTGCGGGCTGTTCCTGACAAGACGAAGAGCCAATGAAAAGCTGTCCAAGATAGACCAGCTACCATGAACTCGAGCCCACTCAAAACATTAAGAAGCGGTGCAGACAACAACCCACCCACAAAACCAGACGCGCCTGTGAGGAGACCGAAAATGGAAATAAATGCAGCCCGCCCTGTTTGCGGCGAACTAGCAAGAGCAAGATTAAAAACAGCTGGCCCAATCGCACCCCAAGCCATCGCATCAAACATAGCACTAAGCCAGAAAAACCAAATGTTTCCCGTGAGTCCAAGCAAAATCCAAGCGATAGGCATGGCGGTACCTGCCAGCACAGTGCCAATGGCAATAACCGCTTTATTACCCACACGGTCTGCAACACGGCCCCAAAGCGGCATGGTGATGAGTCCAGCCATGCCAGTAATAACATTCCAATACGCAACATTACGAAAACCGAGTTTTACTTCATCTAAAAAGTAGGCCATCACGAGCGGCCCTGCCAGCATGACCGCAAATTGCCAGTAAATGGCGAAGCGTAGAAATTTACGGAAATTCGCATGACGCAGCGGCTCGATAAAGGTAGCCCTAAAGCCAAGTTGTTTACCCGTCACAGGTGGCTCGTAATGAAAGATATAACATACGACCCCAACAGTGGCACTCAGTACCGCAAGACCCATAATAATTTGAAAATTGAGCGGTTCCCGCACGGCATCAAGAAACCAACCCGCAGCCAAGTTAGCAACCATGCCTACCACACCAACCACACCCGCACGAATCCCAAAATACCGACCACGCACGTTTTGTGGTACGACATCGGCCATCCAGGCCGTCCAGAGCGTTCCTGCTGCGGACTGGAAGATACTCGAGACTAGCACGAGCAGCACGAGCGAGGCAGGACGAATACTTTCAGGTAGACCAAGCTGTGGCAAAAAGGCAGCAAAGAGCCAAAGCCCGCGCCCTAAACCCGAAAACACCATGGCAAGATACTTGCGTCGACCTAGCAACCCGGCAAAATACGCCGCAAAGGGATTGGTAATCTGCGCTAAGAGCGGCACGCTCCCTACGAGACTAATTTCGTAGGCTGAAGCACCCAAATACAACATGTAACCAATCAACGCACTCCCCGTCGTCCAATTAAGAAATGCCTGGACAAATGACCCTTCGATGGTCGAAAAGCGCATGGTGCGGCGGACGGTGGGGTCTAACGTGGCAAGAGGGGTATTCATAAAAAGTAGACGGTGGAATCATTACACTTCTGAACTAAAGACATATGAATTGAAGACGACATATGAATTAAAGACGACATATAAATTAAAAACACAGCACTCACCTAAAGCGAGAGTCTATCGCAGCTTTGGCATAGAGAGTGTCAACTAGTCATCACGCGACGAAAGTGTGAAACACTCATCTATCTTCTGACTTAAGACAAATAATTGAGTGCTACCTTATTCTAATCTTAGCGGTAGCGGAGCAACACAGCTCGAGATTAGATCATAGGTAAGAGGAGAAACCCATGTCAGAATTGAACGGCGTGATGATGCAGTATTTTCACTGGTATTTGCCGAATGACGGCAGTCTTTGGAACCAAGTTAAAGAGGGAGTCCCAGACTTGGCCGAGCGCGGTATCACCTCACTGTGGCTACCCCCAACCTACAAAGGGGCCGGTGGCGGTTATGACACGGGCTACGGTGTTTATGATTTATTTGACTTAGGCGAGTTTGATCAAAAAGGCTCGGTTCGCACCAAGTATGGCACGAAAGCAGAATTTGTCGCCGCTGTGGCAGCGGCAAAAGAGGTTGGTATCCGCATTTACGCGGATGCGGTGTTTAATCACAAAATGGGTGCCGACGCAGAAGAAGAAGCCGACGCGAAACCCTTTAATCCTGATAACCGCAACGAAGCCGTGGGGGACTACCAAAAAATAAAAGCTTGGACGCATTTTAAGTTTCCTGGTCGTGCGGGCAAATACTCTACTATGGAGTGGCATTGGTATCACTTCACCGCCATTGACCACAATATGAATGACAAGAGCAAACGCGCGATTTATGTGTTTAAGGATAAAGGCTTTGACAATGAAGTGGATTTAGAAAAAGGCAACTTTGACTACCTCATGGGCTGCGACCTCGATATGGAACACCCCGAAGTATCAGGTGAACTCACCTACTGGGGCGAATGGTTTGTAAAAGAAACGGGTGTGGACGGCTTTCGCTTTGACGCAGTCAAGCACGTCAAAGCTGAATTTTTTAAAAACTGGCTCGCAGGAGTCGAAGCCAAGGTGGGCAAAGATTTATTTGCGGTAGGTGAATACTGGTCGTACCAACTTGGCGCACTCGATTATTTTATTGCGACCACGCAAGGAAAAATTACTCTGTTTGACGCACCCTTGCACCTCAATTTTCACTTGGCAAGCAAAGCAGGCAACAGCTACGATATGCGGAAGATTTTTGATGGCTCGCTCGTGCAACAAAATCCGCAGCTTGCTGTTACGATTGTTGAAAATCACGATACGCAACCCTTGCAGTCACTCGAGTCCCCCGTGGACAGCTGGTTCAAACCACTTGCTTACGCCCTCATCCTGCTACGGCGTGAAGGCTATCCGTGCATTTTCTACGCAGACTATTACGGAGCAACCTATAAAGATAAGGGCAAAGATGGCAACGACTACGATATTATGATTGATTCACAAAAGTTTTTGCTCGACAAATTTTTACACGCGCGTCGCTGCTATGCCTATGGTGACCAATACGATTATTTTGATCACGGCAACTGCATCGGCTGGACACGCCAAGGCAATGATGAACACAAAGGTGGCATGGCCGTACTGCTTAGTAATGGCGACGCAGGTACAAAACGAATGCAAGCGAGACCGAACCAAACGTATATAGATTGCACGGAACATCTTCAAGAAACTATCACCACTGATAACGAAGGCTGGGGGGAGTTTAAGTGCAAGGCGGGTTCTGTATCGGTGTGGGTTCCAATTCAATAACCTGAATTCAAATTTATGGATTTTATAGAAATTCTTAGCCTTTAGTTCTCAGCTATCAGCTTCTTGGTTGTACTGACAGCTAACGGCTGATGGCTTCTAATCAATGGGGTTGAGACTTGCTTACAGAAAACTCTGAACTCAGGTCAATAGCACTCTGCCGCAGTATCTATGCAAGCAGAGTGCTTGAATTTATCAGGGCTTGAACTGGTAAATGGTGTAGGGTCCTGCTGCTTCCAGAATTTCGGGTGAGGGTGGTCTCGTGAGGGGGTCGAGGTAGGCGGGGATGGCGCTGTCCGTAAATAGGGCGCGGCCATCGGGGTGCATGACAATGCCATCAGCCCAGGTGACTTCGGGGGATTTGGTAAGGGTTTGCAGCTGGCCTTGCGGGTCCATGCGGGCGATGCCGCCATTTTCAACATCAGTAATGAGAATGTTGCCTTGCGGGTCGGTGGTGATGCCGTCGCTTTGCGGCTTTTTGCCGACGACTTCGATCTTCGCGGCGAGTTCACTCTCAGACAGCTCAGCATCAAGGAGCGCGGCAGTGGGGATACGGTAGAGCGTATCGTGACTCATGCTGGCGTAGTAGAGCCATTGCTCGTCAGCACTCAAGGTGATGCCGTCTAGACCAACCACAAAGGAAACGAGGCCCCAGGCAAGCGAATGGGTACCATCCTTGGTGCGAATCTTAAGGTCTTGCGGGCGCATGGATGGATGCGAACCGAGCAACTTGCGATAGGTCTTGGTGGGAATGTCAAAGATGATGAGCGAGGGCGCAGTGAATTTGAAGAGCCCGGTGTCGGCGAGGATGAGCGTCTTGCCGTCTTTCATAACGCGCAAGTCTTGGCCGAACTGCGCGTCTTTATTCGGGAAGGCAAATTCAAAGGTGCGCTGATTGGTCTCGAGGTCGTAAGCAATCAGCTTGGACTGCGCATGGTCGAGGCTCGCAGGCTCAATCATCCACAAACGCTGCTGCTGATCAACCGTCATGCCAAAGACACCTTGGTAACTCGCTTGGCTCTCGGCATCGGGGTAGGGTTGCGGCTTGCCATCCACAAGCTCAAACACTGTGGGTTCGTTGAAACGCGCAACTTGGCCGAAGGGGTGATAAGCAAAGAAGATGCGACCTTCGGGCGAGGTTGTGACATTACCAGGCGGGTAAGGCAGGGTCACGAGGGGCGTAACTTGTGCAGACAGAATGAGCGGTTCAGTGCTGATGTTAGGATAAAGCTTTCCACCGCCGTACAAAACTTTGAGTACGATCAGCGCAATGGCGATGAACAGAACGATGGCAACCAATAAGCGGCGAATGAGTAACATGTTAATCTCCTCAAAAACCAGCATAACTCGTTTAAGGCTTGGGCAATATCTTATTCAAGCTGACTTCTATTTGTATTTTCTGCACTAACCTGATTTCGGATTTTCGTCTTGAACATCATTATGTTCGTCCACATCCGTTTTTAGCAGTTCTCGCAACAAGCTTGTTGCAAAAGCTCCGCGCGACAAATCGAACCGGATGATGTAACCGTCCTCTGTAGCCTCGAGCCCCACCTCACCTAAGGGCAGTCTCGAGTATCGCCTATCTCCCCGACGAATGGCAAACTTCACCCAAGAAAGTTCTAGATAATTCAAGACTTCTTGTTCCATCTCCCCTGCTTTTGCTTCCGACACTTTTACTTTTTTACCAAAGAGTGGCAATGTCGCAGAAATTTCAAAGCGTTTGGCGCGTTCGGCTTCTGCGTCCGTCTCAACTTTGAAAACCCCACCCGTATCATGCTTCTTAGCCCAATCGCCTAGAATCACTGCATCAAACATTTGTCGCTCGATGCGCCTAGCGAGAAGATGATTGACGACCAACGATTGTAAAGATGAAATGAAAAAACCTTTGAGATGATACCCAACTGGCACCGCTTCACGGTGAACGAGACGATAACCATCTACCGCATTCACACCATTGATACCAAAACGTTGTGGCCCAAAATAATTTGGCACACCAACGCGCTGCAAGACCTCGAGAATCGCCCTCGCTTTTTGGAGGACATTGTCTTCCGTTTGCCTCACTCGAATGGTGAAGCGGTTGCCCTTCAAATGACCCATACCCAGACGGTTTTGATGGCGGGAAGTCTCCAAGATGCGAACGTGCTCGAGCTTTTCTAAAGCTGCAAATGCACCAGCATGTCTATTCGGCACGCTGAGCCACTGCTGTGTCACCGCCACTTTATCTTTAAGTCCAGCTACACCAATCTCTCCTTCACGCAGCCCCTCACGCAAGAGGGCAAGCATGAGGTCTCTCGTTGTAAGATTGCGCTTTTCCACGAGCGCATACGCATAGGAACCATGACCTTGCGGTAGATAGAGCGGCAATTCTTCAACGCGAAAATCTTCTGGTACACTCCGCAAAACACCCCCTGTACCAGGTAACGCAAACGTAACCGGAGTAAAGTCGGCCCAACGAAACATAAGTTTGTGGCGAAGGTCGTCAGTCATAAAAAGTGCAGAAGGTAGAATGTAGAAGTTTTTCTCTATATCTCCCTTCTCTATTCTACCTTCCCAAAAAGCTTAACCTACTAGCATCCACTAATTGACTTTTTTTGCTGCTTCACCCGAGGACATGCGCTCAAGCATGAGTTTTTGGGCAAGTTGAAATCTAGCGATAAGCGAAGGAGCCTCGAGCAACACCTGCCGCGAATCGGAGGGAACACGAATATTCGCGCAGATGAACGAGGCTTGATAAACTAAATCTTCTGGCATCACTTCTTCAATTTGTTGCGCGGCTTGAAAAGCAAAAAACTGTTTGGCATATTTTTGGAAGGTCTCGAGCGCATCCCAAGCCGCCAGACGTTCTTCGTTTGGGTCGCCTCGCTGCAAAGAAAGAGTCGTGTCTTCACTGAAAAATAATGGGCGCGACGAACCGTCTAGGTCTTGCACGTCTTCGCGGTTTGCCACTTCGATAAGACAACGCTCTTGCCCGTGACCAAGTAAGTTGTAGGTGCCATCAGGATTTTGCGATACTTGCAAAATATGAACGACAGTACCAACACGGTAAAAAGGTGTTTCCTCGTCGCGGATAACGTCGTCTGCTTTCGCTAAAGCAATCACAAAGCGCGGCTTTTCTAACTCGAGACATAAACTAATGAGTCGCTTATAACGCTCCTCGAAAACATAGAGTGGCACAGTCATACCTGGGAAGACAACGGTGCCCGGAAGAGGGAAGAGAGGGAGGGTTGGCACACTCTTACCCTAGCAGAGCTATTTGGGGAAGAGTGCAAGCTACGATAATTTTTTTAAGGGCTTGGTTTTTACCTTAACGTCTATCCGAAAACTTACCCATTTGTTTGCCTGCAAAGGTGTCATTTGGGGTTCAAAATAGACACTTAAGTTAGCCTCGAGAAAGGTGACGAATTGCAGGTGCAACATCGAGTAAACTCTTTGCTCCTTCAAACCCGCCAGCGTTTCCAAACACGAGCAGCGGCACGTCCGCAAGGGTATGGGTCTTCACCGTTTTATCCTCGAGGTTCCCGTGATCGGATGTAAGAACAAGTGTTACGTCCTCGAGGTTTTCCACAACGCCACGCAAGAACGAGTCTAAGGTTTCGACAAGCTTGACACACTCCTCTAAGGGCCAACGATGACCTGCTTGGTCGGTGAGCCATAAATCAAAAAACGTAAAGTGATGTTGCCTGGCCATCGTAGCGAGTCGCTGCCCCATTTGGGGCGCAGAGAGTGGTGGCAACGTCGCATCGTGTTTGTGTAAATAGTCACCCGTCATATCCACACTGATGGCCTCTCCTCTACGGTAGTCATCAATACGCAACAGATCTAAACCTGCCTGTAATGCACTAAACACCGGGACGTTATATTTTTGTTGTCTCGTTTCAACCGCGAGAAAATAACCTGGCGGATAAAGGTTGGCGAGCACCGCACGTTTTTGTTTCGCGATGGTTTTTAAAAACACCGCTTCTGAAAACACCGCTTCTGAAAATAGTGTCCCCTGCTCGAGTTCTTTCTTCAGGGTCGGGCCTGGATACGGCCCGTAATGCCCCGCCATAATTTCCGCACCGTTTTTACCTGTGAGCAAGGTCGTTTGACCCGTAGCAGATTGCGGTAAGCCCGCAAAACCAAGTTTGGCATCAAGATGATGAAAGAGAAGTTTCTCCGAAGCTATAGGCTCCAAGGACTTTGTGAGTTTGCCACCCAAGAGGGACCCGAGAAACGGTGTTCTCGCAACCGCAAAAGGGTTCGTGGCAACACTGTCACCCAAGCCAACACCATCGAGGAAGAGGAAGAGAACCATAAGAGGCATGAGGGATGAGGCATGAGGCATGGGAAAAAGCTGAGGCATGGGAAAAAGCTATGGCACTCATTCCTCCATTCCCCTATCCAACGCCTACCGCACGACGAACTTTCGCCATCGTCTTCACTGCAATCTCGCGTGCTTCGTCGGCACCGTGCCCGATGATGGATTCGAGTTCGGCTCTATCATTCATGAGTTCGGTGTAACGCACCTGAATCGGCTCTAGGGTTTCGACTACGACACCTAGCACAGCTTTTTTGAGTTCACCGTAGCCTTTGCCATCAAAGGTGGCTTCGATAGTTTCGCGGCTTTCTCCTGTGAGGGATTCGTAAATCTCGAGGAGGTTCACCACGCCAGGTGAAGCCTGGTCGAAGCGCGTCTCTCGCTCCGAGTCTGTGACGGCGGACATGATAGCTTTTTTAAGTTTTTTCTCGTCGTCGAGTAAGCCAATCGCATGACCAGGGCGGGAACGGGCAATGGATTTACTCATCTTCACTTCTGGCTCGTCTAAACCCATCACTCTCGCGCCGACTTTGGGAATAACAGCCTTCGGTAACACGAAGGTTTCACCAAAAAGATTATTAAAACGTGTTGCA
>JBOFGY010000127.1:0-23545 GCA_051649365.1 Trueperaceae bacterium
CCCCCGTGCGCGTTATCCAGTCATCAGAAAAACTCCCAAACGTCTCAAACCTTGTAAACTCTGCTATCTTCAACTTGCAACTTGACTTTTCATACTTCCACTTTTACTGTTCCCTCGTGGGTGGGTGGTGCTTTTATGGTTTAGCAACTCTAAACTCAAGTTTTTAGCTTTCTGCCTTTGGCGTTCTTTTTTATACAACAGACCAAACTCCACCTAAATCTTTGTTGTTGCGTTTTACGGTACAACCGTGACTCTAACAGCTTGGGTTTGTGGATTGCTGACAAGTTTGACGTGCAGGGTACTGCCATCATAAAAGTGGCTCGAGACCGTTGCGGATTGTACCGCAGCCAAACTAGCAACTTCCGTGCTGTTAGAAAGTCTTGTGGGTTTGGCCGCCAAGGGAATGGCAACTTGAATAGGTGCCACCATATTTCTGAGGTCGAGAATAAACTGCCCCGCGACTGTACCGAGGCTATAGGTTGCATTCGCTAGAACTCTCGTGCGGAATACTTTGCTAGGTGAGCTGCCTTGACCATACATGGTGTGTGTTTGACCAGCCCTGCTGATACTGAGAGAGTTAAGCTCAGTTGGAGCTTCAACATTAAAGTTGGCATAGTCTTCGTCACAAATCCAAGCATTCCAGGTTGTATCTTTACTGCAATTATTGGTAAGTAAAAAGGAATTATCCGCGACAACATAGTTACCAGCTTTGCCCGTTACAGTGCCATCAGTATCGAGAATGACAGCAGTGCGGTAGCCGTCTTCGCTGCCGTCGCTTGGATTAACAGGGTCAGTTCGTGTGAATAAATTGACCTTTTTCGTATTGGCGGCAAAGCTTACATTTTTGGCGTAGTTAAGTGAACTCGTATTGAAGCCAGTGAAGTCAAGGTAGGAAAAAGCACTGGCTTTGCGCGTGGCAGTATCAATGTAATTGGCAAAGTAACTATTTTCAACACCCACACGCCCGTCATAAAACTCGAAGCCGCGTAAAGCGTACTCAGCATTTTTAGGATAAGCACGAGCTTCACCCTTTTTGGGTGTGCCGATGTTGTTCGTTTCTCCAACATAAAGCCCATCAGAGGTAAAACTTTCTTCGGAGGCGAAGGTAGAACCAATAGCGTTATCTGCCAAGATGGGCGATTGCAAAACATGATTTTCGCCGCGTAGCCAGACACCACGGTTGCGGTTTTTGTAAGCCGTTAGACGATCAAAAATAGCAGGAACATCTGCCCCTTTAGGATCAGCATTGTCACGCGGGTCATAGCGGCTAACTTCTGTGCCTAAGGTCACGTCCGCTTGGGGGCCATTATCAACCATCAAACCGTCTCTACTATTGCTATGTGAAACGTTAGCCACAAATTCTTTCAGAGGAATGTGGCGCAGATTGACTGCTGTGTTCGTGGCTGCAGAGGGGCCAGTAGGGTGTTCGGGAAGAGCATACCAGAAGCCAAACCCTTGGGAACCCGCAGCCACGTTATTGCGAAGAGTATTTTGTGGGTTGGTTATCCAGTAAACGGCGGGGCTGGCGTCAGTGGGGAGGAGACGTTTGTCTTCAGCTGGAATTTTAATGCCAAGGCCAAGGTTGCCCTCGAGCACGTTATCAAACTCGGCTCCGTCCTCTAAAAAGAAGCAGTGACCAAGCGTGTTAGCTGCAACATTGTTTTTGACAGTAACTCCGTTACTGCCGTGAACGGTGACGCAGCGACTAAAGCTATCTACAATGCTGCTGTTTTGGATATATTGCCCCTGGGATTTGTCTGCCATAAGATGCCAGTGAATGGGGTAACGACCCATAATCCCTGTTTGCCCCATGTTTTTAAGAGAAACACCATCGACGTAGGCTTCACCGTCCATCACCATAATATGACCACCAAAGCCCTCGTTAGTGGCGAGTGTGTCGGCTGCACTCTGAACGGTGATGTTACGTGTGAGTAGGCCAACCTCAGCACGTTGATCCACGACCTTGCCGTTAAAGGTTTCGGTTGTACCCCAGTGCATAAATTTAAGTGGTTTATCAAGCGTGACGGTTTTGTCGTTGATGGCCGTGATACTAAAGGTTTCGGCTTGGTTAAAGTCAAAATCTGTCGAAGCAACGATGATCTGGTCGCCGACGCGCCAGTTGGGAGCCTCGAGCAACTCGAGGGTTGTTTCACCGACATTCGCTGTGCGGTTGAGCTTTGTCCAACTCGTGCGCGGTTCACCGTGCATGGCCATTTTGCCACCCATCATTACCCCAATAAGGCGACCACCCATGTTCATACCCAGGACATCTTCTTTGGGGCCATTAAGGGTAATGGTGGTGCGGTTGGTAAAAGGAGCGGTAGTGCTGCCAATCTCGAGGCTGCCGCCATGCACCATAATCCAGTCGGCGGTAAGCTCGAGGTCTTGGTTGGCGAAGGCGAGTACACCCTCGATGACGATCCCTTTCAAGTCTGGCGTGGAGACATCGAGGAGAATGCGCTTGTCTCTAGGAATTGTAACGTTTTGATCTGCTGTTGGTACTACCCCACCCCAGGTGGCTGGATCTGACCAGAGCGCACTTCTTTCCACGACAGTGACTGTAACGAGGTTGCTTTGTGCGGTATCTGTTTGCGCCTGAATTTTTGTCGTTCCCACCTTGAGTGCCGTGACTTTGCCGCCTTCTACAGTGGCGACGCTGTTATCTTCTGAAAGCCACTCGAGCGTCGCTTCAGCGGGTGCACCATTTTGGGTAATCGTGGCATTTAGGTCTGCGCTCCCCCCAATGTCCAAGGTTAAGGTTTCAGGTTGGATTTGAATGTTTAGGCTGCTGGGGGTGGGGGTGTCTGCACTGACGTTAAGCATGACGCTGCCCTCGGCTCCTGCTCCTGACGCGGAGATGTTGCTTTGACCAATGGCTTTGGCCGTTACCAGTCCAAACTTGCTGATGGAGGCAACGGTTGTATCGGAAGACTCCCAAGCTACGTCAGACACTTCCCCTCGACCATCAGGCATTTTTGCTTTGAAGAGGCGGCTTTCCCCAGGTTTTAAGGTGGGGGTTTGCGGGGTAATGAGGAGGGTGTCAAGTGACCCACTCTGGCAACCTATGAGGAAAAGTAATATCAGATAGCTAAGACGGCGTAACACCATTGATCCTCCCTATTTACTTTTAGTGTAATATAACAAGTCTTACAAAATTCTTACCGCGATTCTGATCTGCCGAAATGACAATGCTCACAGACGAAATCGCGGTATGAGGTGTAAAGTTAATGTATGCCCAAGGTTCTACTGCTCCACACCGAAACCCCACTGTTTGACTTGCTTAAAAGCAAGCTCGAGCAGGGCGGCTTTGAGG
This sequence comes from Trueperaceae bacterium, assembly GCA_051649365.1. Classification (GTDB taxonomy): domain Bacteria; phylum Deinococcota; class Deinococci; order Deinococcales; family Trueperaceae; genus CAVTAE01. The sequence continues at coordinate 3,314 of JBOFGY010000127.1, forward strand.
TTCTCGAGGCTAATAACGACGTTCCCCCTGACCTTATTATTGTAGGAAATAGCCCGGAGCAGTCTTTGCTTTTATCCGAAGAAACTAACACACCCGTTATCGTGCTTGGTTCTGCCGAGGGAGATGAACAAGCCAACTTGTCTCAACTCAAAATGCCGTTCAGACCTAGTGAGCTAGTAGAGTTGGTGCGTAAAACACTATCACCTCAACCTGTTGTCCTACGCTAATCGCTGTAAAACTACTCTAAAACTAACGTAAGGAATCATTGATTTTGCTTTACCTCATAGCTTCGTTTTTGCTTTTTGGTTCGGCTGGGTTTGTTTAGATTTATTTTGTTTAACCTCGTTTCGCTTAACCTTGTTTTGTTTAGCTTTCCACACTTCGTACTCTGCTTTGGCATCTTCACGAAGTGGATAATACTTGCGAAGGTCACCGCCTTCTTCGAGCATCTGCTTAGAGAATATTTCCCACTCGTGTTGTGTGTTCGCAAGGTCGAGGAGTTTTGGGGCTAAATTAATTGGCACAACAATAACCCCATCTTCATCGGCTACAATAATGTCACCTGGTAAAACAAGGCGTTCACCACACGCGATAGGTACATTCACCGCGAAGGGAAAAATATTTGTCTGCGTGTGATAGTTCGGGGTTACGCCTTTAATCCAAATGCCAAGCCCTAAACTTTTAGCAGTAGGGTAATCGCGGATGCACCCATCCACGACCACGCCTAGCCCACCTTGACCCTTAAAGTAAGTAAGCATCATTTCCCCAAAGACACCACTGGCCATATCGCCCCGCGCATCTACCACCACGATGTCACCAGGTTGCGTGTGATAAAGCACGTGGCGGTGGAGTTGTTTTTCAGGGTCACTGTATTCACCGTCGTTGTATTGGTCTTCACGTTTAGGCATAAACTGTAAGGTCAGTGCGGGCCCCACCATCGTCACGTCAGGTGTCCAGCCTACAGGGCCACGAATCTGTGAATCACGAATGCCAAGCTCGGCTAATTTGCCGCTCGCCGTCGCACTGCCAATCTGTTTTAGGCCTTCGATAAGAGTATTAGGGGGCCGCTGGATAGCCGCTGTTTGAGTCACGTGGTTCCTTTCAAATCTTCGTATTTTATTTAACTTCAACTTTGTTTTTGCTAGTGTAGCAGATTTAAAGTGTAGGTTGAGGCATGCGTAAGTTTTGAAGGTAAACCAGTTTATTTAGACGCTTGACTTAGCCGCTGACGAAAACTGAGCAGATAAACTCCAACTCCTGTCAAGACGAGATTGCCAAACCACACTCCAAGCCATACAGGAACACTGCCAGCTTGAGCTAAAAGCTGTCCGATCGTAAAAAGGACATACCAAACCAAAGTTACTAAGAGTGACATGCCAAATGAAACGCTGCGGCTATGGGCGTAAAGTAAGCTTAGGGGTACCGCGACTAAAAGTAACGTAAAGTTGGCAAAGGGTTCAGCGAGTTTGCGCTGAAATAAAATATGGGCTTTGCGACGTTCCTCGAGCGGTAGAGTTTGGTCGTGAGCATGACGGTAGGTTTCCGTGAGTGAGCGGGAATCTTCAAAGCCACCTTCACTAAAGCGAGCCACAATTTCATCTTCGGTTTCAGAAACTTTGATCGTTAGAGGTTCGTCTGCGTTGGGTGCATTCATTTTGTTGTGCACTTCCAAACTTTCTACGTTTAAGGTGGTGAGTTGATAGTCGTAAAGTTCTAGCCCATTGGTAGTTAAGCGTCCGCGTTCTGCAAAAATAACTGTCACAACTTTGTCTTGCCATTTTTCTAAACGCACACCACTCATTTCGCCCGTTTGTTTGTTGGGTTCTCGAAAATAAAGACTGTAACCACTGAGAGGAATATTGCGCTCGGCTAAACGAAAGAGTCCATTTTGACTCTCTGAAGTGAGTTTCCAATAAAGACTGCCTACCCTCGCATTCGTTTCGGGCAAAACGTATTGGTGCATCAAGAGAGCCAAGGTTGCTAAAACAAAGCCCAACACGATAAACACCCTCGAGCTACGTGCTAAAGGAATCCCACCTGCTTGTATAGCCTGAAGTTCGTGTGTGGCGGCAAGCCGTCCGAAAGCGAGGAGTACAGCAAGTACGAGAGAAATAGGTAGGGTTTGTACAAGCGCACCTGGTAGCATGAGGAGTAACCATTGGCTTAGCTCGAGTAGCGGCGTACCTACAATCCACTGAAGCCGCGACAAAGTCGCGCTCATGACGGCTAAACTGCTGTAGATAAAAAGCCCGAAGAGCAAAGGTACGGACGCTTCAATGAGTAGATAACGGTCAAGCTTTTTCACTATGCTCACGGTATCACAAAGGTCGGGAGAAGATAAAAATAAGACGTGAGATGTTCTTCACGTTTTACGTTTTTGCGGCTTACCTTTCACTTTCTTCTAGCGAAACAGAGAGCGTGGTTGTGAACTGGTCTTCCAATTGCCGATACCCAACATGAAGTGTGCCGCAGCAGGTATGCCAAGCAAGATCGAGCCCGTAACCATCAAGAAGTGGCCAGGTATTAGCCTCGAGTGTAGGCAGCACGTTGAGCGCGAGAAAAGGTTTGAGGGATATATTGCCAACATCAAAGGTAAACGACCCAGAGGTTTGTACTTTGTCGAATTCACCGAGCTCTAAGTCGTGTGCGACAGAAAAACCAGCTTCCCAAGATGAACCAGCTACGGTTAAGCCACCACTTAGTAAAGGTCTGAAGTTAGGGTCTAAATCAGGATTCATTAATGGGGCAAGTTCGATGCTAAGATGTGGGGTTACCTTAATATCATTGACGCTGTAAATGAGTTTGCTCGAGGCCGCCAAAGACGCAAAGCCTTCACCAACATAGCGCGTCACATCCAAAAAATCGTAATCAAGAACCACACGAAATTCGCCTTGTAATGTGTTGTTGAGTGGCCCAGCAAGTTGTGTCACAGCAAAGAGCTGATGTTCATTTTCCAATTTATCGAGATTCGTACTAAAAGGTGAAGTGCCATTTGTCCATTGCCGACTATAACTTGCGTCAATGCTGACTGGGCCAAATGCAGCCCGCCAGCGCGGGTTAAGTCTTACACCCCACTGCACTTTTTGATTGAGGGGATAATAGCCAACTCTCGCTTGTGTGTTTAGCTCGAGTTGCCCCAGACCAAACGCGGGGAATTGATAGCGCATAGTGGTATTCGAGGCTAAACGTCCGTCACGCACATAGGTTGGGGTGTTGTCTTCTTCATAGAAGGTTTGGCTCGAAGCAGCAAGTAGGAGTTGCTCGTGAATCTCGAATGCATCGCCACCGAACACGGGTAAAGAGGTTCGTGCATCGGTAGACATATAGCTTTCATATAAAAAATCCTCACCAACCCACCCTCGGTTATTCACGCCAAAGGTCATGCTAAGCCAAGGTGATAAAGCTTTGGTACCGCTTAAATCCGCTTGAACACCTAGAGTGGTAAAGCCAAGCGTTGCGTTTGCCTGCGTGTCTTTATAACGAAGCACGAGAATACCCCTTGTTGGATAGTCTTCATCAAGACCAACAATACCGAGTTCGACTGTGAGCGTATCGCTAAGTCGTAGTGAGGGTATCCGAATCCCTAAACCTGTCCCGCCGTCTTCAACATTGCCAGGGATATATTCAATGGTGACAGGAAAACGAAAATCCTCGAGACTTTCTGGTGACAGCGTAATGTCTGCAAAGGCAAAACGCACGCTCGAGGCTAGCTCGAGCGTGCCAGCAGAAACGTGGAGAGTTTGCGTTGTCAGGTTATACCCGGCGTTATCCGCGCGAACCAAATAGAAAGGATCACCTGCACAGCGACAGGTCGTGACGGTAAGTTCCTCGAACGTGGCTTCATCGCCAACGAGCTTCGCACGTTTACTTTCAATCGTGACCGATTGTCCACGCACGGAGCTGTCAAAGAGGGCGATTTCTTGTGTCGTAAAATTGTACGTTGCTCTCGTAGCTCTCCCGCTAAGATTCTCACCAGAAAACATAACACCTTTTAGCTCCAAACCTTCAGGTGTGGATACAAGTGCATCTGCTGAGAGTTCGTAGCCCTCGACAGAAAGCTTGACATTTTTTGCCTCAATGTTGGGTGAGTCGTCAACGACATAAACACTAGCTTCGACAGTAAGTAGTTGTAGACCGCTTGAGTTTTCAATACAAACACCATCACTAAAGTTGATGGGTCCCGTCGTAATACCACCCGTGCTATTTATGAAATAGACAGTTATATCAACACCTTTAAGTGAGAGCGAAGTTGCACCTGGAAGTTGCTCAGCACAACTTTGGGTTTGGGCGGAGGAAAAGTCAGAAAACAGAAAATAAAAAGTAGAAAGCAAAAAGCAAAAAGCTAAAGAGGTAAGTCTTTGTCTTTGACCTTTTGGGTTCCAGGTTCCACGCTCAATCACTTAGACAGTCTAAAGTAAATCTATCTTTGCGACAATACGTACTACGGCAAGTAGGGTGTGAGTTCTGCGGCAATTGCTTCCTCGAGCTTTGTGGAAAAATTATAATCAAACGTTCCATCTTCGTTTTCGATTTGTTGAAGTTGTAATTGATTGCCAGGATTTTCTTGTATAACCTCTGTGATACTATCTTCGTAGCGATAAGGACTTGTTAGCAAAGCGTAACCACCACCTTGTTTGACAACAATGGCCGACGTCTCAAACGCAGGTTTTGTGCTTTTCACGTTCCCTGCCAAGACAGCAATGCTTGTATTAAGATCGAGTGTAAGGGTATCTGCGCTGAGCGAAAGCCCATCTTTGGTAAGAGAAATACCGCCGGTTGCTGTAATGATGTTGGTCGCTGCCTCGAGCCTTAACTCTGCTGCTTCTAAAAGCCCGAAGGTTCCTTCCGATGTGCCACCCGAGGCTTCGATAAATTCCCCGTCTTTATAACGAATAAACTTTGCGTTTAAGGTGAGTTCACGCTCAGTATCAATGATTTCGCCACCTTCGGCGAGCGTCGTGATACCTGTGTCAATGTCGAGCTCACTGTTGCCCGCAGGATTTACAGTAAGTGCGGCAATGTTTTGTGCAAGGCTGGTTGAAAAGCAAAGAAGTAAAAAAGTAAAAATGACGCAAGGCATGTTCAGTAGTCTAAGCAGGGGTTTGATGAAAAACCTGTGTGGCCCGTTAGCTTTATGTTCATAGAGGAAATAAGGTAGAAGAAAAACCTAAACTCTTATCTCCTACCTTCTAGCTTCTTTTCTACGGTTTCAGTGTGAAGCTGTATAAAGACGAGAATGGTTTCATCTCTAGCACCCGACCCGCGTCCTCGAGCGTTGTCTTGAAAATGGTGTCCACGACATCTTGCACGCTGTGGTAGGTCTTGTTGTAAAGATAGCTCGAGCCCAAGGACATGAGCCGACCGAAGGGTGTTTCGCCGCGCAGCGTTAGACCTGTAGCAAATTTGCGCTGGGCGCGTTGCCATTCATCTGCTTTTACGCCTTCGCGCTCTACTTTCAGCAGTTCTTCTTTGAAGATGGCGATAGTTGGCTCTAATTGTTCGGGTGCGGTAGATAAATAACCTACAAAGGCACCAACACCATCCGAGCTATCGTGCGAGAGGCTCGCGCTATCTACTAGCCCCTTATCTACAAGAGACCAATACAAGCGGCTACCTGTGCCGTCCCCAATACAGCTAGCGAGTAGTGCGGCCGCGTAGCGCAAGTCATCTTGTGCGCTCACACCAGGTGCGTAAAAGGCAACATGAACACGCTTGAGAGTTTTCTCGAGCTCATTTTCACTGCCTTGTTTGGCACTGAGGTTAGGATAGTGGCGGCTTGTTTCAAAAGGTTTCCAAGTTTCTGTCAAGTTGCCAACTTGTTCTACTATAGTTTGCCAATCATAGTTACCTGCGAGCGTTAAAACCATATTGTTGGGTGCGTAGCGTGCTTCAAAATAGCGGTTCATTTGTTCGCGTTGCAAATTTTTAATCGAGTCGGTGGTACCAAGCACAGAATTACCAATCGGGTGACCATTAAAAAATTTTTCGTTGGCGAGGTCAAAAACTTTGAAATTCGGGCGGTCATCGTACATGGCGATTTCTTCCAAAATAACATTTTTTTCCATATCGAAATCTTCGTTGCGTAGGGCCGGACGCATCATGTCAGAAAGTAAATCTAAAAGTTTCGGTGCGCGTTCAGCTAAGACTGCTCCGTAATACACGGTGCGCTCTTCGCTCGTATAAGCATTATAGTTGGCACCCATGTCGTCAAACTCTTTGTTGATGTCATCAGGGCTGCGCTTGCCTGTTCCCTTAAACATCATGTGTTCTAAAAAGTGCGACACCCCCGAGATGTCTGGTGTTTCGTCTCTCGAGCCTGTGTTGACAAAATACCCCGCCGCAAAACTTTGGGCGCGTGGGTTGTGTTCACCGATGATAGTTAAACCGTTGCTTAAGGTTTCTTTTTGAAATTCCATGAGTTTCTCCTTATGAAGAGGAATGGAGGAGGAATGAGTGAAAACGCTTTTCTCATTCCTCATTTCTAGCTAAGAGCGACTTGACTCAGCGGCTTTGAGCCGAGAGTTAGAATAGTAAAGCTCGGTTTATAGCTCTGCAAAAAGTCATTGACGTTGTTGAGGGTGATGGCTTCGACTTTTGTTTTCACATCATTAATGGAGCGCGGTGTGCCAAGTAAAAATAAATCTCTAGCAAGTGCGCCTGCGCGTGCGCCGCTAGATTCGCCTTGCATGATGAGTTGAGAGAGAAGTCCTGTTTTGGAGCGTTCAAATTCTGCCCCCGAAATTCCCTTCGAGACGTTACGGAGTTCCTGGAGCAACACGTGCAAGGTTTCATCTGCGCGTTCGGGAGTTGTGCCTGCATAACCGAGCGTATACCCAAAACCGCGCAAAGCGCGACTTACTGCTGCAACACTGTACACGAGCCCACGTTTTTCACGCACTTCTGTAAAAAGCCTTGCACCCATACCGCCCGAGAGTACGCCAATGGCGAGGGCGTTTTCATACCAGCCTGGTGCATCTGGAGCGGTGGCAGGATAAGCTACACCAATTTGTACTTGCGACGTTTCTTGGGTGATGTGTTCTTGCTGGGGTTGGCCAATGCTGACATTCGGCATAGCAACACCCGCGCCTTCCCAATCGCCAAAATATTTTTGTGCAAGTTCCCAAACTTTGTTAAAACCTATACCACCTGCAACACTGAGAACACCGCCCTTAGGTGCGACGCGTCTTTGATAATCTGCGCGAACGCTTTCAGCGGTGAGATTGCCAAGCCCTGATTCGCTGCCGTAGCTACTTTTGCCGTGTGGCGAAACAAAATAGCGTTCCGATAACGTCTCGAAGAGTTGTTGGGTTGGATTGTCACCGAGTGAGGCAAGTTCTTGTTGGGCCAGACTGCGGGCAGGTTCAAACTCTTGGGGCTCGAGTCTTGGTTTTCTCACCACATCGGCGTAAAGCGCAATCGCTTCTGCAAAGGAATCCGCAAGTAGCGAGGCAGAAAACGTGGTGTACTCTTTGCCTGCACCACCGCCACGCCGCACGCCGAGACCGTCAAGTTTGTCAGAGAGTTCTTGCGACGTGTACTCTCCTGCGCCGCGGTAAAGCCAGTCACTCAGGACAGTAGCACTCCCTTCTTGCCCAGCGGGGTCGGTGGCCGAGCCGAAGGGGAGAAGAAGCGCAAAACTGACCGAGGGTAGCCAGTTCATTTCCTCGACCACGATGGTGAGACCGTTGGGGAGGGTTTGCTGTTGGATGTTGGTTTGGTTGTTCAGAGACGCTTGGTTGTTCATAAAAGCCCAGTATATATGGCTCGAGGTGAAAAGCTGTGTCGCTGGACTCTACATGGGAAAAGTAACGGAGCCACCACTTTGTGCTATCGAAATTTTGTCTCCTTCTCAGATTTTCTGCTGAACTCAAGTACCTATCCTAAAACTACCCATTTGTTTTCCCAAAAAGGCGTGATTTAGGTTTCAAGATAGATTCTAAGACAAACCTGTAACCTTCAACCTTCACTGGCTCATTTGCGTTCGGTACGATACACGTACATGGCAAAAACAACAACGGTTTACGAATGTTCCACCTGTCACTCGCAGTCGCCCGTAAAAATGGGTAAATGCCCACGTTGTGGCAGTTGGGGAACAATGGAAGCAAAAATCGAAGAAAAAGTGGCGGTCTCGAGAACCACGAGACGCGCCCTCGAGTCTACTGTCGTCCAGAGCCTTTCCGAAGTCACGAGTGCGGGGCTCACTCGAGTGACGTCTGGACTTGAAGAAGTTGACCGTGTATTAGGTGGTGGCTGGGTTGCAGGTGGTGTTTTGCTATTGGCAGGTGAGCCTGGGATTGGTAAATCTACCCTGCTATTACAACTCGCGCACCATGCCCTGATATTGCAAACCCAGAGTGCCTCGAGAAGCGTTTTGTATGTTGCAGGTGAAGAATCGCTTTCTCAAGTCAAAATGCGGGCCGAGCGTTTAGGCGTAGCACCAACCTTGCAACTCACGCGCGAAACGGATGCAAGGGCCTTATCCGACTATCTGCGTTTTCATGCGCCCGACCTTATCATTGTTGACTCGATTCAGACCCTCCTCGCTACCGATGATGGCGTACCCGGCAGCATCACGCAAGTTCGTGATGCTACTGCACTGTTAACCTCGGTGGCCAAAGAAATTGACGCGACCCTCGTTCTCATTGGTCACGTTACCAAAGAAGGCACGATTGCTGGCCCTAAAGTCATTGAGCACATGGTGGATACCACGCTTGCCCTCGAGACCGCCGCTGGCTTCCGTGTATTGCGGGCCATCAAAAACCGCTTTGGGCCAGCAGGGGAGATGGGCGTGTTTGAAATGGCAGGCGAAGGCATGAAACCTATTGCCAATCCGTCCGAGGCGTTTTTGGCCGAGCGGCCCAAGGGTGTGGCTGGTTCGGTCGTTGTGGCCGCGCTCGAGGGTCAACGCCCGATGTTGCTCGAGGTACAAGCTCTTGCTGCCAAGTCACCGTATACCTCGCCACGCCGCATCGTGCAGGGCTTAGACCAACGCCGTGTGGATGTGGTTTTGGCCGTTTTAGAGCGAAGGTTAGAATTACCTCTTGCAGGTTTAGATGTCTATGTTAATGTTGCAGGTGGTTTGCGCTTAACTGACCCTGGCACAGACCTCGCGGTAGCCGTAGCGGTGTATTCCGCGATTACCAACAAGACCGTGCCAGAAGGTGTAGCTGTCGTGGGTGAGGTTGGTTTAGCGGGTGAAATTCGCTCGGTGACCCAGTTGCCTAGACGTGCTAGCGAGGCCAAACGTGCCGGTTTCGAGCGCGTGGTAGCTCCGAGCAATGATAAGAAAGGTATTACCTCACTGTCTGAGGCACTAAACGCCGTTTGGAAGTAAAGACTGTTTGGAAGTAAAGACGGATTGTTATGGATGGTATGAAAGAAAATCCGACGCTCTTAGAAGAATCACCAACGGTGATGTCCTCTGGGAAGGTGAGACCGCGCTGGTTTTATATTGTGATGCGCTTGCTGCTTAGCTTGTGTGGAGCAGGGCTCGGTTTTTTGGTAGCAACCTATCTCGTGCGCCGGGGTTGGTTTGGTGACCCCATCAATATCATTTACATTACGTTAGTTGGGCTTATGGGTGCCTATTTGTTAAGTGCGCCTGCCGCAACATACTTAACAGGTCTCTTTAATAAAACGCTGACCGCAAGTAACAAGGTGCCGCCTCAAGCTGTCCTGGCTGCCATTGTCGGTGTGACGGTTGCACTTATCATGACGGTGCTGCTTAACTCATTGCTCGAGCGCGTACCAGGGTTTACATGGTACTGGTCGTTGCTGCTCACGGTTTTGCTGAGTGTGGGCTTTGCTTGGTTTTTCGTCGTGAACCGTCAGGTCTTCCGACCCTCGTTGCCCATGGCCCCAACTGAGGCAGCAACGACAACAACGGAAAGTAAATTGAAGCTCATTGATACCTCGGCCATTATTGATGGCCGTATTGCTGATATTGTCGAAGCTAACTTTTTAGATGGCACCCTCGCTATTCCAAAATTCGTGTTGAGCGAACTTCAAAACATTGCTGACAGCAGTGATCCCCTACGCCGTAGTCGGGGAAGGCGCGGTTTAGAAGTTTTAGATAAACTCATTCAGCAGGCTAAAATCCCGACGCAAGTCATGAGCGACGATGTCACGGACGTGACCGAGGTAGATGAAAAACTCATTCGCTTGTGTCAACAAAAAAATGCAGCCCTCATTACCACCGATTACAACCTTAACCGTGTAGCTGCGTTGCAAAATGTTCGTGTTCTCAATGTGAATCAACTTGCGAATGCCGTTCGCGCCATGTTTTTGCCGGGTGAACGCCTCAACATGCACATCGTCAAAGAAGGGCGTGAACCTGGGCAGGGCTTGGCCTATTTAGAAGATGGCACGATGGTGGTTGTCGAGGATGGCTCAGATTATGTCGGTGAAACAATTGATGTCGTCGTGACGAGTCACTTGCAAACCAACATGGGCCGCATGATTTTTGCAAAACCGCATCAGCGTTAATGTAAAAAGCAAGAGGCGAGCCCTAAAACGTTTTAGGTCTCGCCTCTTGCTTTTCTTAACTACTTCACTTGAATCATTCTTGCTATAGAGGGTACACCAGATTCATTCATGACAAAGAGCATGTAATAGCCGGGTGGAGCAATGTTTGCATCGCTGGGTGAAGTAATATTGAGGCTCGAGCCACTCTTCGAGTTAATGGTGAGGGGTACATAATGTTGGCCCATGTTAAAAGCGTGTGTCACAGAGCCTAAAGCTACCAAGGCGACTTTGGTCATATTTTGAGCACTGGGAACATTGAGCGTGTAGGATTGGTTATAGGTCATGTTGTTTGGTGCGGAGAAAATTCTCGGGCGACTGGCTACCAAGCCAGAGCCATCTTTCTTAAAAAGATAAGACGGATAATAAATCTCTGCATTTTGATGATTTTCGTCGCAGTTACCACAACCACCACCACCTGCTGTCCACACCGTAGCATCTGGCAGTAGGAGCGATACTGCGTGATAGTTGCGCGGTTTTTGGGCTGTAGCTGCTGTCGTCCATTTGCCTGTGCTCGGATTCCAAATTTCGCTAGCATAAACTGATGTCGTGTCATCAAAAACATCGCCACTCGTGTTGCCCCCGTTGACGAAGACTGTGCCATCTGCGAGCAGCGTTGCGTTAAGATGGGTGCGTCCATAGCTCATCGCAGCGGTTGGCGTGGCTTGAACACCATTTGTTAGGTTAATGGTGACGGCTGTGTTGGTATTGCCACCTCCACCCATCACAAGAATTTTGCCAGGTTCGTACAAGACTGACGAGCCGTAGTTTCGAGCCTGAGTGTCCCTCGTATAGGTTGTACTCCAACTGCCAGTACCCGTTGTATCAAGATAGGCCATAGCTGTGGTAGAGCCTGAATAGAACACTTGTCCGTTGGGTGCGACGTGCAGCCAAGGATAAGAATGTCTAAAGTTGCGGGCTTGGGTCGAAGCGTTGGTCAAGCGACGTAGAGTGTTTGTCGTTGGATTCCAGATATCTGGAATGTAGTTTGAATGGGTTGTTTCGTTCGAGTTCCCCCCTATGAACAAAACTTCTTTGTTAGGCAAATTGAGAACACTTGGATACCAACGCCCCTCGCTCATATCTGGCCCACGCGACCAAGTTTTAGTTTTGGGATCAAAAAAGTTCGTGTGAACCGAGCCAGGATAAAACCCGTTTCTCGAGCCTAAATTGCCACCTGAGGCGAGGAGTCTACCGTCAGCAATGGGTACGAAGCCTGCGCAAAAGAGGTCAGTGGTTTGATTGTCGTAACGGCTGTGGCGATTGGTGTTGAGTGTCCAGAGGTCAACGATGGTGGAGTTATGCTTGGCTTGATCGTTATAGTCTGCGTCGCGGGTGGTGCCATCCGTGTCACGTGCGTACCAAGCAATAATGCTGCTGTTAGGTAATAAAGCTGCGTGTGTCGGGATGGTGGGCCAGTCTTGCACAGGACCGAAATAGCCTTTGGTGCCTGCATCGGTAGGGGCAAGTGCAGGGGGTGCACTGTTACAGGTCAGGATAGGGTCTACCCAATCGGTAAAGTCATCTTGCCCACCGTTGTCACTCGTGGTTGTGACGAGGCGTAGTTTTTTAACATTGGTCATAGATAGTGCAGGACTAGCTTTGGCCCCGTCGGTGTGGGTCATAGGTCCAGAGTCCCAAAGTTTGCTGTCATCAGCGTAAATTTCAAAGGTAGCTTTCCCCCGCGTAGTATTCCATAAATCATCAATACCAACACTCACAGAAAAGCTCGAGCAGACCCCCCCTAAATCAAAGAGAAGTTCTGAAGGTGAGGTTGTGCCAAAACCTTTGGAATACTTTGTACCGTTGATGGTGAAAACACGTCCATCCCCCCCAAACTCGGTGGCATTGGTAAAGTCTCGTTCGTAAGGGCCATAGGTATTTGAAATACTATCAGCACGTAAATCTGAAAGGTAGTAACTATTGGCAGCCAAAGCCTGAGCAGTCACTTCAGGGTCGGAGATGGGTTGGGTGGGTTGTTGATAGGGTTGTTCGTTGCTGGCACTGCCAGTACCGGAGTCCTCAGATGGTGTTGTTGCAGGTTGTTGCAATGGTGGTGACTCAGGGGTTTGCTCGTTTGATGTTGGCGCAACACGTTCACAAGCAATGAGAAAAAGTAGTAAGAACAACAAACGAAGACGACGATGCATATATTCTCCTCCAAAAAGGTTGTCTGAGCCCTCATTATTTTTAAGCAAAGAGAGTTAAAGGCTCGACAACAGGTGATTCCCCAAGTTGCTTCAAGCGTATCACCCAAACTTTTTGCAACGAGTGCATTTGCACATTGGGAGAAAGCAGAGGGTAGCCAAGTTCACAAGAGGCAAAGCATTTCACATTTCAAAGAAGGATGTGAGGTTTTTATGTTGGTGTGAAGCGAGCTTGGTGCTAGCTTGAAGCTATGGACACGGCAAGCACGTTGAACCCTCAGCCACCTACGGTGACAGCTCAGTCTGTAACGGCCAAGGTGATTCTTTTTCAAGCACAGCGTGCTTTAGCCAAAGGTCACTATGATGAAGCGATGATTCATCTCGAGTCGGCGCAACCGTATGTTAATCCTATACAGCAAGCCGAACTTCAATTACATTTGGCTGCTGTCTATGCGCTTTACCGTCAACGGGGTTTAGAAGGTGCGTCGCTATGCCTTAGTGAGGCCCTGCAGACACAGCCGAGTATCGTACAAAATCCGCTCTATCAAGCCCTTATGTGGCAACTTGCTGCCTGCCGGGGTGAAACGCTCGCAAGCGTGCGTCAAGGGGTGGTGACCGCTTTGCACTCGGCGCAACCGCTTGCACAATTTCATGCTGCGACGGCCCTCATCGTCGCGGGTGGCTTTCGCCGTGCGACGCGCATTTTACGTTTGCTTACGGGTCTCCCCGAACACCTCGAGTGGCGACGCTGGTCACTGCTCGGTGAAGCGCACGCCAAACACGGTGATTGGCAGAGTGCGAGAGATTGCTTCGCGCGTTCGGTACAGCTTTGTCAAGGCACAGATTTGCAAGGAGAGCTTTTATCCCTTATTGAAGCGTTGCTTTACTTGTCTTTACCTGATGATGCACTGACACTTTTTGGAACTTTGCAACTTAGTGACGACCTGTTAGAAGATGACTTGCGTAGTCGCAAACGTTATTTGCAAGGTTTGACCGCGACGATGCTCGGGCAACGCCACAAAGGGCTCGAGTATTTTTTAATGGCTTACAGTCAAGCGGTAGAAGCCAATCAACTCTCCTTCAATTTACTGTTTCAGTTGGCGCGTGCCTTTGCAAGCTGTGAGCAGTTCGAGCAGGCCGCGCATGTGTATGAAAGAGCTCTCGAGCATTGTAGTTCAGAGTTGCGTTCGGTTGTATTGCACGCTTACGGCGTAACCTTAGCCGAGCTTGGCAGGCTTAATCAAGCACGCACTACCCTCGAGACCGTTCTCGAAGATAACCACTATAGCCATCTCGACGCGGTCCGTGCAGATTTGGCAGAAATCTGTCTACAACTTCATGACATTGTACGTGCCTATGACCTTGCTACTGAAGCCTTATCAGGCTCAGAAAGTGCGGCGGCATGTTTATGTTTGGGGAAACTTGCACTCGAGTACTTCCGCAGTGACGAAGCTGTTGTATGGTTCGAGCGTGCTATCAGCGATGCCCACGAAGGTGACGATATTTGGATTGCGGCCCATGTTCTTTTAGCGGACACGCTAGCTAAGCAGCAGTTTGCTATGCCCGAACGCATTCACGACAGTGCCAAAAAGGCCCTACGCTATTTGCCAAGTTACGATGATTGGACGAGGGTGCTCGAGAGCTACATGACAAGGGTGCTCGAGCAGCTAGGTTCATCCGTACGATTAGTGAATTAAAAGCAAAAGGCTTAAGGCTTTTAGATAGTTTTAGTCTCGGCTTTCTGCTTTTAGTCTTTCGTCTCACTCAGTGACAAGAAACACAACTTCATACCCTGCCTCACTCCAGGCAATAAAACCTCCGTCTACATTTCGTACGTCCTTGAAGCCGAGCCCTACGAGTGTTTTACTAGCCTCTGCTGAGCGTCTATAATCTGATTTTTATTTCTACCTCCAGCAACTTATGTATAGCAACTAACTGGCTAATGTATTGTTGCCATCATTGCCTTCAACAACGGGCAACTGTGCTATCTGCTACGCCAGCATTCCACCACGAACAGCTCGAATATTTTTGTAGCTTGCCTGTCGCAAGGTTTTAAGAGCTAATCCTGAGCGTCTGCCGCTTCTACAAATGACGTAAACTTTTTTGTCTCGAGGAACTTCAGAGATACGCTGCTCGAGCTGACTAAGCGGAATATTTTTTGCAATTGCTACGTGACCCTCTCTAAATTCATCTATCTCGCGCACGTCAATCACGACAGAATCGCCTTGCAATGTAGGCACCTCCCTGACACTGATGCTCTCTCTATTGCTGGTCAGGACGAGTAAAAGTGTAAAGCCGAAAATGATAGTAATTGCAATCGTTTCAAGGCCTAGCGCGTAACCAAGGATGCTCGGAATATTTTGATAAAGAATAAAAATTCCGAGTACAACAAGAACGACAGCGAAAAGTTTCCGTAGTAGTAGTTGCGGTAATTTCTGGCTAAGAAAACTGCCCACAATGCCTAAACTTACGAAGAGCGCGATTAAATTCCAATTGATGTGATAGTGACTTAGCACCTGGGCGTATTCGGAAAATCCTACAAGTGACTTCATAGCGATGATGAGCAGACTTGTTCCTACTGCAAGGCGCATGAATAGGCCACCAAGTAAGACAAGTGCAGGAATAATCAAAAAGCCACTTCCTACACCAACTAATCCTGTGATGATACCGACGGCTAAACCCTCGAGCAGAATCTGCCAGTAGGGATGATGTTTGGTTTTGTCTGGCCTTGGATCTCTGGCGCGCCACATAGTATAGGCGGCAGCAAGCATGATAAGTGCAAAAAGCAAGAGCTGCATTGCTCCTGTGAGCCCTTGGGACAAATATGCTCCTAAATACGTACCTGCCACACCAGGAATGCCAAACCACAAAACGCTCTTCTAGTGAATCAATCTCTTGAAGGCATAAGTAACGCACCCACTAAACTAATGCCACCAACAATCGCCAGGGACTCAGCAATGGCAAGTTTTTGTGGTTCTTGTACCAAGTAAACGAGCACAGGTACCGTCAGAATTGAGCCACCCGAGCCGAGTAGCCCGAGGCTCAGTCCAATGATGACAGCCTAACCAAACGAAAATCATGAATCATCCTTTAAGCGGGGATAGCAGCTTTTCATTGTTGTGCATAAGCGGTGTAGCTGCCTTCCAATTCCACAGCATTATAGCCAGCAGCACGCAAGGCACTTACGGCAACGGTTGCTCTTGCCCCGCTTTGGCAATGCGTAATGATCGTTTCACTTTTGGGAAGTTCATTTAAATTGTAGACCATACGCCCGACGTGAAGTTGTTTGGCCGTTTCGATGTGACCTCCTTCGTACTCGCTTGCCGTGCGAACATCGAGAATGAAAGGTTGCTCGAGTTTCTCAAAGTCTTCAAGTGAGACAGTCGGCACTGGCTCGAGTTTTAGATCCTCGAAGCTTGTTACATAGCCAACAACATGATCTATACCAACGAAAGAAAGCCTCGTGCGTAAACGATTTGCTTCTTTTTCGTTTTCTGCAAGTAAGACAATCGGGCGAGTATCTCTTTCGGAGTCAAGAATATAAGAAGCGTAGGTGATAAATTTTTTGCCATCGGGGATGTGGAGCGAACCTCTGACTGAACCTTTAAGATAATCTGCGCGGTTCCTAGGGTCAACAAAAATAAACTGTTTGTTGATTCTGTCGGCAATATTGCTCACTTTGAATTTTTCGAGTTTAGGACGTTTGCCCAAAAGTGCAGGCCCTAGTTTGTTCTGGCGTTTCATTCTGCCAAAGTAGCTGGGGGCATCAGGTTGTCCCTCGAGTAATGTTTTTGTAAAGCCTCCAACATCATTGTTTTCAACGAATGGAACCCACCACGAGAAAAGTCTTTCGTAACCCACTGTCGTGCTGGCAACCGCGCCGAGCGATTTTCCGCAAGCACTGCCTGCACCGTGAGCGGGCCACACTTGCACGTAATCAGGAAGGCTTAAAAACTTGTTACGCAAGCTAGCAAAAAGTTGTTTCGCACCAGCAGAGCGAGTATCACTACCGCCCGCGGCTTCACTGAGGAGATCAGGGCGGCCAGTATCGCCCACGAACACAAAGTCACCTGTGAGATAGAAGCCTGGCTTATCGGCGGCACCATCGGTGACTAAGAAGGAAAGATGCTCAGGGGTGTGACCTGGCGTGTGAATTGCTTTCACGATGATATTGCCAATGTTGATTTCGCTATTATCGTAAAGTTTACTAGTTTGATACGATAAAGGATCATCGAAGTTGTATTTCCAGTCTTTATCCCCTTCGTCTGAGAAATAAAGTTTTGCACCTGTTGTGGTAGCGAGTTCCTTCGAGCCTGAAAGAAAATCGGCGTGGATGTGCGTTTCTGTCACTGCAACGATCTTCATATTGTTGCGCCTTGCTTCGTCTAGATATGTTTGTACGTCACGCCAAGGGTCTACCACGATAGCTTCACCCGTGATTTGACAACCAATGAAATAACTTCCTTGGGCTAAGTCTTCATCGTAAAATTGTTTGAATAGCATAGATTGCCCTCTTCCTTCGTTGTAAATATCTTAATACCCCTAGGGGGTATATGTCAAGTGCGAAAAATACTGTCCAGGACGAGAAGAATGGCAAGTTTTTGTAAATTACATTTTTTATCGATATCTACACTTTAGGAGTATGCTAAACTCATAACATGTCTGCAAGCGCGACCCTTACCAAAAAGCAACACGATAAAGAAAAAGCTAAGATTCTTAATCGCTTGAAAAGACTCGAGGGTCAAGTGCGTGGTTTACAAGCAATGGTCGAAGAAGAGCGTGATTGTCATGACATCTTAACGTTGTTGTCAGGTATTCGTAGTGCGTTGAACGCCACAGGTGATATTATATTAGTGACCTATTTACACGAGTGCCAGAGTGATTTGAAGAAGCGTAAAGTTGTTATTGAGGATGTTGTCGAAGCTGTTCGGTTAGCTCGAGGTTAACACTGTAACACTGTATCTGTTTTTTGAAACACATCAAGGTGCTTTTTAAGTGCTGTAGTATACCCCCTATGGGTATATTAGATTTCCTACGCCAACCTTGGTCCTGGTACATAGCAGGGCCCCTCATTGGTCTTGCGGTTCCTTTCCTTCTTCTACTCGGTAACTAAAGAGTTTGGTATTTCGTTTAATTTACGCCACGTTTGCGCCATGCTGCCTAGCAAGATAGCTTTCTTTAAGTACGATTGGTGCGAACGTGGTGGTTGGAACCTGATGTTTGCGGTTGAACTTCTGCTAGGAGGCTTTTTTGGTGGCTTTCTGTTGGCGAACCCTGAACCACTGCGTGTTGCTGCCAAAACTATCGCAGACCTTGCTGCTTTAGGTGTAACGGTAGATGGTGGTTTAGCACCAACAGCAGTTTTTAGCTGGGTAAATTTGTTTAGCTTACAAGGCTTTATCTTTATCATTCTGGGTGGTTTTTTGGTTGGCTTTGGTACAGCCTACGCAGGTGGTTGTACCTCAGGTCATGCCATCATGGGTTTAGCTGATTTACAACTCCTTTCATTCGTGGCGGTGATTGGTTTCTTTACCGGTGGCTTAGTCGTGACCCATTTACTCTTCCTTTTATTGTTGAGGCTTTAGTTATGACAACAATGACATCACCAACAAAAACAAGCAACTGGATTCTCTCTAATATCAAGTTTTTAATCGTAGGTGTTCATTTTGGCTTCGTTTTAACAAAGGCAGAGGTCGTATCTTGGTATCACATCCAAGAGATGTTTCGTTTTCAGTCGTTTCATATGTATGGTGTAATTGGCTCAGCTATTGTGGTAGGGGCTATCTCTCTATAGCTTATCAAACGCTTTCACCTGAAAACTATGAACGGTGAAACCATTAATACTAACCCCAAAGCACCAACCTATTTTCGCTACATTGCAGGTGGAACTATTTTTGGCTTGGGTTGGGCTTTAACGGGTGCCTGTCCTGGCCCTATTGCTACCTTGATTGGAAGTGGATTTAGTGTTTTCTTTGTTGTTTTGCTGAGTGCTGTGGTGGGAACGTGGGTGTATGGCTACTTGCGCCCGAAACTACTCCACTAACGCTATTTGGAAAAATGAGTTATTATGGGGTTGCTCACTAGGATAAATAGCAACTAGGACAAATAGCAACTAGGACAAATAGCAACTAGGACAAATAGCAAGTGTATATAACGTGTTCTGAGACTCTTGTGAATTGTGGGAGTTAATGACTTGCTGCGCTTTAATGTATTTTTTGTTAGCCTATACGAATGACTTATCGCACAGATATTCAAGTTCGTTTTAATGACACGGATGCTCTAAGGCATCTCAATAATACAGCTTATGCGCTTTATGCCGAACAAGCTAGAGTCAATTTTTTTCAATCACTCGGTATGAGTGAAGTCGCTTTGATTCTTGCACATATCTCGCTTGATTTTCGCAAGCAAGTAAAGTTTGGTGACACCGTATATGTAGAAACAACCGTAGAAAAAGTCGGCAACTCGAGCGTCACCCTCATTCAAAACGTTTTAGCCAATGATGTACTTGCCGTCGAGACAAAATCTGTTGTTGTGCTTTTTGACTACAAAGCACAACAACCCAAAACTATTCCAGAAGATTTAAGGCGTGGACTCGAGGCGTATCGAGGATGAGAGCCGTTATCATCACAGGAGCATCAACGGGTATTGGTAAAGTCACAGCGCAGCATTTAAGTCAGAAGGGTTTTGACGTGTTTGCCTGTGTTCGCAAAGAGGCGGACGCGCAGAGTTTACAACAAGAGATAAAAGTACACCCCTTGCTTTGGATGTAACAAACGAAGCACAGATTGAAACTGCCGTAAAAGAAGTGCAAAGTGTTCTGGGCGAAGCTGGTTTGTTCGAATTTGTCAATAATGCAGGCATTGTCGTGTCGGGGCCACTCGAGTTCTTGTCTTTGGCTGAACTTCGCAAACAGTTCGAGGTCCATCTTTTTGGTCAACTTGCTGTCACACAGGCGTTCTTGCCTTTACTACGCAAGGGTAGTGGGCGCGTTGTGATGATGAGTTCGGCGGCTGGCAAACTTGCGCTGCCGATGATGGGAGCGTATGCGTCTTCTAAGTTTGCGCTCGAGGCGTTATCAGATAGTTTGCGTCGTGAGCTAAGCGAATGGGGGTTGCACGTTTCTATTATCGAACTAGGCTATATCAAAACGCCTATTCTTGATAAAGAAGCACAGTCATTCGCCGAGCAATTTGAGCGGCTGCCCCCTGAGGCAAGAGAACGGTATGCGGCCCAAACAAAAGCTGTTTGTAGACAATGGGACAAAGGAGCAAAAACAAGTATTCCCCCAGAATACGTGGCCACTGCTGTGCAACACGCTCTGACTTCACCTATGCCAAGAGTGCGTTATACAGTTGGGCAAGATGCCTTGCTTGTATCGTTGTTAGCGAGGCTGGTGCCGTCTCGAGTCTTAGATTTTTTAGTTAAATGAAATTCCCCCAGTTTGGTGGAGAACTGGTTAAGCAACTTTTGCCCAGTATAGCCTTTCAACATCATTAGGTGAAAGATAGTTTAAGGACGAATGCCTGCGTTTAGAATTGTAAAAGGTTTCGATGTAGCTAAAGAT
>JBOFGY010000128.1:0-11082 GCA_051649365.1 Trueperaceae bacterium
TTCGCTGGTCTGAACCCCTGCAACCAGTTCATCCAGCACTTTCGGGTCTATCGCTCTTGCCGACGCTTTCTCCATCGTGTTGCTCCTTCCTCGTCATTATGACTTGGATTAGCTGTACACGAAATCTTTTACACCCTCCGTTACCTACGCCTTCTCAAACTTTTTCTTCTTGTAGACGTTCACCTGGAGACAAGTTTATTTCTTCAATCGCTGTGAGCCCACCAGTATCAGAGTTCCAAACAATTTCATTCTCTTAGTTGATTAGCAAAAGTTCCGCGTGGTTTCCAGTAGTGGGGAACGATAACTTCATTGGAGTATCACAAATCTTTTCAGCACTAACTTGCGCGGTTAGTCCTTTGGACTCTACTACTGTTGTAGGTGCATCTAATGCCAGTTTGATGCATGGATGCTCGAAAGCATTAGGTGTGTAAATGGTAGGTTTGAGGTGGGTCTCCTTGGTTGGGAGTTTGTCCCTGGATTTGATGCCTGTTCTTCGTTCGTATTACAAGCTACCAGAACATTGAAAGCTATAATTCCTAAAAACCCGCATACTATCCATTTCACGGTACAACCCCTTTCCATTTTCTTTCTTCATCAGATACTATACGCCAATCAGGTGACTCAACATTCCCACACGTTCCTGTAATAGCGTGGCTAGGGTGATGGATGTCACCTTTCAATGGAGGAAAAATGAAACGACTTTATGCTTTGTTTTCCCTAGCAGGACTTTTTTTGCTTTCAGCCTGTTCGGTAGAAATTGTTCCAGATACGGCGGTGCAGGTTACACCCGCCTCAGCAACTGTTGGTACAGGGGATACACAACCTTTTACCGCAGCACTAAATACGGATACCGCCGAAGATTTTACTTGGACGCTTTCTACAGGGAGTGGACAGCTTTCTGGGCTACGCGGAACGAACGTAACCTATACTGCTCCCGAGACTGTGGGCGAATATACTATGACAGTGAGTGCACTCGGGGTGGAAGCGAAAAACGCGGTAGTGAATATTAGTGTGCTCAAAAAGTTTTTGGCAACAACTGAACCAGAAACCGTTGTCAACTCGAACGCTGCCGATCAAACCATCCTAGCTGGAGAAACAAAACGCTTTATTGTCAATGTTCCCTCAGAGCTGAGTGAGGCTCTTTTGTATTTTGAACTCGGTGATGCGGCTATCGGTAATCCTGATCCTACTACTCCTGCTACAAACACTGGACTTACGCTAACTGTAAAAGATGAAGCCCAAAATGTCATTGCCGTCAGTAGTGGCCCTACATCTTTCTCGAGAGCAGGTTCCGCAGCTCTAAAGGATAGCCTCGAGGCTCAATCCATTACTACTTCTCTACAATGCCGAGGTGCTTGCACCATTTTAAGGAATGATGGAGCTACTAGATATTTCTTAGAAGTAACAGCAACGACAGATGCCAATTATCTTCTTTACGCTTTTGATGATGTTTCAACAGATTCATTAGAGCCTAATGACAATACCTGTACATCTGCGACAACACTTCCAAATGCAACCTTCGAGGGTGCAATTGAAACCTTAGGAGATAGAGATTGTTTTGTAACCACGGTAAATTCGCCAAGCATTACATTAGCAGCGAAAGCAACGACGGCTATTCCTATTCAGGCTGAAATTAGAGCCGCAGCAAATGATGAACTTCTTACGACAATTGCTGTTACGCCTGGTGGTGCAAACCAAGTTTATACAATTTCTCCTGCACGTCCTGTAAAAGTCATTATTACAAGTCCAGACCAAGCGGGCCCCTCGGGTAGCTCAGCGTATGACCTCAATATTGTTCTTAACTAAACTTGATGTATAAAAACAGAATAGGGAAGGTGCAACGCGCCTTTTCTATTTTTATGGTTAAGTCTTTTCTCATAGCATTGAAGTTTAGGGCCTCTAAACTTCAAGTATGTTTATCCTGCGCTTGTGTGTAGCGTGTCTCACACTGTTAAGTTTTAGCTTTTTACTCGCGCAAACGTGCACCACCGAATTACGCGGCGACCTCAGCGACGAAGCCTTGCGGGAGCCTGCAACGGGTACAGATGCTGTTGTGTTCTTGGCGCGGGCTCTCAAACTGCTCGAGCCCGCTCTGCCTAAGCTGGCCCACCTACCAAGTGATTTTGCTTATCTCGATAATGAAGCGGCGGTTTTTGTGGGAACGCGAGGTTTGCTTTCAGGGCAGTGGAAACCCGACACCCTAAAATTCGACGTTTGGCAGAAGATGGTGAAGCAACTTGCCTCTTGGTATGACCTCGAGCTTGACGTGAGTGATGACCTAAGCCGTGCAGGTGTGTTGGCGACGCTCGAGGATTTAATAGAACAAGCCTCTGCTAAGCTCGAGCCTGTAGCCCTTGTGGCTGCGGCTACAGATGATAAAAACAAAGTGGCGTTTTGGGCAGTAATACGCCAAGATTCGATTTATCCGAGGGTTATTGTGTATCGCCCTAGCTCAGAAAATGTGGGGCTTCAGGAGGGTGTAAAACAGGCACTGCCATTTCTGGCAACCTGTGCGATGGTACCTGAGAAGTATATTTACGCTTCCGAAGAAACTGCCCGCCGTCTATTTAATGATAACAACAAAGCAAAAATGTATGTTGCTGCAACCCAGCCCGAAACTGCTGCCGACCCTGACCTCGTCCCTAAAGGGGAGGAGACCACCTACCTGACGTTTCAGACAGAGGCACTAGGCGACTACAGTGCGTTTGCTGCCTTGTTTGAAGGTTCCGGGGTCAGTCCGATGACCTTGATGAGCTTACTGCCTCAAGTGCGTACCAACATGAACCCAAGTGAGATTGTCCAATTTGTTTTAGGAGAATGATGCGTTTTGAGAAAGTAGTGCCACAACGCTATCTAAGGCCAAAAATTTAACAATAGTGATGGCCAAGAACCAGAGCCCTGTCCAGGCATAGACGTATGAGCGCGTGCGTTTGGGTGCAGCCAGAATAGCTAAGCCAAGGAGCAAGTCGTTTACTGCAATAACAGGAATCATCCACTCGAGATCACCCAGCCAGTTTGTAGCAAGACTGCGTTGCATGAGGATTAAGAAGTCACTGGGTTGTATCCAAGCAACGAGCGCGTTGATAAAGAAGACACCTGCAAAACCAAAGCGAAAGAGGCGCAGCGCGAGGCGTTTTTGCCAACTTATTTTTTGTTGACCTGCTCGAGTTGGAAGAGCCCAATCGTTCTTAACCGTATGCTCTGCCCACTCTTTGCCAAGGAGTTTTTTAGGAGTCTGTGGGCTTAGTCCCTTATTCATAGATTTTTCCACTACCGATATAGGCTCATTCATAATTTCCAGTATAGAATTCTTAGAAGGAGAAGTCAGTGAAAAACACCAGATGATGTGTGATAGTCTACACTACAGTAAAAAAGACTGCACATTTTGAAGCGATAAAGTGTTAGCCTAAAGAACAGCATAGTGCTCATCACTTATAGCCTCCCAACGATTTACCTCATTTAGCTTGTCTCAAATTTTAGTCACCCCTTAGTTAGGTATTTTCTGACACAGCCGAGTACTTTTCTACACAGTATTTTTCTAAACACCGAGGGCATCGTTAATGGTTTGCTGCATCTCGAGTGCGGCCGCCCTGGCAGCGGTTTGGTAATCTGTATCGGCAGCAAAATAGGTGAGACTGCGGCTTGCATTGACAACTGCTCCAAGCGCATTCTCATCAAATGCCCTTACTACATTACCGGCAGCAGCTCCTTGACTACCGTAGCCAGGCACCAAAAATAGGCTGTTTGGAAGAACCTCGCGGAGTTCCTCGAGTTGCTCGGGGTAGGTTGCACCCACCACGACACCTAAAGGTGAGAAACCATCTTTGCCTAGGAGCTGTTTACTGCGCTCTTGGAGGCGGTAGGCGACCTCATCAAAAAGATAAAGCCCATCTTTCGTCTCGAGGTCTTGAAAATCGGCACTGCCCGGATTCGAGGTTTTGACGAGCACAAAAATACCGCGTCCATTGCGCGTCGCGGCCTCGAGAAAGGGCTCGAGGCTGTCCATGCCCAAATAGGGATTTACGGTGAGGGCATCGCTCGAGAACACCCCTTGTCCCAAATAGGCTTCGGCGTAGGCTTGAGCTGTACTACCAATATCGCCGCGTTTGGCATCTAGAATCACCGGAATCTCGAGGGCCTTGATATCAGCGGTGAGTTGGGCTAGGGCAATAAGCCCTGGGATGCCCATCGCTTCAAAAAAGGCACTTTGAAGTTTGTAACACGCCACGAGGTCGTGAGTTACCTCGATGATGTTTCTAAAGTAGGTCACGACAGCTTTGGCGGTTTGAGCGGGGTCGTTGTTATGAGCATCTGGGTGGGTTGAAGGATGATCTTTGGGGCGTGGGTCAATCCCGAGACAAACTCTCGAGTTCGTTTTTTTGATGTAGGCGGTTAAGCGTTCAGAAAACGTCATGAGCAAAATCATAACGTATCTAAAACGAGTCGCTCTGCAAGTAAGACCAGGCTTCAGAACTTCCAGTAGACACGTGTTCGGCTAGAGCCCGTCCGCAAAGTGCCCCCATAAGGTTACCTGTACCGCAATATGCGCCAATCGCCCAAACGTTCTCGCGTACTTCTTCAGCAATAGGCATGGCATTTTGTGTGTAACAAACATTCGCTGCCCAACGGTGTGTGATGTCTGCCTGGACATTAAGTTTTTCGCGCAAGAAGGTCTCGAGCAACCCTTGAATTTCTGAAGACGGTGTGTTGTCATTTGTCCACTCGCTTTCCTTAAAGTGGTCTCGAAAGCCGCCCAAGGCAATGGAGCCACTTGGTAGTTGCTGCCAGTATTCGTAGCCCCAACGGTGATAAACGGGACGCGGAATTGAAACTTCGCTGGTTGGTGTGGTCGCTAGCATTTGCAAGCGGGCCGTGCGGACGCGCGGTGAAAGTTCGGGCAGGAGGTGCTCAAGTTTTCCGTCCACCGCTACCACAACAGTTTTTGCTGTGACACGTGCATTCTTCGTGATGACAGTTGTTCCTTGAAAAGTCGTGACAGACGTGTTTTCAAAAAGAAGGGCTCCGTTTTTTAAAACCTGACGCGCCAACAAACGGCAACGCAAAAGCGGCTGAAAGGCACCGTCGTGCGGGAAAAGCAACCCCTGTCCTTCTGGGCCCTCATACCGTTGAACACTCAGATCATCCGCACACATAGCCCCGTATTGGGCTTCGCAGTCTTTTAATTCTTGTTTGTCGTAAGCAGTTCTGAGTGAGCCGACTTGCCGCACGGCTTCGGGAGTTTCTATTTGAATGCGTAAACGTTGCTCGAGACTAAGCTCATAAAGTTTCTTGGCTCGCTCTCTGCCTAACTTCTGAACGGCTTCGTGGTGTGGAAGAGCGAGCCCTGCAAGTAAAAAACCGCCGTTACGTCCCGCCGCCCCGCCTGCCACGCTGCCTGCATCTACACCAACCACGCTTTTGCCATATTTCAAGAATTCTTGAATACAACTTAAACCTGAACCACCAAGCCCAATGACACAAACATCCGGTGTTAAGTCATGGTCTAACTTTTGTAATGAAGTCCAAGGATTGTCTTCCCAGATGGGTGTGTTTGCTGTCATTGTGTGGCTAGTGTAACAAGCAGCGTGCCCCGTCTTTGTTCGAGTCATAAAGCTCCTCTCTAGAGGGAGAGGACTTGCACGGACAGATTTTGCTGCGTTTGATTTTTATGGTGCCACCAAGAACCAAAGGTGTGAGTTTTGAACGGTACGATGCAAGAAGATTTTCATGGCCTCCCTCCTTAGCCCCCGCTTGCAAGCCGCCCTCGGTTTGCCGCAAGATACCCACAAAGCTAACGCCACCCTGACACTACTCGTCAATAACCTGCTCATGTGGGGCGGCTTTTTTATGGTTATTCCGCTTATTTCGGTTCACTACGTTGAGGAATTGGGGTGGGCGGCTTCACATGTTGGGGTGGTTCTTGCCTTGCGTCAATTCAGCCAGCAGGGAATTACAGTCTTTAGCGGTGCCTTGGTGGATAAGTAGGGATTTGTTACCTCTACGACACGGGCAAAGCTTGGAGCTTTGACGACTTACCTTGGTTGGTGTTGTTTTCGGTTGGAGTTGTGACCATTCTTGGGCTGTTATGGTTTCGCAGAAAGTATAGGGTTTAGGGTGAGCGGTTTGATTTGGGGTGCAGGGTACGTACGGTTTTCGTTCGCCAACTTCGCAGGTATACGCAAATCAAGCAAAATATAAGGTCTCAAAATCTGTTGGTTCGCGTGACTTTGTAATCATAATCTGCGAAAAATCTTAATTTTGACTTGCCAGAGCATAGCTTTTCATGCTACAACTATACAGTTTGCTCTTGAAGAGCTTTTGAGGAGTTTTTATGCCAAAAGTATGTGCAGTTACTGGAAAAGGAACGAGACATCAAACCACGAGTACACGCAAAGGTTCGCCCAAGCGTCGTGGCGGGGTAGGTCTCAAACAAGTCGGTGTTCATAAACGTGCGATTCGTGCTAATTTGCAAAAACGTACCCTTTGGGTAGATGGTAAACCCAAACGTGTCTGGCTTTCCACTAAGGCAATGCGCGATATGGACCCAACCTTACTCGTGAATCCACAAAGTCTAGCGAAAAGATAGTAAAAGCAGAGGGCTGAAAAATTGCTTTTGCCTTCTGCCTTTGCTTTTTGCCTTTCCTCCGTAACAATACCTTTCATCCATCACAAAATGCATATCCTGTAACTATGGCACAGACCACATTACAGGATTTTTTTATGGCTCAGGGTGGGCAGTTTGATGCGCGGGGTCGACTCGCGGCCTTTACTTCTCCCCAGAAGGAATTTGCGGCTCTCGAGACCTCCAGCCTCGTGCCACTCCTCGGACACATGGCCCTGCGGGTTACGGGGGTAGACCGCTTAGATTTTGTTCACGGGCAACTCTCTAACAAAGTCAAAACTTTACAACAGGGTTCGTTCACTGAAAACTTACTGCTGAATCACAAGGGTCACGCGCTGGCCCAGATGCGTGTGTTTCGGCGTGAGGAAGATTTATTTCTCGCGGTAGAGGGTGGCGCAGGTGCGTTTGTCGAGCAGGAACTCAGGGCGCATATTGTTTTTGACCAAGTGGAATTACAGAATTTAGGGAACACAATCACTTCATTTACGTTGCAAGGTAAAGAAGCTAGGCGTGTACTCGAGAGTTTTGGAATGTTACCAACCGCAGCGAACTTTAGTCAGGTTCCTTTTGCAGATGCTAAAATCCTTATTCACGAGGCTAGGCGCAGCGTGCCAGGTGGTTTTGATATTCACATGCTGACAAAAGATGCTGAGGCTTTCCTAGAACATTGTTTGAATGCAGGTGCCACGCTCGGGGGTGAAACGGCACTTACTATGTCGCGAGTCGAAGCTGGCATCGCTTACGTTGAAACCGAAGCAGGTGAAGGTGTGTTGCCACAAGAAGCAGGCCTAGAGCACTGCGTGTCTTACTCGAAAGGTTGTTATTTGGGTCAAGAAATTATGGCTCGTATTGAGGCCAGGGGCAACCTACGCCGTTCGCTCACTCGAGTTCGTCTCGAGTCTTTGTCTTTACCAACACAGCGTGACATCACCGTTGCAGACAAAACGGTTGGGCAACTGGGCGCAGTAGCAGAGCACCCGCAGCAAGGCGTTATTGCCTTGGCAGTGCTTCGTAATGATATAGCCGATGCAGTTTTACAGGTGGGAGATGTTAAGGCTCAACGTTTAGAAAAAGCGGTTGCTGTAGCTCAAGAATGAGACCGCGCGCAGCGGCCTTATCAAAAAGCTCTTGTGCGGCGGCCTTGCCAGCTTCGCCTACATCGAGCGAGTAAGCATTAACATATAAATCAATATGTTTTTGCCGAACAGCTTCACTCATTTCTTGGGCGTATTTAGCGACATAAGGTTTTGTTTCGTTTGGGTGCGCGTAGGCGTACTCGAGACTTTCTTTAAGTGCGTTATTGATACGCTGTAAGGTTGCTTCACCTAAGCTGCGCTTAGCAATAATGCCACCCAGTGGTAACACATGCCCTGTCGTGCTTTCCCACCACTCACCTACATCCAAAAATTTTTGCAAACCATAATGAGGATAAGTAAATCTTGACTCGTGGATAATGAGTCCTGCGTCTACCTCGCCTTTTGCAACAGCAGGCATAATCTCGTTATAACGCAGGGTGACAGTGTTGATGTCATCGGGTTGAGAAAGTTTGAGCAGTAGATTTGCTGTTGTTAAACCACCAGGAATGGCGACACGTTTATGCGAGAGAGACTCGAGCTTTTCCTTCGTCACAATGAGTGGCCCTACACCTTTACCAAGTGCGCCCCCCGCAGGAAGCAGGATGTAATCCTTCGTGAGATGAGCGTAAGCGTGGTAGCTGATTTTGCTCACGTCTAAAACATTTTGTCTCGCAAGCTGATTGAGTGCTTCTACGTCCTCGAGACTAATATTCCAATCTATATCGGTTGAAACTTTGCCATGAGCGAGGGCGTAGAAAATAAAACAATCATTAGGACAAGGGGAATAGCCAAGTGAAAGGTGCATAGCATCACTCTAAGGTATTTAACTTGTGTATGAAGTCTTTTATTTATTTTTTCAAACGCCAAGATAGTTGCTTTCACAACACTATAGCGCATGTTGCACTTTTCCTTTACGATACTGGCTCAACCATCTGGTCAAATTGGAGAGCGGAACGCCTAAGCGTTCACATGTTTCCTTTTTCCTTGACGGTGTACCCCTGATCTTCAACCAATCTTGCTGCGTCTATCTTGAACTCTGTACTGTACTCCCGTTTATTCTTCTTTGTTGTTGCCATCCTAGACCTCCTGTTTTCCTTTAGTCTCGTCCATTTGTCTCTAGGATTTCAAGCCAACTCTACATTCGTGTTCTCGGTTAACTCGGCAGGTCAAGCTCGCTAGTTCCCTGCTCGCTTTCTCTTCAGTTTTTCCTATCTAACCCCCTCGAGCCTCGAGGGGAAATTTTTTTGTTCTATGCGAGTTTAAGTTTTGGGTGCGTTAACTCTTTAGTAAGCCTAGGCACTCGTACAGTCACGAAGCAATCTCGCTTTTTGTACGTTATCGTAAAGCACGAAGAGAATCGTAAAGCATGAAGAGAGATTGCTTCGCGGCTGCAACTTCGGTGAACGGAATGGGGATTCGGCAAACATTGAGTAGAGGTTCGCAATGACAAAAAAAAGCGAAATGATTCGCCCCAGTTGCCCTGAAGGTTAGTTGTGTTTGATTTATTTTTGCCGATCCCACCGACCCAACCGACCCAAATAATCCGAATACTCCTATGCCAGACTTCACCATGAGCTTGGCGAATGCAGCAATTACAATTGTGCCAGGACAAAGTGACACAGTGATCGTAAACTTGCAACGCAAGGACAACTTTGCTGACGCGGTGAACCTAACCCTTACGGGCGCGCCCGCAGGTGTAGTGGCAACGTTTACCCCAGCTTCGGTAACAGGCAATAGCTCGGTGTTAAAGCTCGAGGTAGACCTAACCGCCGCTCAAGGTAGTTATCCGCTGGTTGTTAGAGGTGCTTCAGGTAGCAAAGGTAAAACCTCAGCGTTAACCTTGCAAATTACTGAACGCCCTGACACAGCTCCTAGTGTTTCGCTTTCGTCCAGTGCAGCTTACTGTCATTGAAGCAGGTAGTATTGTGCTTACAGCAGAAGCTAGCGATGACAAAGGTGTAACCAACGTCGAGTTTTACCGTGGCAATGAAAAAATTGGCGAAGATAACATGGCTCCTTACGAGCAAAGCGTAGACCTAACCGATGCCGATAACGGCACACTTGCTTTTACAGCCAAAGCCACGGACAGTGGTAACAACGCGACCATCAGTACACCTGTGAATGTCGTGGTGGACATTGATATTGTTGCACCGACTGTAATGCTTGTAGCAAGTAAAGACATGGTAGACATGCCCGGAAGCATGACGCTTACAGCCAGTGCTACAGATAGAAGCGGCATCAGTAAAGTGATGTTCTACAAAAATGGCGAGCTGCTGGGTGAAGACACAGAAGCTCCTTTCCAGCAAGTTGTTCTTTTTACGTCGGCTGAGCAAAATGGTTCTTACAACTATAGTGCAGAGGCTGTAGACACGAGAGATAACGAAGCCTCGAGTGAGCCTGTCACGGTGACGGTTAATCTGGACGGCACCCCGCCCACCCTTACACTTATGAGTGATAAAACGAGTGTTGTTGTAGCTGAAAGCGTTGTGCTAACCGCCGATGCTGCTGACGACAGAGTAGTTGCCAGCGTAGACTTTTACCGCAATGGTGTAAAGTTTGCAGAAGTGGCGAGCGCACCCTATACAGTGAGCGTGCCCTTTACTGCTGACGATAACGGTGTACAAGTTTTTAATGCTGTGGCCATGGATATGACCGGCAACGTTGCTGATGGTGACGCTGTAAGTGTCTTGGTCGATATTGACATCACCAAGCCTTCTGTAGACCTCGCAACCAGTAAAGACTTAGTGAACCGCGCTGAAGAGATTATGCTCATGTCCCTTGCTGAAGATAACAAAGGCATTGCTAAAGTCGAGTTTTACCGTGGCAATGAAAAAATTGGCGAAGACAGCATAGCTCCTTACGAGCAAGCAGTTTCTTTAACGGATGCAGACAATGGCGCTGTAGTATTTCGTGCTGTCGCCACCGACATCTGGGGTAACAGCGAAACCAGTACAGAGCGTACGGTTGTTGTAGATATTGATGTCGTGAAGCCTACCGTTGGCCTGACCGTAAGCAAAACGGAAGTAATGGTTGTTGAGAGCATTACCCTAACTGCAGAAGCTAGTGATAACAAAGCTGTTGCTAAAGTTGAGTTTTACAAAGGCTCAACGAAACTCGGCGAGGACAGCGAAGCCCCCTATGAATATGCTGCGAACATTACCTCTGTAGACAACGGCACGGTGTCTTTTGTGGCTAGAGCCATTGACATCTGGGATAACGACGCAGATAGTGAAGCTGTAAGCGTGATGAAATTCCCCCAGTTTGGTGGAGAACTGGTTAAGCAACTTTTGCCCAGTATAGCCTTTCAACATCATTAGGTGAAAGATAGTTTAAGGACGAATGCCTGCGTTTAGAATTGTAAAAGGTTTCGATGTAGCTAAAGAT
>JBOFGY010000129.1:0-5515 GCA_051649365.1 Trueperaceae bacterium
ATCTTTAGCTACATCGAAACCTTTTACAATTCTAAACGCAGGCATTCGTCCTTAAACTATCTTTCACCTAATGATGTTGAAAGGCTATACTGGGCAAAAGTTGCTTAACCAGTTCTCCACCAAACTGGGGGAATTTCAAATCGAAAGTACATACACAAACTATATAACTAAAATCATAAATTACTCTTGCTTAGCTTTAGATAAGCTATGCTCAACGGGTGCTGCGTGCCGAGAACCTAAGTAAAATCTACCGCTCCCCCGCGGGTGACGTAGTTGCATTGAGTAAATTTAGCCATGCCTTTGATAAAGGTTGCATCACAGCGATTATGGGGCCTTCGGGTTCTGGAAAATCTACGCTGCTTAATGTCTTAGCAGGACTAGACGTTCCCTCGAGTGGTTCTGTTTCTTTGAACGATACCAACATCAGTGTCTTACCAGAAAACGAACGTGCTGACTTAAGACTTAAGAAATTTGGCTTTGTCTTTCAGTCGTTTAATCTTGTTGCTGTGCTGAGTGCTTTGCAGAATGTCGCATTTCCTATGGGGCTAGCCAACGCTGCAAAGGATAAACGAGAAGAAAAAGCGAAGCTCTTGCTCGAGCGTTTTGGTTTATCGCATCGTCTGCATTCTTTACCCTATAAACTCTCAGGCGGCGAACGTCAGCGTGTGACCCTGGCAAGGGCACTGGTCAATAACGCTGATGTGATTTTTGCTGATGAACCTACAGGAAATTTAGATTCAAAAAGTGGCACGTTGGTTTTAGAGGCACTTCGTGATGTTGCGAAGGAAGGTCGCACAGTTATTTTAGTGACGCACGACGTGGGGCTAGCAGCGATGGCAAATGTAAGGCTCGAGATGAAAGATGGCGCGTTGGTCAACGTAGTTACTGACAAACGTATTGGCGTTTGAAGTATGAGTTTGGACAATAGAGAATAGACAATGGTCAAAAACGTTCCATTGTCCATCTACAGGACAATCGTCATTCCACACCAATTCTCAGGTTGCGCTAGACTATATCCATGAACCAGGCTCAGGGAGTCACAAGTAGTGCATCACGCTTAACAATTCACCCGGGCAAAGTTGGCGCAGTTTTAGCTTTACTCGCCGTAGCCTTTGGTGCCTTTGGTGCACACGCACTCAAAGATATGATTACGCCCGAGCGTTTGCAAACCTTTGAAACAGGGGTGCGCTACCAAATGTATCACGCCCTGGCATTACTCCTTATGTCTGTGTTACCTCTTAAGCATTACCAGGCCGCTTGGTTTATTCTTATTGGCACCCTTATCTTTTCGGGCAGTCTT
This sequence comes from Trueperaceae bacterium, assembly GCA_051649365.1. Taxonomy (GTDB): domain Bacteria; phylum Deinococcota; class Deinococci; order Deinococcales; family Trueperaceae; genus CAVTAE01. Next base: position 1,301 of record JBOFGY010000129.1, read on the forward strand.
TATTTATTGGTACTTTTGAACATTGGCATTTTTGGTGCCATCACACCCATAGGTGGCGCGCTACAAATCATCGGTTGGGTCTGGCTTATTTTTTCGTTTAAGCGTTAAATAACGTCAGGGTATAAAGAAGTTACGACATAACAACAGAAAAATTAAAAAAGATTTTAAGCTTTTGCTCTCTACTTTAGGCTTTTGCCTTAGCTAACCTAAGTACACCCGTACCTCTCGAGCAACACTCCCCGCTTGATGTTAATATACACTTCATGCTTCTACACATCGTCGCCGATTTTGGACATGCTGACCTTGCCTTTGCAGAGGTTTCGCAACAGATCAAACTTCTTCTACCTGAAGCAGAACTTATCTTAACGTCTATTCCACCTTTCGCCACATTAGCAGCGGGATTTTGTGTCGCACAACTTGGCCTTAATAAAGCTCCTGAAAACACGCTTATTTTTCATAATGTTGCGCCACGCCGCGATGACCAAAAGGCGCGGCAAAATAACGACGGTGAACGCCTCGCCTACACGTTGTTACCCAATGGGGTGAAGGTTGTTGGCGTTCATGCCGGTTATGCATTTTCTTTTTTGCGTGATTGCGCGATAGAGTTACGTTATGTCGATGTTGCTTCAGCAGGTTCACAGTTTCGCTCGAGGGACATCTTCCCCGCCGGTGTCGCCGCTGTCGCAAGGCAAAAATCTAATGCCTGGGCCGAAGCTATGCCACGCGAACACATTCCTGCTATTCCAGAGGGACGTGTTGCGTATATTGATGGTTTTGGCAATATCAAAACAACCTTTGCTGCAGGACAATACAAGGCAGGTCAGGCGCTCGAGGTCACGCTCAATAACATCCGCCAGACTGCCATTGTGAGTGATGGCAGCTTCTCCGTTCCACAAGGCACCCTCACTTTTTCACCAGGCAGCAGTGGTTGGTCAATCCCTTCAGGTCAGGTGCGCTGGATGGAGCTCTTTTTGCGTGGTGGCAGCGCAGCCCAACTTTTTGGACAACCCAACAATGCTGAAGTAATAGAGTTATCACGTTCTTAAGCGGCTTAATGGCTCGAGTAAATCAACCACGAGAGACTGTTTTTCAATCCATCTCGAGGCGATGCTCGAGGCTTGCACGAACTGCGAGTACGGTGAGAATCATATAAAACACTGCAACAATTGTCATCACGACACTACCTGGTATCAGACCAATATTTGCAGTTCTTACAATTTGACCTAGACTAAACACTGGAGCGATGGTGCTTAATTTCATAAGCCAAGCTAACAGCACGGCACCATAAATCCAACTATAATTGCGTCGAATACGCCACCCCAAAGCATTGAGTTGATTGACTGGACTTTGCGGATGTTTTAAGTATTGAGCCAACCGCTCACGCCAACCTTCTTCGCTGGGTTGACCTAACATTTCACCATAAAAATAACGCTCTAACACGCGCACGCGCTGATGCGAAAGCTCATAAATGCGAAAGCGGCGCGTTTCTAAATGTAGAAAAAAATAATTAAGAAAAAGTGCGAAGAGCAGTACAACGTGCGACACACCTCTATCACCAAAAGCAAACGTGCCGATAGCTGCCGTCGTGACAATAGACCAGTTTGTCGTAGTATCTAAGCGCGCACGGTAACTCACCATGCGCCCTAACTCACCACGGTAGAGATGAATAAGACTGTTGACGGTGTTCGCATCTTGCATAAATTTATTTTAACTTGTTTTGTACACCACTATATGCAAATCCCTGTAAGAAAATAATCCTATGCGTTCTTTTAGTTCATCCGTTGACAAAGTGTGTTTTTATCTAGCACAAAGCAGTCTCTTCCGCTTACGCTGTGGCAAAGTCACAGCAAAAAGACTGCTTCGCAGATGATGTGACGATAGAGCAAATTCTTTTTCAGACAATCTTTAACGGAAGCTCGCAATGACAATTTAGTTCATAAAGGATTTTGCTTTTTCTAAAACAGCATCAAACATTTCTGTTGTTAACTTACCTGTATTTGTATTTTGAAAACTGACGTGATAAGCATCAAGAAGAGGTCGTGCATTCTCGAACCTATGCAACGCTCCATGTGCAAAAGGATAATGTCTTTTGATGATAGTGTGGCCCTGGGCCTTCAAAAGTTCAAGGTAAGCATCGTGGGCAATCTGTCCAAGAGCTAAAACGAGCTTGAGACTTTTGAGCAACGAGAAATCGTGCTCGAGCCAAACTCTACACGCCGCCACCTCTTCCTTCGTTGGTTTATTTCCTGGCGGCACACATCTTGCAGAAGCCGTAATCCAGATATCATTTAGCACTAAGTTATCACCTCTATGCTTAGACGTTGGCTGATTTGCGAACCCCACACGGTACAAAGCCGCATAAAGAAAATTGCCGCTTTCATCACCTGTAAACGGACGACCTGTGCGGTTAGAACCGTGTGCGCCAGGAGCTAAACCTAAAATCATAATTGGGGCATTTACGTCACCGAAGCCAGGCACAGGTTTGCCCCAATAGGTTTCATTCTTGTAAGCTCGACGTTTTTCAACAGCGACTTTCTCGCGGAAGTCTGCTAAGCGTGGACAGAAACGACAATGCTCGAGGTCATGCGGATAGATTTCACTCATTACTTTTCCTGCGTATGCGCATTCGTATGGGTTCCAGAACTACAAAGGCTACTTGTAAAGATTCTTGTTCTGCATTGACGAGTTCAAGAATTTTATCAACCATTTTTTCTCTTTCAGTTGAGGGGAAGCGGAAAAGAATCACGCCACATGATTCCTTTCCTGCGGCATACACTAACTGACCAAAATCTTTGTCTTCCGTCAAAAGAATACGATTTTTCTCGAGAGCTAATCCAATAACCTCCTCATCCGTTATGCATTGGGAAATTTGTGACACTCTCAAAACATTATGCCCAGATGCTTCCAGGGCTACAGCCACTTTGGCATCACAGCTTTCATCGAGCAAAAAGTCCACTAGGCAAATCGTAACTCTTCATGTGCAAGAACTTTAGCAGCGTAGGCAACAGCCTCATACACATTCTCAACCGTGATACTTGGATGAGCCTCTACAATATTTTCTGGCTTCATACCTTCAGAGATTTTTCGCAAAATCAGTTCTACTGTCACTCTAGTTCCCTGAATAACAGGTTTGCCTAACATTATCTTTGGATTGACTTCAATTGCCATACCACTAGCTTAGCAAAAAATGAAACGGTACAGTAACCTTTAATCTTTTAACCCTCTCACCGCATCTCGAATCCTCACCATCGCCTCTTCCACAATCGCCCTCGAGCTAGCAAAATTTATCCGACTAAACCCTTCCCCACCTGCACCATATAGTGGGCCGTCGTTAAGCCCAACCTTAGCAGTTTCAGCTAAAAACTTGTAGAGCGGGTCACCTGCTTTGTTCGCTTCTAAACCGAGTGAGCGAAAATCTAACCAAGACATATAGGTTCCTTGGGGTTTTGCACTTTTTATATCAGGAAGCTCTTTAGCGATAAAGCCATGAATGAAATCTCTGTTTGCTTGTAAGTAGGCTTTTGTATCTTCTAGCCAATCTTCTGCTTCTGTAAATGCGGCAATAGTCGCAACTTGTGACATCGTATTAGGAAAGCCAAGCATATATCCCGTTATATTTTTCGCACGTTCGAGCAACGTCTTATTTTGACTCAGCATAAAACCAATATGTAAACCCGCAAGATTAAATGCTTTCGTAGGACCATAGAGTGTCATCGTTCGCTGAGCAATTTCATTACTAATCGAAGCAATCGGTGTGTGCGTGTGACCATAGGTCAAATCTGCGTGGAGTTCATCTGATAAAACCCATAAGCGGTGACGCAGGGCAAAATCTGCTAAACGCTCTACCTCTTGACGAGTGAAAACGCGACCTGTTGGATTATGCGGATTACAGAGCATGAGGAGACGTGTTGCGGGTGTGACAATGGACTCGAGGTTATCAAAGTCAATCTCCCACGCTGCACCATCCCAAACGAGTGGACTATTTACAGGCACTCGCCTTGTATCACGCACAGCTTTTTCAAACGGTGGATACAAGGGTGTTTGCAAAATCACTTCTTCACCTTCACTGGCACAAGCTAAACTTGCCAAATACATACCCGGAATAATGCCAGCTTGGTGATGAATGTGGTCAACCTCCACTCGCCAGTTGAAGTTTTTCTCGAGACGTTGCTGCACAATTTCTTTCATACCTGGTACGCCTAAACGTTCGGGGTA
>JBOFGY010000130.1:0-34074 GCA_051649365.1 Trueperaceae bacterium
TGTACCTGTGTCGGTAGCTGTACCTGAATCGGTGTCTGTACCTGAATCGGTGTCTGTACCTGGCGGGGGCGTTGTAGAGGTAGTGGTCTTTGGACTCTCAGCACAAGCGGCTAAGAGGAAAAAGACAACAATGACGATAACGTTTAAACGCATACAACTCCTTCAAGGCTAAACTGGCAAGCAGCCTAATCATTAAAACATAGGTTCGGTATAGTGAAACATCTTAGGTGAAGCCTCTATATACCTAACTAGAAGTATCGAACAAAGGCAAGACTTTCGCTACCGCAACTATCACGGTTCGGCTGTGAATGAGCTATAAGTAAGCCATTTCACACGCAAAAACGATTAGCAAAGCGCAAGCGCATATACTGTCTACAGACCAACTGCCATCCCCTTGTTGTAATTTAGGGACAGTTAAATTCCATAACTCTCCCTAAAAGTTCCTCCTGCTCATCTTATTCCGTAAGATGAGCAAACTTGAAGATTGCATTACTTAGATATTCAGGACTGTGGCACTAAGCACAAGCGTAAGAAAATGGACACGAAGTCGTGCTTTAAGAGGATTGGAAATGTACGCCATTCAAAAGCTCAATGAGCTTGAAGTTATTCCGAGTGTACTCGAGACCGTAAATTTTCTTTAGTCTATAAATTAGATTAACAGAATTTATCTTTAGTAAGCATCAAACCACTTGCTCAAATACCAGTTCCCCTGAATATGACGATAGTATGTTTTGGCAACTCTATCAACATCATCCAAAGATTTGTAAAGCTGATTTTCTCCAAGGGCTACAGGTAGAAACTCATAGTCTACGTACGTCACCCACATAGTGATAGGGTCTTCATACTTACCCACATTGAAACTAAAACTATCCTTCCCTTCAAACATAGTTTTACAAACCATAGCCACTTTCAATTTCTGCATTTTGCTGTTGAGCAATTCACGCTGTTCCTGTGTAAGATAGTTTTCACCTCCCTCCTGAGCTTCTTCCAATCCCACACAAGTCGTATTCTCTTCGTCTGGCTTTAGTAGTTCATCCGTCATTTGTAACAGGCTATCAAGCCCTATTTTATTTTCTTCAAATCGCTTTAGCAACTCTACATCTTTAGGTATTTTGGGAGAGCAGCTTGTTATTGTAAAGAGCAAAGTCAGGGTAGAAAAAATTGTGAAATACGTCTGACCTATGGTGATATAGCTGTAAAGGTGGACTTGAGTTTTCACGGCATGGACATCGTAACTTTTTGATCTCCCACCTTACTACGCGCCGCCCCCGCCGCCAGTTTATTCAGCACATCCACATACGCCAACACCGAAGAATGCACCACGTCTGTAGAAATCGCCCGCCCATACACAAGCTGCTCATCACTCCTAACACGGATGGAAACTTCACCGAGGGCATCCGTGCCACCACCAATCGCCTTGAGGTCGTAAGATTCCATTTCAAAAGGAACTGGCGTGAGGCTTTTAAGTGCTTTGAACGAAGCATCAACGGGGCCGCTGCCTGTGGCGGTGGCTTCAATCATGCCTTCAGGCATTTGCAAGCGCACTAATGCTTGCGGGGTCATGCCACCCGTGCCAGATTGAAACTGTAAATGGTCTAGCTTGTAGGTCTCAGCAACCTTCATCGTTTCATTTTCAACAAGTGCGCGTAAGTCGTCAGCGTTGATGGCACCTTTGCGGTCTGCTAAATCTTTGAAGCGTTCAAAGAGAATATCTACAGACTCTTCACTGATACCGTGATCGGGACCTGGGTTTTGAGGTAGGGCCTTCTTCACGTCATAGCCTAAATCAGCGAGGGCTTTTCTAAAAGCATTCCTACCTGAGTGCTTACCCATGACGAGTACGCCCGCTTCACGCCCAACGAGCTCAGCGTTCATGATTTCATAGGTTTGCTTGTGCTTGATTACGCCGTCTTGGTGAATGCCTGCTTCGTGGGCAAAAGCATTCTCGCCGACAATAGCTTTATTAGGAGGAACAACCATGCCCGTGTGGCGCGAAACAAGACGAGACACGCGGTAAAGCTCCTTGGTGTTGATGCCGATGTCACAACCATAATGGTCACGGCGTGTGTAGAGTGCCATGACACATTCCTCGAGACTCGTGTTACCCGCGCGTTCACCAATGCCGTTCAGTGTACATTCAATCTGCGTAGCCCCGTTTTCAACCGCAGCGAGACTGTTCGCGGTTGCCAATCCTAAATCATCGTGGCAGTGCGTAGACATCGTGACATTTTTGGCTTCGGGCACATGGTCAAAAATACTTTTAATCAATGCGCCATAGTCAACGGGCGTGCCGTAACCCGTAGTATCAGGGATATTAATTGTCGTTGCACCTGCGGCAATCGCTGTTCTAACAAGTTGATAAACGAAGTTGGGATCAGCACGCATACAGTCTTGTGCAGAAAATTCTACATCATCTACGAACTGTCTTGCGAAGCGCACCATGTTGTCTGAAATTTCTAAAACTTGTTCTTCAGTTTTCTTGAGCATGAACTCGAGGTGTATCTTGCTCGCCGAAGTAAACGTGTGAATGCGCCCTTTTTCAGCAGGTTCAATCGCTTTGGCAGCGCGTTCAATGTCTAATTTATGCGTTCTTGCAAGTGCGGCAATGGTTGGCCCTTTGACTTCCTTGGCAATTTGATACACACAATCAAAATCACCTTGTGACGTAATCGGAAAACCTGCTTCGATAATATCTACGCCGAGTCTCCCTAAAGCGTGGGCAATCTCGAGCTTTTGAATCGTGTTGAGTGCCACACCTGGAGATTGTTCACCGTCGCGGAGGGTTGTGTCGAAGATTTTTATGTATGCCATTGTGGAGTGTCCTTTCAAAGTCATAAATGCGAGTTAGTTGCAAAGTGAATGTAGCCGTCAGCTATCAGCTGTCAGCCATCAGCTAAAAACAGTTAAGCCACAGTCGGAGATTGTTGCCAAATCTGCGTTCAAGCTTTTTTGTATTTGAACTTTGCATCATCTCTCCCAAATAACTTTAAAAGGATTTAACTGCCGTCAACCATCGCTTTTACTGAAAGCTGATAGCTGACGGCTGATAGCTCCTTAACCTTTAATAAATGACATCATCTTCCGCAATTTTTTTCCTGTCTGCGCGAGCTGATGTGCTTCGGTGTTCTTGCGGCCTGCTTTGAGTCTTGGTTGACCTGCGGCACTTTCCAGCATGAAATCTTTGGCAAATTCACCCGTTTGGATTTCACGCAAAACTTTTTTCATTTCAGCTCTGGTTTCATCTGTAACAAGGCGTGGGCCAGTTTTGTAATCACCATACTCGGCTGTATTGGAAATCGAGTAGCGCATTCTTTCCATGCCACCTTCGTAGATAAGATCAACAATAAGTTTCATTTCGTGAAGGCACTCGAAGTAAGCAATCTCTGGGTCGTAACCCGCTTCAACAAGCGTCTCAAAGCCTGCTTGCATTAGCGCAGTTACGCCACCGCACAAGACGGCTTGCTCACCGAAGAGGTCAGTTTCAGTTTCTTCTTTGAAGGTTGTTTCTAAGACACCTGCACGTGCACCACCAATCGCCTTTGCATAGGCAAGAGCGCGTTGTTTGGCCGTACCCGTTGCATCTTGATGAATGGCGATCAAGCAAGGTACACCGCCACCTTCAGTGTAAACACGGCGCACGAGGTGACCAGGCCCTTTAGGCGCAACCATAAACACGTCAATGTCTTTTTGTGGCGCAATTTGCCCGAAATGAATGTTGAAGCCGTGTGCAAACAAAACAGCATTTCCTGCTTTTAGATTGGGTTCGATTTCTTCTTTATAAACTTTTGCTTGGGTTTCGTCAGGAAGAAGAATCATGATAAGGTCGCCAGCGTTTGCAGCTTCTACCACCGTCATGACTTTAAGCCCAGCTTTTTCAGCCTCCACCCATTTTTCCGAACCCTTACGAAGTCCCACCACAACATTCATGCCAGACTCTTTGGCATTGAGCGCGTGCGCGTGTCCCTGCGAACCATAACCAATTACTGAAATGGTTTTACCTTGTAGATGCTCCAAATTTGCGTCACTGTCGTAATAGATGTTTGCCATGTTGTCTGTGTTCTCCTAAGTGAAATGGATTTTGCCTAGCTACTAAACCATAAGCCGTCAGCCTTCAACTATCAGCCGTCAGCTCTTTCGATTTTGCTGAAAGCTGATGGCTGATAGCTAAACTATTCCCGTTTCTTTCCCATCAATGCTTTTCTGATTACGCTCTGTCCAATACGTTTTGATACCCTCTTCTCCTTTACCATTAGCCCACGTCGTTAAATTATCTCTATCGCCCTGATACGCAAACAGCGGTACGCCGAAACCACACGACGTTTGTACCAAGTCCACGTTCATTTCATAAATTTGTCGCGCGGAAACGTAGCTATCAAACATTGGGGCGTAGTGCTGCCAAGCTGTATCCCTGGGATAAATCGCCGTAGCAGGACCATAAAGACGCAAAATAAGCGGTCGGTCGTCAAAATCACAAAACATAATCGTCATGCGATTTGTATCCAAAAGGTGGGCGGCGGTTTCATTGCCACTACCCGTTAAATTGAGCCAGATAATTTTGTTTTGACCAACCACGCGAAACGTGTCCATGCCTTTGGGTGACACATTCACGCGCCCATCTTTCGCCGCCGTCGCCACAAAATACATTTTTTGCTTTTCGATAAACGCTTTGTGCATGTCACTGATTTCACTGTATTGCTTACCCATGATAACCTCATCGCTTTCTTGATAGTCATCAGCTATCAGCCGTCACCTCTTTGAACTTACTGATAGCTACTTTACGCTGCTTTATCCACTACTGTTTTTGACTTCACCTTTGGGTCTTGTGCGCTGCGGCTTAGAGCAACTTGGCCGGTGCGCATGAGCTCGAGAATCCCGTAGCCCTGCATCTGCTCAATAAACGCATCAATTTTTTTGCTACCCCCTGTCACTTCAAACATCAGCGCGTCACGGTGAACATCGACAATGCGCGCGCGAAAATCTTGAGCAATCTGCCGAAGTTCCATGCGTTCTTCGGTTGAGCGAATAGCAACTTTGATGAGCATGAGTTCGCGGTCAACGTATTCCGTTTGTGAATGGTCAACGACTTTGATGACATCAATCAATTTTTGGAGTTGTTTTTCAACTTGCTCAATAGTTTCATCTTCACCTGTTACAACGAAATTCGTGCGGCTGATGCCTGGCACTTCGGTCTGTGCGACCGACAACGATTCGATGTTAAACCCACGCCGTGCAAAAAGTCCGGCAATGCGAACTAAAACGCCTGGCTGGTCACGGACGGTGACGCTCATAACGTGTTTATGTGCTGTACTCATCATGCACCCAACTTTTCTGGCGCGTATTCGGAATGGGTATATTCGCCTGCACCTTCTTCTTGGTCACCAATGAGCATTTCATCCAAGCCAGCACCCGCAGGAATCATTGGGAAAACTTTCTCAGATTCGTAAACCACAAAGTTCATCACAGCAGGTTTGCCCGACTTTAAGACTTCAGGAATCATCCGCGCAGCTTCTTCGCGATCAAAGATGTTGTAACCTTTGATGCCATACGCCTCAGCGAGTTTGGCAAAGTCTGGGTTGGAGTCTGCTAAATACACTTCGCTGTAACGCTGTGCATGAAACATTTCTTGCCACTGGCGCACCATGCCAAGCATTCCGTTGTTGCAAATCGCAATGATGATGGGTAATTGATGCTTGTAGATTGTAGCTAGTTCTTGAATGTTCATTTGAACGCTGCCGTCACCTGCAACACACACCACAACTTCACCAGGACGCGCAAATGCTGCACCAATCGCAGCGGGTAAGCCAAAGCCCATCGTGCCTAAGCCACCGCTAGAAATCCAAGTGCGCGGTTTGTTCGTTGGGAAGAGACGCGCAGCAAACATTTGGTGTTGACCAACTTCTGTAGTTACAACACACTCACCATCCGTTGCGTCACGGAACATTTGTAAGACTTCTTGTGAAACGAGCGGTTTTTCTTTGCTGTAACGCTCTGGGTATTTCACTTTCCAGTCGTTGAGTGTAGCCCACCATTCATCAACCTCGAGCTTTTCTAATAACTCACTGAGTCTGGGCAATACGTCCCGCACGTCACCGACAACAGGCACGTGTGCTTTCACGAGCTTGGAAATTTCAGCAGGGTCAATATCAATATGAACAATCGTCGCGTTTGGCGCAAAGCGGCTTACCTTACCTGTCACGCGGTCATCGAAGCGCAAACCAACACCAAGAATCAAATCACTATTGGTAATCGCACGGTTGGCTGTCACGGTGCCATGCATTCCTGGCATACCGAGAGCTTGTGGTGCACCCGAGGGATAAGCACCAATACCCATGAGCGTTGTAATGACAGGAATATTTGTTTTAGCAGCGAAATCCATGACTTGTTGCGAGGAAACTTGTGCACCACCACCCACCATCATGATGGGTTGTTTGGCGGCTTTAATTGCTTCGGCAGCGCGCTTGATTTGTCCTGCGTGACCAACAACGGTTGGCTTGTAACCTGGGAGGTCAATCGTGGTCTCTAGTGACCCCGTAAACTCGCCTTGCTGGATATTCTTAGGAATATCAATCAGCACGGGACCAGGACGACCCGAGGAGGCAATATAAAAGGCTTCTTTGATGATGCGCGGGAGGTCATTAATATCTTTGACAAGATAATTGTGCTTCGTCACAGGTAACGTGATGCCGTAAACGTCTGCTTCTTGAAAAGCGTCCGTGCCAATAAGTGCTGTCGAGACGTTTCCCGTAATAGCAACAACCGCCGACGAGTCCATGTGGGCGGTTGCTAAGCCTGTTACTAGGTTGGTGGCACCAGGGCCGGACGTTGCAAAACACACGCCAACCTTGCCACTGGCGCGGTAATATGCATCGGCGGCGTGGGCACCTGCTTGTTCGTGGCGTACTAATACGTGTTTGATGGGTGAATCGTAAAGCGCATCGTAAATAGGCATAATCGCCCCACCTGGATGCCCGAAGACGATTTTCACACCTTCACGCTCGAGCATCTTCAACACCAGTTCTGCCCCTTTCATCGTGTCCTCCCTTGCTGCCCTGCACATGGTGACAAGGGGCTAAAGCCGCCTTGCTGAGATGTTAACTGACTCTCTTGTGTATGACTCATCGAAAACAACCTCCGTGGACTCCACGCTACCAAACAAAAAAACCCGCCACTTGGCGGGGTGTGCGTTTATGTAGCTTCGCTACTAAGCAGCAACACCCCAACGTCGAATTAGCACTACTAGAACTAGTAGGTCAAGACCTAGTAGTCTAACTAGTTTTGCAATGACATTGGTAGAGCTGCAACTCATCGAAAAGGAGTATACGGGGCAAGTCGGGGGGTCGTCAAGCCGAGGCAGAAGCTAAACGCCAAAGGCTCAAAACCTCATTTTAAGATTTTGACCTTGTGCTTTGAGTTTTTGAACTGATGTTTTCGGCTTTCCCTATATATTTTTTGGGATAATAAGGCGCAATGAGAAAAATGTCTCAATTCATGAAGTTCATCTCTTGCTAGTATCTAATAACAAGCGTCAGTACCGTTGCTGACAACCGTTGAGGAGGAGTCGTCATCGAAACATTACGTGTATCAGCTACATCCAAACCGAACGCTGTTGCTGGTGCCATCGCTTCCCTCCTGAGAAGTCAAGGAGGCGTTGAAGTACAAGCCATTGGCCCTAGCGCGATGAACCAAGCTGTTAAATCTATTGCCATCGCAAGAAGTTATCTTCACCCTGACGGCGTTGACCTTTACACTCAACCCTCGTTCGTAAAGCTCGAGTTGCAAAACGAAGAGCGCACCGCAGTTCGTTTTACCGTAAAGGTACTGCAAAAATAGAATTTTAATATTTCTATCCAAAACTGCTGTAAAACTGCTTCCGCTTGATTCATGGCGGAAGCAGTTTTCATTTCCCACAAATACTCTTTAAATGCCTTAGGTGATTTTAACTGCCCGCTCTCTTTAGTTTATTCACTTTCTTTAATTTATTCACTAAGCGTTCAAACTCGAGCACCCGACCTGCGGCCACATTAAGACTGCCCTGCCAAAATGCTTGACTCTCAATATCAATTCCAAAGTCTTTTGCTAAAGTACGTGCGTCGGCAAGCCCTGTTGAAGATAACAAGGTGTCGTAGCGTTTCTGAAAGCCCTGCGGCTGTCGTTTGTATTCTGCATAGAGGCCCAAAGCAAACAAATAACCAAACGTGTAAGGAAAGTTGTAAAAGTCTAGACCTGCAATGTAGTAGTGGCCTTTCTGCGCCCACATGAGGTCATGATAATTCTCGAGCACATTACCGTAGGTCTGTTGTTGTGCATCCAGCATCGTTGCTTTCAGTTCATCAACCGAAAGCTCGCGTTCACGGCGTTTATCGAAGACAGTTTTTTCGAGAATAAATCTGCTGTAAATATCTACAACAAGTTGCGTCGCACCCTGCAAGTCTTGCTCGAGTAAGACGAGTTTTTCTCGTTCATTTGCTTTGTCTAGCAAAGCATTCACCACAAGTGTTTCACAGAAAATACTTGCGGTTTCTGCGAGCGTCATCGGCGTGGCGCATTGCATCATCGTGCGCTTGGCCTCATACATACACTCGTTGTGATACGCATGACCTAATTCATGGGCAAGGGTAAACACATCATCGAGACTCCCTGTAAAATTATGGAGCAGCCTCGATTCTTTCCGGCCAGGCACACTCATACAAAACGCGCCACCTGTTTTACCTTTACGTGGTGGCACATCGTGCCAGTTTTCTTCAAAGGTGCGTTTTGCAAAGGCTGCAAGTTTTGGCGAGTAACTTTCAAAATGCTCGAGGATAAATGCTTGCGCTTCTGGCCAAGTATAGGTTTTGACTTTACCTACACTCAGTGGCGCAAACAAGTCATACCAGGGCAATTTATCTTTACCCATAAGTTTAGCTTTTGACTTGAGGTAGCGACGAAACATGGGAAAGGATTCTTGGCAAGCCGCCTGCATCGCTGCCAAGCTTTTGGCACTTGTCGAATTGATAAAGAGGGCTTGCTCGAGCCCAGATTCCCAACCACGTTTTTTAGATACTTCATTGACTTGCCCTTTTATACTGTTAAGGGAAGCCGCAAAACTGAGAGCGTGTTGTTCAAGTAGTTCACGCTCTGCTGCAAACGCAGCTTTGCGAATCTTGCCATCTTTGTTAGAGTTGAGGCTTTTTAGTTCAGCAATCGTATAATCTCTCGCTTTACCTTCAACTTTGCGGTTAATCGTCGCGCGGCTTACAAGATTATCGTAGAGATTTGCCCACGCGACGCTGCTCGAGGCCCGCAAATTACCAAAAAGCTCTTCCGCTTCTTCACCCATGAGATGGTGTGAATATTTTTTTCGTTTCTCGAGACTATAGCGATGTGCTTGGGCCCTAGAACCGCGCATCACCTCTTTAAGCGCACTACGTCCCAGCCAAGCTGTTAGACGCATATCGAGCACACTAACCTTCGCACTAAGTGCTGAGAGACTCGAGCGTTCGGCTTGGGCTTTTTCATCAAAAGCATTGGTACTCGTGACGAGAGATAAATAGCCCGACAATGTTCTAAACTCTGTACCAAGTCTGTTAAATCGGTGGAGAAGAGTCTCGAGCAATTGAACTTTTCGCGGTGTCATAGGCAATTTCTTGCCAGCACGAACATCGTTAGCGTTTAGATAAGTCTCGAGCTTGGCAACATCTCGTTCCAACTTGCGTCTGGCTTTGGTAAATTCTGGACTTTCGACACTCTGAAAAATAGTAGTTAACGACCAGTGGGGTGAACTTTTCATGAACTCAGTCTAACATTGCAGTGTAGGCTCAAAGCAAAAAGCTGGAGGCAAAAAAATGTAAGCCTGCTACTTTTAGCCTTCTGCCCTACTTTCGAGCAGCTCCGAAATTCTCGACAAACAACGGTAGTGCTTTTTAGCATAGGCACTATTACGATACGTGACATCAAATAAAGCCGAAAGCTCGAGACCCCCAGACATACGGAGTCCTACTTTGAGGTCGTAGAGTTTATCTATAAAGTGTACGAAGCGAAGAGCTTCATTTTGTCCTGGGATGGTTTGAGCATTTTCAATATAAAGTGTGCCGAGCTGTTTCAGTACCCCCCCATAGCGGATAGGATGATGTGCTGCCAATACGCTAAAGAGGTCTGACCAGCTTGTTTTTACTTTGGGCTCTCCACTTTTCTCCTCGTTGTATAGAGTCTCGAGACCTTCTGGACTTAGCAAAGTTGCAACCTGGTCACGCTTACGGTAATCCGGCCCTCCAATCACTACGAGTTGAAAGTGTTGGGCCATACTTTGTATCTCACGCTGAAAATCTTTGGCATTAAAGCGGCCTTGGCCCTGAGCTTCGGGGGGCGTATTCGAGGTGGTAATAACTTGAGCCCCCCGCGCGAACACATACGATAAAAAGGTCTTAACAATCAGGGTATTACCAGGGTCATCGAGTTCAAATTCGTCAATACAATAAAGTTGCTGCTGCCCGAATTGCTCGAGGGCTTTCTCTTTGCCTAGTGAACCTATAACATAAACAAGTTCGGAGAAAGAAAGATAGGATTTCGTTCCTCCGAAGGCATCATAAGCAGAGGCTAAAAGGTGCGTTTTTCCCACACCAAAGCCGCCGTCGAGGTATAAACCCTTGCCGAACGCTTTCTTGTGCCAGAAAAACTTCCTTTGCCCCAAAAACCCAGTTTGGCGCAGTGGAATTGTCGCTATGAAACCTTGAGTGGTCTCGAGGGCAACCTTTTGGCTCGGGTGTTGGGGTTGATAGGAAGAAAAATGACTCGTTCCAAAGCGGGGGGGGGGGACAAAATCGGGTAGAGACTGTGTAGGAACAGTGTAGTCACGTAACAGCACGCCTAAGAGCCTAGCACGCACTTTAACAAGCTGCCGTATGGATCTTCTAGTTAAAGGTTTTCGCCTTCTGCCTTGGCTCTTGCCTTTCAGCGTAGCTTTCTAACCTCAGCTAAAATACATCTCTTCCTCACTCTTCACCTCGAGAGCTTACTGTTAGCACTTACTATGCGCTGTTCTTAAAATGTGTAACAATATAGAAGCTTGTGACGCTTTTGAAACGTAGAAGAAGATTCTTTTGCTAAAGTTTCACGAGTGATGACTGTCTACTCAACTTTTAGGGCAATACGCCTATTGAATGTGTTAGGAGAGCTATGCAACCAGATATTACCAGCAATGTGGGCGACGTTCTACGATTTATTCGGCGGGGCTTGCTCCTCGCACTGCTCGTCGCGGTCACGGCTGGCGTAGTCGCATTTGTTAGCAGCTCGAGGCTGCCCCAAACCTTCCGCTCCGAAGCGGTTATTTCTGCTACCCGTAGCAATAATAATAGTGATAGCTCGACAATTCGCCCCTTGAATGATAGTGCTTATCAAGTTGCTGCAACGAGTAATAAAGTTATTATTGACACCCTCGCAGAAATAGGGGTTACAGATCCAGACCAACAAACCATTAATAAGTTTATTGAGAAGGTGCGCGTGGGCATTGATGCTAATGCAAACTGGAATGACCCCTCGAGCCTTATCCGCCTTGCTGTTAGTAATTCTGATAGTGCAACAGCTGCTCAACATGCAGACATTCTTGCTAGAAAGCTCGTCCAATGGGACCGCGACCGAGGCAAGCAAAATTTTGACCTACAAGTTGCTTCTTTAAAAGAGCAAATAGCGGGTCTCGATACACAAATCCGCACATTTCAAGCTGATGGTAGAGAGACTGAAGCTGCGCCTCTAATTTTGCGCCGTAACCAGTTTCAAGAACAGCTTGTTGTTAATCAGGCTCTAGCCATTAGCCCTGTCAGCGCATTGACAATTATCAATAGTGCTATTCCGCAGCTTGATCCTGTAGCACCTCGTCCTGTCTTCAACACAGCTCTCGCTTTCTTGCTCGGACTTTTTGGTAGCTACGGTATCTTGCTTTTGCGTAACGCACTCGACACTCGCCTTCGTGACATTGACGACCTTTCTAAAATTAGTGACCTTCCTGTGCTGGCGAGTTTTCCAAAATTGCCCAACGACAGCCGCCGTCTTCCTTATGAAGCCACAAGTTACCTCCGCACGAATTTACTCTTTGCCACCAGTGACTCGCATCCTAAAGTCATCGTGATTACGAGTGCCAGGGAGGCTGAAGGTAAATCTTCGGTTGCGCTTAGTCTTGCGGAAAGTTTCGTGCGCAACAACTACCGCACACTTCTTGTAGATGCAGATATGCGTAAACCGGTGATTGCTGGCGAGTACCGCATTAATAGTTTGCACCAAACCTCTTTAGAAACCTGGCTCAAAAACCCCTACGGCAGCAACCAAGCTGCAAGTGTGCCGATTAACGGTAAATACTATCTTTACGTCATCCCCTCATTCCAACCTTCTGCCCAAGCCGCCGAGTTGCTTAGCTCAGGCTTTAGGGAGTGCTTAGAAATCTGGCGTAAAGAATATGATGTCATTATCATTGACTCCGCGCCTATTTTACAAGTTGCGGATACCCTAACGATTGCCCCCCTTGCAACAGGCACGCTGCTCATTGCCAATCAGCAGAAAACAGACCGTCGCCAAGTCCGTACTGCGGTAGATATTTTGCGCCGCATTGGTGTTCGTATTCCCGGTGTGATTGCTACTCACGTGAACCGCGACAACGTTGGTCAGACTACATCCTATTACGGTTACGGCTATGGTCTTCCTGATATTGATACGAAACAAACAATCATTCCTGAAACGGTAACAGCAACAAAACTCTCGAAGACAAAGCGTTAAAAACACTAAACGTTAGAAACACTAAGCAGAAGGCTAAGGCGAAAAGATTTAAGCCTTCTGCTCTCTGCTTTTATACTTAACTCAGTCTTTATGCAATGGTTAGTCTTTGTGCAGTACCGCATAAAGACTAAGTAAATCTGTGGCTAAACCAGCTAGCTCTTCAAGTTGTGTTGGCTTCGTAGCAACGGCAGTATGTGAGAACAAAAGCACCGTCTCCCCGAGTAAAAACGTTGGAGAAATTTTTCTTTCCCACAACGCTCTTTGCAAAATTGTCCTGGCTCCTTTATGGAAAAATCGTTTCGCCTCCGCGTCATCTCTGGCATACACAGTCACAGCTTCATTAAAGTCTGCGTCAGCAAAATTCACAACTAAGCCACCCGTAGCCGAAGCACTAATGGCTTCTAAAATCTTATGTGCTTTGCGGTTAGCTTTAAGCGAGAGTGCACTCAGTCGTTGTGGGACAACGAGCATAGATACACTGATAAGTTGCTCGACATAACCCATCGGACGGATGTGTGTTTGTTCGTAATCGAAGAAAAAGAGTTCAACTTTCGTACCCTTCAATGTTTCGACTTCGCGACGATAGATGGGAGCAATCGCCGCGACAGGCTCATTGATGAGCTGGCGAACCATACCAAGGCTACCTTCAGAAGGGTAAAGCTCGAGTTCTTCTGCAAACCTCTGCCACTGCGAAGCACGAATAGAAGCGTTCTTAACAGACACGCCGTTTATCGTAACGGGGCAAAAGATGAAAAGTTAAAAACAGAAGCAAAATCTAAACGTGAAACCCAAACATCCGCATCATCTTCTTGCCTTCATCCGACATTTTTTCGGTACTCCAAGGCGGTGACCAGACAAAATTCACGGTCACGGCCTTAACGCCCTCAACACTTTTACAAGCTAATTCCACATCAGCTTGGAGCATATCCTGCACAGGGCAACCCATGCTAGTAAGGGTCATATCCACGTCTACATTGCCCTCTTCTGAGAGCTCAAGCTTGTAAATAAGCCCTAAATCCACAATATTGACAGGAATCTCAGGGTCACGGACAACTTTCATCGCTTCCATCAGCTCAGTCTTTTTTGCTTTGATATCTAAAACAGCAGTCATAGTCTTAAGATTAGCAGGTACAAAGTTTATCGTTGGTAATCACCCAAGCAATAAGCAGAGAAGCAATGGGCTATGTGCGCTTTTCCCTAACCACGCTCTCACATCTGGCGTACAATGCCTTTCATGTCTCGAAAGTATTTTGGAACGGATGGTATTCGCGGGGTGGCAGGTCAGCACCCGATGACCGCAGATTTTGCTTATAGCGTTGGTGTAGCTGCAACAGAAGCTCTTAAAGCCAATGGCATTTCTGTCCCTCGCTTTTTGATTGGCACCGATACACGCCGTAGCGGGCAAATGCTCGCCCAAGCCCTGAGCAGCGGCATGATGACACGAGGTGCAGAGGTTACTTTTTTAGGCGTCCTCCCTACCCCTGGTGTGTCCTACCTGACCTGCACCCTAAATGCTGACGCGGGAGTCGTCATTAGTGCCTCTCATAACCCCTACGAAGACAACGGTATTAAGTTTTTTAATCACAAAGGCGAAAAGCTGAGTGATGAGGTCGAACATACGATTGAAAAGTGGCTCGAGCAACCTCACACCTTGGAGCCTGTCACAGGAGATGCTATCGGCACCTCGAGCCGCTACCGCCGTGACAACAACGACTACATGAAGTTTTTACTCTCTCACGCACCCTATTTGGATGGTTTACGCCTTGGTTTAGATTGCGCTAATGGTGCTGCCTACGAGCTTGCTCCAAAAATTTTCCAACAAATTGGCGCACGCCTCGATGTTATTAATGCACACCCGGATGGTGTGAATATCAATCTCCACTGTGGTTCGACCCATCCCGAAGCCTTACAAGCTAGGGTTAAATCTCTCGAGCTCGATATTGGGATCACCTTTGATGGTGACGCTGACCGCGCTCTTCTCGTAGACAAAAAAGGCCGCCTCGTCACAGGTGATCACATCTTGGCGATTTGTGCTGCCACACGCAATGAAAAAACCATTGTTGCTACCCTGATGAGCAATCTTGGGGTCGAAAACTATCTCGCGCAGCGTGGGGTTAGCATGATGCGTACCCAAGTTGGCGATAGATATGTTCACGAAGCCTTACTTGCCAATCATCTCAACTTAGGTGGCGAACAATCTGGTCACGTGCTTTTCCTAGACAAAGCTCCGACAGGCGACGGCCTCCTCACCGCTCTACAAACGCTCGCCGCTGTGCGAAAATCAGGTAAATCCCTCGAGGGTTGGATGGATGAGATTCCGCTTTACCCTCAAACGCTCGTGAACGTCAAAGTTCCTGCAGATAAAAAGAAAAGTCTGCAAGAACATCCAAAGGTTGTCGAAGCCGTGAAACACGCCGAAACAACCCTGGGCAGTAAAGGACGCATCAACTTGCGCCCTAGTGGTACCGAGGCTCTCATCAGGGTCATGGTCGAGGGTGCAGACCAACACGAGATTGAAGGCATTGCCAAAGCCGTGGCCGCCGTTGTTGAAACGGCTTATTAAGTTACCCTGAAAGCTGCGGAACAGGGTTCTCCATGAGCGCGTAAACCCTATTCAGAACCACTCCATACAATAGTAACTTTAGGTCTTTTTCATACCTCTACAGAAAGGTATCGGTACGCTACGCGCAATGAAACTCACGGGTCAAACCTTTACAAGTACTCTAGACAGAACTCGCTTTACGGTCCTACATGAAATTGCCAAGGGAGCGTTTGCTCGAGTTTTTCTTACCAGTAATGGCGATGTTGTCAAGGCACTCAAGGTTTTCCCGCAACAGTACACCCATCACGCAGAACGTGAATACAGTTTTGGTCACGGCCTAAAACATCCGCATCTCAATGTGGTAGAACATCTGCTCGAGATTGACAGCTACACCGCTGTCCTGATGCCCTATCTCTCGGGGCAACGCCTTAGCAGTTATTTTGAAAAAGCGAATCTTTCAGCGTTCCTCAAAAGTTTTCGGGAACTTTTAAGTGCCATCCAATATTTACACCAACACGAGATTATTCACCGTGATATCAAACCCGAGAACATCATGATTGGCCGGGGTGGTCACGCCAAGCTTTTTGACTTTGACTTAGCCGTGCGTGTTGGTGAAACGCAGCGGCGTAGGTCACTCGTGGGAACGGTTGCTTACCTCAGCCCTGAACAGGCCAAGGGCGAAGCGGTGAGCCAAGCCAGCGATTTATATTCTGCAGGTGTTATTTTCTACCGGGGCATTACAGGTGAAGTACCATTTACAGGCACGATTGAAGAAGTGTTAAAAGCACATATCCACGAAACACCTCAAAAACCCTCAGGTTTTCAAAAAATGTTCAAACCCCTCGACGAACTAAGCCTTACCTTGCTCGCTAAAAAACCAGAAGAGAGATTTCAAGAGGTCAGTGAGGTTATTGCAAAACTAGACACAGTACTTGAAGACGAGAGTTTAAAGCAGAAGGCAGAAAGCTAAAATTTTCTGCCTCTTACCTTTTACTGCGTTGTTTCTACAACGGGCTGACTCGTATCTGGGCAGGTGTACTCAAGAGCAGGTTTTAGCACTTCGTCACGCCAATTCTGTGGCATAGCATAGTACCAGTGGTCTTCGGGAGCATCTTCGATATAAAACCAGACGATAGAGTCTGCGACACAGCGTGCATTCTGAAGTTGCACTCGGGGCGTTTCTAGCTCATCCTCTTTGTAGTCTGGGTAGCTCGACTGACCTGAAGCCGACCTGACAATTTTTCTGTTATACACCATAAACGAGGTGTCAACATGGGTATCCCAAACCGAACGTAAATCCCGTGGGATAAAGTCAAAGTTTTTCTCGCCCATTGCCTTCATGTAGTCATAATGTTTTTGAAAATCATTCGAGCTGTAAAGAATATAATCTTGTCCACCATTGAGAAGGGGGTGGGCTCCAGGAGTTTCACTTACAACTTGCACCATACCTGCAAAGAAAGACCCTTTCAGGTCAAAGCAAGGCACACCCACACCCGCGATATAGCTTGGTCTCTCACAGTCAGAGGTGTAAGGACCATGCATGTGCATGACGACGATCTGAGGCCAGACCTCGAGGACAGCCCGCATAATATCTTTACCCCGTTGAAACATTCTATCTTTGTAATTCTGGCAATTACTGGTGGCATTGTAATCGTCACAGTTAAAAATGTTTCCTAAGTAATCTTCGTTGTCAACGACTATGCCCTTAAAGTTATAGTCACCCGTGTTATTGAGCTCTACAGCTGCTTTTGAAAGGTTCATAAAGTTGGTGGCAACGGTTGTCCAAGCTCTATCATCGAGCAAGTCACCCGGGCGGTCCATGACCACCTCGATATATACTTCTTTTGTGATGCCTTTAGGTAACTCGGCCAGTTGTGCTTGTAACGTCTCCTGAGAAACTTCTTTACCTTGCATCATGGCAAACTCAGTGCCAATTCTCGTATCGTAATCGAAGGTTGTAACCACAAAACCTGCCGCGTCCATGGCATTAAGAGCTTCAGCACTCGTACTCCTAGCTAAGTCTGCGGTGCGCGTCGAATAACCGTAACCTTGGAGTAAGATAATTTTGGCACCTGGCTGGCCACTATGCGTCGTCAAAAGGGCGGGACCATTATCATTATAGGTGCGCCCAACAGCGGGTACACAGCCTGATAGGGTGACTATGAAAGCACTCATTATCCAAAATCGTCGCATGAATCTCGAATCTCCTGTCTAGCTATAATCTATGTAAATTGCTCGAGTTAAGATTAAACCCTTCTCGAGCATACGGTGCCTTTCATGAAAGAACACCACGAGCTAGCTTAAACTTTTTAAGACCCCAAGCTTCTTAAGACACAGCCCACCTCTGAGTCTAAGGCTCAATTCCGCAAAGAAATGTGGGAAGAAGCGAAAAGCCGTATATGCTCCGCACGAGGGTTCCAAACTAAAAAGCCTTATCCATTTTGACTGTGGTCTTGAAAAAACTGCACTTGGATTTAGCAAAAAGGCAGGTATCACGGCATGAATAAACTTTTGTAGTGTAGACTCTTAGGAGAAACACGTGACAGACTAACCCATAGTCACCCTTCCATGTGTTTTTCATACCTCTCCCTAGTCCACTCACCCAAAAGGACGTTACAATGTTTTTAGACGTTATACTTGGCACTATGCTGTCTGAATTTACACGAAACGATAAAGGATATTGACATGAGACAAGATTGGGGTTTGTGTGGATAATTATATTGCGCTTCCAGAAATTATGCGTTTTATTCGGCGGGGTCTTATCCCTGCGCTCCTATCTGCGCTCGTTGTTGGGGGCTTAGCATTTTTTATTAGCCGCCAACTACCTAAAGAATATCAAGGCCGAGCGAGTTTGCTTTTAGCTCAAAACAATCCTGAATTTAGTTCGCTCGGTGTACCAACGGCGAGTGTTCCCGTCTTGGACTCGAGTGCCTACCGTAAAGCCGCCCTTAGCAGCCCTGTCATCCAAGAAACGATGACCACTTTAAGAATTCCCGAAACCGAACAAACCTCGGAAGCCATTGAAGCGTTTCGCAAAACCATCACCATTCATTTAGAGCCCGCCGAAGACTCGAGTATTCTCGACATCCTCGTGACAGGCAGATCGGCTCTCGAGGCCGCAAACCGCACCAATGCCCTCGCCGATGCCGTCGTTAATTGGGAACAACGCCGCGCCTCCGACACGCTGCTCCGCGCCATCAGCAGTATCGAGCAACAAATTCAGGTGCAGACCGAGCAAATTAGCACCATGCAAATTAGCGGTGCAAACGAAGATCTCATTCGTGGACGCATCAACTTGCGGGCGCAACAACAAGACCAACTGGCTATGGCCGAAACCCTCCGCGATTCTGTACGCGGCCTCGTTACAACGTTAGAACCTGCGCTCGAGCCTGTAAATCCTATCGCACCTCGCCCGGTGCTTAACACGGCTATTGCGACCATTTTGAGCATCGCGCTTGCGTATGGTCTCTTGCACCTACGTAACACACTCGATACACGTCTCTCCAGCAGTGAAGACATTGCGAGACAAAGCGGTCTGCCTGTGTTGGCCAACTTTGCAAGATTGCCCACACAAGGTTATCAATTACCCAATGAGGGGGTGAGCTACCTCCGCACGAACTTATTATACGGCACACCCGCCAGTACCTCACAAACCATTCTCGTTACGAGTGCTAGGAAGGGCGAAGGTAAATCGTCAGTAGCCATCAGCCTTGCTGAAAACTTTGCTCGCAATAACTACCATACACTCCTTGTAGACGCAGACCTGCGCAACCCCGAAGTGGCCAAAGCCTACAGCATGAAAGCTGAACGTTTAGATCATACGTCGCTCGAGACTTGGCTACGCAATCCGCTCACTGCCCGCGAAGTTGTGCGGATGCCTGTAGACGACCAACACCACCTTTACATCATTCCGAGCTTTGCGTTTAGCAGCCAAGCCGCCGGACTGTTGAGCGTAAGTTTTCATGACTGCCTCGAGAGTTGGCGCAAAGAGTATGACGTGATCGTCATTGATTCTGCGGCTGTGCTCGAGGTCGCTGACACCCTTGGCATGGCCCCGCTCGCCACGAGTACACTTATGGTTGTAAACCAACAAAAAACAAGCAGTCCTGATCTTAGAAATGCGGTGGCCGTTCTCAAGCGTATCGGCGTACGTTTAGCAGGTGTCGTTGCAACGGAAGTCAAGGATGAAAGCAGCTTTATGATGAGCCAAAACGTCAGTTCGCCCAACGCTGCTCTCCCCCAACGTGAAGTCTAGGGCTTTTCTTGTGACGCAATCCGTTAGAGTTTACAGAGTGAACGTCTGATAACGACGATGAACCATAGAATAGAAAACAGTTAAACATCTTTTGTCCATCACCTATGGTCTATCGTTATCCTTCGCCTATGAAGCAATTCATCGCTGCTCTTAACTTACTCAGTCTGCACGAGCGCAGACAAGTCTATTTGCTCTTGCCCGGCATTATTCTTATGGCGTGTTTAGAAGTTGCAGGTATTGCAGCGATTTCACCTTTCCTTAGTCTCGTCACAAATCCTGAGGCACTGCAACAAAGCAATGTACTACAAACGCTTTACACACGGCTAGGTTTTACAACAACGAATCCCTTTGTTGTTTTTATGGGTTTTGTCGCTCTTGGGCTCATGGTAACGAGCAATCTCTATTCTCTCTTTATGAATTGGCTCCTCATTCGCTTTGCATGGCTCAAGAATCATTCGATTTCGCAAAGGTTACTCACTGAATATTTAGCAAAGCCTTATCCCTTTTTTCTCGAGCGCAACACCTCAGAAATGGGTAAAAATATTCTCGCAGAAGTGCAACAAATCGTAAACGGACTTATCGTGCCAGGAATGCAAACGCTCGCTAACAGCGTTGTCGTCTTGTTTATTCTGACGTTTCTTATTGTGATTAATCCTCTACGTGCCATCTTTATTGCTTTTGCACTTGGTGCAGCTTACCTCTTCGTTTATAAGCTCATTCAAGGGCGTATGGCCAAATACGGCGACGAAGCAGACAACGCCAACAAACAGCGCTTTCAACTTGCGAATGAAGCTTTAGGCGGCGTAAAAGAAATCAAACTTCTCGGGCGTGAGGCAGTTTTTTTGGAAGGTTATAGCGGTGTATCAACGTTCTTTTCACGGCGCATGGCCATGTCTGAAATTCTGGCCAATTCACCACGTTATGTTTTAGATACGGTGGCGTTTGGGACGTTGCTAGGTCTCATGATGTTGCTTTATTTACGTGACGCGAGTCAAGTCATTCCTGTCGTAGGTCTTTACGCCTTTGCAGGGTATCGCCTCATGCCCGCTTTGCAGCAAATCTATCGGCATGTTACGAGAGCACGCTTTCATACGACGGTAGTTGCCACCGTTCAACGCGATTTAGGGAATGCGAAGGCAAGCTTTACTGAACCTGTTGAACGCCTCCCCTTTTTGGAGAGGCTCGAGCTAAAGGATATCAGCTTCAAATACCCCACAGCGAGTGAAACACTTCTAAACAATCTTTCGCTGACAATAAAACACAATAGCTCGGTTGCCTTTGTAGGTTCGACAGGTTCCGGCAAAACCACGATTGTAGATATTTTGCTCGGACTCTTACCCCCAAATAACGGCGAAGTGCGCGTAGACGATAAAGCGTTAACCGCCAACAACCTCCGTGCTTGGCAAGCCAATATCGGTTACGTACCACAAACCATTTTTCTAAGCGACGGCACGATTGCTCAAAACATCGCCTTTGGTATTGCCAAGGATAAGCTCGACATGGACGCAGTTCACAAAGCCGCAACCATTGCAAACTTACACGATTTTGTAATGTCTCTGCCTGCTGGTTACACCACCATTGTCGGCGAACGTGGCGTAAGGTTATCGGGGGGACAACGTCAACGTATTGGCATTGCCAGGGCTCTTTATCATGACCCCAGCGTCTTAGTCTTAGACGAAGCCACGAGCGCGCTCGACAACGTGACGGAAGAAGCTGTTTTTGAAGCGATACAAAAGGTAATGGGGACAAAAACCGTCATCATGATTGCCCACCGCATCAGCACGGTGCGAGCTTGCGACACGATTTTTGTGCTAGACAAGGGGCAGATTGTAAGTCAGGGAAGTTACCAAGAATTGCTGGGCTCGAGCCCCCTGTTCCAAGCGTTAGCTCAGCAAGGCGATAAAGAAATCTTGCAAGCGAAATAGTCAACTTCGATATTTCCAACTACAGACATTTGGGGAGTGAATAGACACAAAATGTTAGTGTTTAGTTTTGTGTGACGAGACGAACATGAGGTAAGAAGTAAAACGTAAAACGTAAAGGTTTAATGCAGAGGAATTTTCTTCGTCCTCAGGCTCGAGTAATCACAATCCCAGCTTTTTCAAAAGGTTTAACAACACTTGGCGAAACACTCTTTTCAACAATCAGACCACTTAGTTGTGATAATGGCATAATGAGATAAGGTGAAGCAGCATTGAGTTTTTCGGACGACGCTAGCAAGATCGTCTCAGCAGCACGTTGACTTAGCGCATGTTTAATGTGTGCTTCCTCTAAGTCACCTGTGGTTATCCCTGCCTCTTTGTGAATACCTGTTGCACCCATAAAATAGATATCTGCGCGAATTTTGCTGATTGCTTCTATGGCTGCTGCACCAACAGCTACAACAGAGTGCTTAAAGAGCTTCCCACCAATGAGAATGACTTCGACGTTGGGAAAGTTAACCAAAGCGACTGCTATCGTAGGACTATGCGTAACAATCGTGACTTCCAAGTTTAAGGGTAAATGCCTAGCAAGTTGCAACGCTGTCGTGCCACCATCCACAATGACAATTTGCTTGGGTTGAATAAGGTGAGCTGCAGCTTTGCCAATAGCAATTTTTGCGTCAGGCGCAATGGCGGTGCGACCCGCGAAATCTGCCACCGCAGGTGATGCAGGCAATGCGCCACCATGCACACGCTGTAACAAACCTTCTTTTGCTAGTTCGCGCAAATCACGGCGAATTGTGTCTTCAGAAAGCTCGAGTTCTTCACTCAAGCTTTTAGCAATAACTTGCCCATCTTGCTTAAGCTTAGTCAAAATAAGTTGCTTACGTTGCGTCGTCAGCATGGTTGACTCTCCTAAAAGCACTTTAACATGTTTACACGAAATTACTTGACATTTCACGAAATTGCACGTATCCTAAAAAGGAGCAACGTAGCTCTTACTCGACGCTTTGAACTCTAAAAGGATGCACTCTAAAAGGAAGTGACTTCATGGCTAAACCACTGCTGATTTTAATTGCCGGGCCCTACCGCTCTGGCACGAACGACGACCCTGAAAAAATGGCGCAGAACTTGCGACGGCTCGAGAGCGTCTCCTATACGCTTTTTAAGGCGGGTCACTTACCCATGATTGGCGAGTGGGTTGCCCTGCCCATTTGGCACACTGCTGGTGGTCAAAGGGTTGGTGACGCTCTTTACGAAGAGATCCTTCACCCTACGGCTGGGCGACTTCTGCAACATTGCGACGCGGTACTACGTTTAGAGGGTGCCTCGAAAGGTGCCGACAACGACGTAACCATTGCCAAGGAACGCGGTCTGTCCGTGTATTACAACTTGGCTGACGTGCCTGGTTGTGAGCAACTTAGCGTTCATCCATAAACAGATGCGATAGGCTTTAGACTGCGAAAGGGGTGTTAGGGTGCAGGGTGCAGGGTGCAGGGTGCGGGGCTTACTCCGTACCTTGTGCTCCGTACCCCGTACCCCAAACTTATGAATATCTTAGTTACAGGTGGAGCAGGTTACATTGGCAGTCACACGTGTGTGGAACTTCTGAACGAAGGCCACACCGTTATCGTGGTGGACAATCTTGTCAACAGCAATCAAGAAGCACTTAAACGTGTCGAGGACATCACAGGTAAAGGGATTCATTTTTATAAGGTGGATTTGCTCGACAAAGTGGGGCTCGAGTCCGTGTTTGCAAAACATGAGATTGATGCAGTCATTCACTTTGGTGCGCTGAAAGCCGTTGGTGAATCTGTAGCACAACCCTTGCGTTATTATCAAAATAACATTACAGGCACGCTCGTTCTTTGTGAAGTCATGCAGCAGCACGGTGTTAAACATTTAGTGTTTAGTTCGTCGGCGACAGTGTACGGCACTACGCCACCACCCTTGCGTGAAGATGCTCCTCGAGACATCAGTGCTATCACCAATCCTTACGGACGCACGAAGCTCATGATTGAAGAAATTCTGCGCGATGTCAATGTGTCTGATGAACAGTGGAACGTCATTTTACTGCGTTACTTTAATCCTGTTGGCGCACACACATCTGGGCGCATTGGTGAAGACCCAAGCGGAATTCCGAATAACCTGATGCCTTATGTCGCCCAAGTCGCGGTGGGTAAACTTGAAGAACTCACTGTTCACGGCGACGATTATCCGACCAAAGACGGCACCGGCGTTCGTGATTACATCCACGTTGTAGATTTAGCCATCGGTCACGTGCGAGCTTTAGATAAACTTAAGGATAATCCTGGCGTTGTTGCGTATAACCTTGGCACAGGACAAGGCTACAGTGTGCTCGAGGTCATCGCAGCTTATCAAAAAGCCTCTGGCAAAACCATTGCGTACAAAATTGGCGCGCGGCGTTCTGGTGACCAACCAAGCAGCTACGCTGACCCGAGTAAAGCACAGCAAGAGCTCGGCTGGAAAGCCGTGCGTGGTTTAGATGAAATGTGCGAAGACTCGTGGCGTTGGCAAGCGCAGAACCCAAAGGGGTTTGAGAGTTAGGGATTCAGTCAAGCTTTGGGTTGAACTTTTTTCCAATCTGAATCCGTTACGCATTTTAGCCGTGCGCTAATTGTAGAATTAGCGCACGGCTTCGCTCTGTAATTGGCCGTAAAAGGTCATTGGCTGTAAAAGACAACTGAATAATCTTTGAATTCTCCTCCCTCGTAGATAAACTTACCGCTAAAAAACTTCCCTTCAAACACCCAAGGTAAAAACACTCTATCGCCTGGCCAAAGGTTGAGGTTCATGACTGCATCGTTTGGAATCCATGTGAGTTCACCTTCATCGGAGGCCTTGAGTTCACCAGAAAATTTACTTACGGTATAGATAAAGGCGTACCAATCATCCTCACCATCAAAATCGGGCCAGCTCAAAAAACCTCTAAGCTGGGCTGCTTCGACAAGGAGTCCTGACTCTTCAAAAGTCTCGCGCTTCATGCACTCTTCTGGCGATTCACCTTTGTCAAATTTGCCGCCCAAACCATTCCATTTACCCTGTTGATAACCTTTAGCTTTATGTAGCATGAGGGTATGACCACCGTGTTGCACATAAACGAGCGTCGCAAGTTTCATAGGCATAGTGTAACCAAGCTTTATTCTTTCATGCGGAGTGTCTCCCCTTGCTCGCGCAAACGCTCCGCAATATCTGGGTAGTTTGCCATGATATTCGTGGTCTCGAGCGAATCAGCTAATAGGTCGTACAATTCTTCGCGGCCACTTTCAAACTGAATATATTTATATTGCTTATCTCGAATTGTCCAGGCATTCTCGAAGTTCTCACGCTCCTGTTGTCTCGAGCGGCCTGCTGCACCCAAAAAGGCTTCGCTGTAGATAAAGTCCCGTCCCTCCGCTTCTTCTGCAAAAAAGGGCTTAAAACTCACACCGTCTTCGTGCATGGTTACACCCGTGCCAGCTATATCGGCAAGGGTGGCAAACAAATCCACACCATTCACGAGTGCTTCTTCTCGTTCACCTTGGCGGGTTACGCCTGCACCCGACACGATAAGCGGTACGCTAATGCCCCCTTGATAAAGGGTTGTTTTGCTGCGTTCGCGTGGGAAAGTCTGCACGACTTGTCCGGGTGTGCCATTGTCACCAATAAACATAATCACCGTGTTGTTGCGTTCTTCCTCTGATAAAGACTCGAGCAATCTACCTAATTCTTTATCCATCGCTTCTGCTGCCGCAAAATAATAAGGGCGAGGCTGTTGACGAATATTCTCGCCTGTCAATGTAGTATCCGAATATAAACCTTTCGGTGGCAAATGAAAAGGCGAGTGCGGCGCAGTATAGGCAAGCCACAAAAACCAGGGGCCATCTTGTGTTGTTAACCAGTTTATCGCTGTATCTGTAATAAGTGTCGTGGCGTAGCCATCGAGCACCGTTGCTTTACCGTTTTCAACCCACGGTACACGCGAGTAGTCACGCAGGGCCGCCTCGAACACACCTGCAAAATACGGTACACCCAATTTTTCAGGATGCGTCAGATCGAGGGTGCTGCCATCACGACTACGCCCTGCAAGATGCCATTTGCCTATCACCGCCGCCGCGTATGTTGTTTGCTCACGGAGGAGGCGTTGAATGGTCATTTCATCTGTAGAAAGTTTATCTCCAGCAGAACCCACGTCCGTACGAAACCCATATTTTCCTGTCAAGATGGTCGCGCGTGTCGGGGTGCATTCTTGATTGACCCACATATTTTCAAAGACGAGACCCGTTTGACAAAGAGACTCGAGCGTAGGCATGGTTGGTTTTTCAGCACCAATGTTATAACATGGGCTTGCGTCCACGCCAAAATCATCCGCTATGATCAATAGGATATTAGGCCCGTCTTGAGCAATCACACATATATAGCCCTGTACGCAAAAGATGACACTACAAAAAAAGATGACATTACATAAGAGTTTTTTAAGTGGTGTTTGTCTAGATAGTATAAATTCGGGCATTTGCATTTTCCTCCTAAGCTTAGCTTCCACGAACAGATGTATCACTGGGTCATGAAGAAGTTGTGAACTCGCTTCTACGATACAGTAAACTTAAAACGATTTAATGTAAAGACAAAGGTTGATACAGCTATCAGATCGCAAATCTGCCCTGCTTTAGTGCAAAACCTAAAACCAACTTTTGTGCGTCGTTGTCAACGTACCCATCATTTAAGCTGTAGATTCATTAAGGAGAAATCATTAAGCAAAAACCTTTGCACGAACAAGTGCTCGTCATTACGGGAGCCAGCAGTGGCATTGGCCGCATCACGGCAGAAATGGCTGTGCAACAAGGTGCGAGCGTTGTTCTATCAGCACGTAGTCAAGAGGCTATCGAAGAAATAGCGAGCATTATGCGGGCCAGAGGTGGTAACGCTACCTCCATCGCCGCAGATGTGAAACACGAAAGTGAGATTAAAACACTCGCCCAAGAAGCTATCCATACCTGTGGGCGCATTGATACCTGGGTCAATAATGCGGGTGTTTCGCTTTACGGAAGAATCACAGATGTCTCGAGCAACGATGCACACGAGCTTTTTAAAACCAACTTCTGGGGTATCTTTTACGGTTCGAGAGCTGCTGCCCAGCACATGAAAAACGTGGGCGGCACACTGATTAACGTGGGTAGCACCGTCGGTGAAAGAGCCTTGCCCATTCAGGGAATTTACAGTACTTCCAAACACGCGGTAAAAGGTTTAACGGACGCATTGCGGATGGAACTCGAGCACGACAACATCCCCATTCAAGTCACGCTCATTAAGCCAGTCCCCATAGCCACGAATTACACCAAACACGTTAAAAACTACATGGACAAGGAAGCGCAAGTGCCCGACCCCGTGTATCATCCTGACCTTGTTGCCGCGGCGATTCTGCACTGCGCCACGCACAAATTGTAGGCGGCTTGGGTGGCAAGGCGATGGCTGTGTTTGGTAAAAACGCGCCACGCCTCGCGGATAAATTTATGGAAGCAACCATGTTCGAGCAGCAGCGCGGTAGCTATCCGTCAGGCCGTGAAAACGAAGGGCTCTACAACGCGACAGGTGGCGGCAGTGTGCGCGGTTACAACAAACCAAAAATCCGCAGGACGAGCCTTTATACACAAGCACAAACGCGCCCCGTGCTTGGTAACACCTTGATTGGTCTTTCACTCGGTGCCGTCGGCTTAGGTCTTGGTTTGTTACTCACGCGCAGCACAAAGCATTCGTACAAAGAAGAAGACAATGAGTTTAGAGTTTTACCCGAATGGCGTTATGAACGTGAACCCAGAGAAGCTGTATTGAGGGAAGAAGCTATCGTTACAGAAGGTGGGCTCGAGTAATCAGGCTTGGGCGAAAGTAGTTTCTGACCCGCGCTGGGTAAAAAGGCGAGCAAATAAATAAAGCAAAAACCCAAGCGGGCCAAGCATGAAGACAAAAAATAAAATGGGTGACACGATAAGTGGTGTCACCTTTTTTTCACGGCTGTCTAAATACACCCAGCGACCCACAAACAAATCAAAAGCTAAAAAATGCACCCAAGCAATCGTTGCACCTGACGGTGTTCCGAGGAGTGTTTGAATACCTTGCAAACTCGGATTCATGACGGCAGGTAAAATTTGTAAAACACCAGGTAAGACGAGTGCTGCATAAAGTGCAGCAGCACCAACGACAATCCAGGGTGAAACAATTACGCGCTTCGTCCACTTCCAGGTGGGCAGGAAAATCATTAAAAACCAAAAGGGCATCACGAGCAAACTGCTCAGTGAAAAAATCGTGTTCATTGTTATCTCCTTTGTTCAATCTTGGTGACTAGCTTTTGAATCTTCTGCGAAGCATTACCGATAAGTGGTTCACCATGCCCTACAGCCAGCGTTAAAACATTCATTGCTGCAACCTGGAAAATACTTTCATCTGCCTGGCGCATGTTTGTTGTGAACGTCGCCAAAGGTCTACTTAACCAGGGCATAATGTGCATCATCACGTCACCACCAATGAGCACACGTTTATTTGAAAAATAAAATCCGCTATGTCCTGGTGAGTGTCCTGGCAAATGCAGTAGGTTTAATCCTTCCCATAGCTCACTTAAAACTTCACCGCTTTTAATCTCACGGTGAACGGGTGCGGCGGGTTGTCTTTCGCCGACAAAGATACCCGTCAACTTACCCAGCAGTTTGTCCTGAAAGGAAAGGCTCGAGGCTGGTGCGTAGGGTGGAGCTTCACCACGCCTGACAAAGGGCGCGTCAAGTTCGTGAACCCAAACTTCAGCTTTGGTGGTTGCCTGAATTTCGGCAAGACCACCAACGTGGTCAATGTGCGCGTGGGTAATGAGGATGTGTGTGATGTCACCCAGTTGAAAGCCGTTGTGTTTTAGCTGAGCCTTAAGCATTTTCAAAGACCCCACCACACTCGTATCAATGAGCACCAAACCTTGTTTGCCCTTAAACAAATAAACATTCGCTTTTTGCAGGTTGATGTGATAGATATTTTCTGCAATCTGTTTCACAAAACTACATTTCCTTCGTCGTTGCTCCTGTGCGAATTTTTCTGCTCCACAGTGCAATCACAGGTGTGATTAGAACAGTTGGTGCAAGCCAGGGAATAAAAGCTGGCTGCATGTTGATATTCACTACTGTGAAGGCAGTAAGCGCGGCGATAGAGCCACCCAACATCATGGTGAGATGTCGGACGATACGTTCTTTTCCCTTGAGTCCACCACGCCGCAAACTTCGGTAATCAAAAAAGGCTAGTTGTCCGCCTATCAAACCAAAAACAGCGATTACTATGCTGCCCCCACTGCCTGTCAAAAATAAATATAGTGCGAAGGACACCATAACTGCCGAAATTACTAGCATTGTTATGGCTGTCGTCCAATCAAGCCCTGTAGGTGTTCCCTTACGGTTTCTCGCATAACGCCACCCCGAAAAAGCCAGGTAAAAACTAAATATGCCTACGAGCAGTAGAAAAATGTTGAGCTTGATTAAAGACATCGCGGTAGCTGTTACAAAAATAATTGCCATAGCGATGACGAAAGCGGAACCTGTGTAAACGTGCCAACGGTGAGTTAGGTTGAAGGCTTTATTGAAGGTGGCTAAAAATGCGGCAATAAGGCCCAGTGTTCCTGCGGTAATGTGGATAGCGAGTAGGAGTGAGTAAAGGGTCATAGAGATGCCATCTTAACTTACTTTGAACTGTCAATTTCGCAAATTAGTGGGATAAAGACTTTGATAAATTCTTTAGTTTTTATGTTTTTACTCTTTTGCTAGCTGCTCGAGTGAAAGGATATGTGCGACAACTGCGTAAGGCACGAGAAACAGGGGGATAAGTCCGGTAGGATAGTCAATAACACGGTTGGGAAAGTCAAACGAAAATAACTGCACAGGCGTAGCGGACGACGTAAATCCAAAAAAGAATGCGCTGGCAAAATCGAGTAGTCCAAGAATGTTCACAAAGAGCACAGCAGATGTAGGAACCGAGCGATGCCAGTAGCGAAAAAGTATGACGATAGCAACGATGCCGACAAGAAGGTCACCCCAGCCTGCGGGATGTGCAAACACGCCAGGCAGTGTTCCGCGAAAGGTTTCCAGGACAAAAACCATGCCGATAGGTCGAATAAGCTGAAACCCAATAAGCAAATGTTGCGAAACTCCCTTGCCAAGCAAGTAACCTCTCAGTGACCAAGCCGTGATAGCAGCAAGCAAAAGATAAAGGAGAGGTCTAGCAGGTGAGAAATCACCAAGGATTACGAGGTCAGCACCGTAACGCACTGCGACGTAAGCGTAAGTCGTCCATAGCAGCATGGTGATGCTAATCAGTAGAGTGCCAGAGAGTTTATGGGCAGCCTGCCGAGACACCCAAAGCAAATGCCAAAAGGGAGCACTAAGTGAAAACAAGATGACAGCTTCGGTTATCCGAGAAAACATAGAAACCTCAGTCTTTTTAGGAGTGTTGAGCGGGCGTTGCTAACGATGGTGCTTTGCTATTTTTTTGTCTTGCGTCTCGAGCTGCTAATGTTTCAATTTTCTCGAGCCAGCCTTTTCTTTTTACTTCACTCGAGTAGCGCAGTTGCCCGAACGCCGTAACTTTCACAGGGTTGACCCCGCAGAAATGGAGTGTAGCGCGTTTCAGTGCGTTGATACCTGGAGAGCGTGTGACTGCGTAGTGCCACAAGACAGGCGCGTCCATTGTCGTAATAATCCGTGCGGTTTTGCCTTTCAAAAGTTTTTCTGGAAACGGTGAACCCTTGCGGTACTTAAACGCAAAATTAGGTAAGAAAACCTGGTCAATAAAACCTTTGAGTAGTGCGGGCATATCACCCCAATAAGTAGGATAGACAAAAACCAGATGATCCGCCCAGCGAATCAACTCCTGTGCCTCTTTGAGAGATGGTTCTAGTTCACCTGTTTTGCTGTAATCAGGAGCCTCTGTGACTGAAAATTGAAGGTTGGCTAACTCGAGCCTTTTCACCTCCGCCCCACCTGCTCTTGCGCCGCGTTCATAAGCCTGTGAGAGTGCGTTGTTATAACTCTCTAACTTTGGATGACCAAAGATGACTAAAACCTTTTTCACCAGATTTTGTTTCACTTGTATGCCTCCTTTGGCGTTCCTTTTTGTTTCCTGACAAGTGGCTGAAATTGTTGCTGCATAAAATTTATTGAGTATCACAAATAGTGACGAGCGAAAGCTCTGTCGCTGTTGGTGCTTCAAACTGACTTTCCATAAAGTCAAACATTTGAGGTGTGACTTCAAATGAAAACGTTTCACCCTTTGACTGATTTCTTGCCATGACACGGTTACGGCGCACCTCGAGGGGTGCGGTGACATAATGCCACTGTGTAGAAAGCCCTGCATCTTTGGCCCTTTGCGAATACTCGAGGCGATGTTGCGCTTTCATAAACCCGAGGTCAAGAATAGACTTACCACCAGTGTTAGCTATGTCTTTTGCGGTTTGCCAAATTCTGCTTTCGCAGCGTTTCACTCGCTCCATCACCCAGGCAAAATTTAGAGGCTTGGGCATATCTGCGCCGTACAGTTCATTCATCCAGTCGTCTATTGAAAAAAGATTTGCACTTTCTGAACGTGCGAGCTGTTTTGAGTAGGTTGATTTACCTGCACCTTGTGGGCCGAATACGCAATGAAGTGTTACCACGTCAAATTCTCCTTGTTTTCTGTGCGCTTGCGTCCTAATAAAATTGCAGTAGTAGCCAAGGCAATGAACGCGACAAGCATCAAAAATGCTGTGATGGTTAATTGACTGGGAGCGATAATCGGTTCAGCGCGTAATGCCTGCCAGGTAACGAGTGCAGTGATTCCCAAATATCCAAGTCCTGCTGTCCAAACAAGCTGTACTTGTTGACGAGTTGATAACTTCTTGCGACGTGAAATAAACCAAGCGACAAACGGCAACACTTGCAGCGCGTGCATCCCGACAAAGTGACCAATTCGCAAATCACCGCCAACGGTTGACCAGTTCAAACCAGGCAAACCAGGGCCACCGTCTTCCACACCTACGCTATGTGCGCCAACAATCGTGATAGGTTCACCGTTTTTCCAACCTGCCAGTTGCTGCGCGGTAGGGTCGGTCATGAGGTAGCCTTCGCCTAAACCAACGATGGTGATAAGCAAACCTAAGCGCAAACCCCAAGCGAACACGGGGCTCTCAAACCTTTGTCTAAGAAGCAAAACTGCTATTACGATGTTCGTAATGAAAAGAATCATGATAGCAACAGCCATGAGCGACCAAAGAGCAGCATTCAAAGGACTCGAAACATTAAAGTGACTGGTTGTACCCCGAATCACTTGCGTAATCATGCCGAACCACTCTGCCGCGAAGGTCGTTACTAAAATCCATCCTAGAATGTTCACGAGACGTTTGCGCCAACGCTTGCTGGTGTCAACAAAACTCAAAAACCAAAGCATTGTGAAGGTATAGATAACAACTGAAACTGCAAACTTGCTGAGCTTGAGCCAAGCAGGAGAACCTGTGATGTAGCGCGAGTCTAAGAAAATACCTGAGATAAAAAATAAACCCATCACCGCCGTTAGAATTCCAGAAACAAAAAAGGTTGGGTGAACACCTTGTAAGCGTTTGAGCAGATGTTGAAACGGACGAACTGGTGCGGCTTGTCTGTGGTTTGAAGTGTGAATCATGATGGCTCCTTTTTGTAAAAATGAATACGTATATTTTTTACTTAACACCGTAAAGATCAACGGTAAAAAAATTACACACAGTAGGCACGTTTGATTGCGTCCATTTGCAGGGCGAACAAATGTTTTGTAGTCTCCAGGCTGAAAGTGCGCTGGTCAATTAAAGCAAGACTCACGAGACCGTGTACATTTGCCCAAATGAGGGCGGCGTAGGTTCTCACCTCTCCTTTCCGCATGATATTGGCTTCGATTCCTTCCCTGATGACACGCTCCAACACGCCAAAGGAATCAATGACCCTTTCATAACCTTCGGGGTGTGCCTGCATGAAGTCGCCGCGCTGCATAAACATAAGGCGGTAGTGGACGGGGTGTGACATGGCAAAGTCAAAGTAGGCCCAGCCAACCTTTTGCAGACGCTCGAGTGGGTCGCGCCCACTCTGATAGCCCTTCTCCAAGGTTTCGCCAAACTCTTTGAAACCGTCATAAACGACATTGAGAAGTAAGGCATCTTTGTCCTTGAAATACAGGTAGATCGTCGTGGGGGTATAGCCAATCTCCTCGGCAACTTGCCTCAAACTAAAGCCTTCATAGCCTTTTTCCTCAAAAAGTTTGACGGCAGCCTCGAGGATGCCCTGGCGCAAGTCCGCTTTTTGCTGGTCGCGGCGTTTTTTGCTGGCTTCTTTAAGTCTAGTGGCTCTGGTGACTGTTGTCATTACACAATCATTTTACTTAACACTGTTAATTTTGTCAAGTGTGTTAAACTGGTTAGGAGGTCTAAAATGAAAGAATGGCAATTGCAAGAAACAAAAGCAAAGTTTTCAGAAATTGTAGACCGTGCGCTTAAAGGTGAAAAGCAAGTTGTTACCAAGCGTGGTGAAAAAGCTGTCGTCGTGATGGCTTATGACGAATATGGAAATTTGGAGAACAAAAATAAAACGCTCTAGGATATTTTCAAAACGGCACCTCGCATGGATGAAAATGATTTACCTCTTGAGCGTGACAAAGCTCCGATCAAACCTTTCAGGCTCGAGTAATGTACCTTCTCACCAATATTGTTTCAGAACTGTTAAACCTAAACCTGACGCTACTGTCTTACAGTGGCTTCAAACAGATAGTTCATCACAGTTTTATATTTCAGCACTGAGCATCAGTAAATTAGAGCAGAGTGGTGAACCTTGAAACGTATCGCTATCGCCGCCCAATCCTTAGACGGCTACATCACCAAGCACAACCAAGAAGGCACCGACTTCGCTTCTAAAGAAGACCAACAGTATTTCCCAGAAACCTTGAAAATGTTTGATTGCAGCCTCATGGGTGCTAAAACGTTTGAAGTAAGCCAGGAGACAATTCTGAAATCGCTCCACGCGGATAGACTGCGCGCCGTATGGACAAGAACACCAGAAAAATTTTCACAGCATCAGCAAGAAGGCAGACTCGAGTTCCACACTGGAAGCTTGAAAACTATTGTTGCAAACTTTGAAGCGCGAGGTAAAACACGCTGCGCCATTCTAGGCGGCACGAGCCTTTACAGCGAATGCCTCAAAGAGAATCTAGTGGACGAGCTTTGGCTGACGCTCGAGCCTCTAGCATTTGGCAGTGGCAAAAAGTTCGTTGAGGGGGAACTCGATGCTCGTTTTGAATTATTGAGCGTAGAAAATTTGGCTCGAGACACCCTGCTCGTTAAATACAAAGTAGTACCTTAACCCAAAAACTTTTTCGGCTTTGACCCACCTCGTATCTAGGCTATAAAAGGGCAGGTAATGAGGCAACTATGGAAAGTCGTGCAAAAATTTTGGGTCACATGGACTGAAAGTCCCTAGGTTAGGAGATGGGCTCAAGCCTCGCTTACTCCTCCACAATGAATGTGTCCATGTCATTGTTCGAGGGGGGACGGTGATGCTCTAAGTACGCTTGAATCATCTCCTCAGGGATGTTGCCTG
>JBOFGY010000131.1:0-9835 GCA_051649365.1 Trueperaceae bacterium
GCTTGCTGTTTCGCTTCTTCGCTCGCTTAACTTTGCTAGACTTTGCCATGACGCATCTCCTTGATGGTTTTCATCAAAATCTATTCTGGCGAGGTGCGTCGCTTTTTTCAAGTCGTCAGGGTTTTAGGATAGACTCTAAGGTTACGTTTACCCAAATGTCATAACGCAACCAATTGTCATTATTCAAGCTGGAAATAAATCTACAACTCCAGCCACTACAGCTAAAATTTTCCTTGGCGAAGAACGTACGGTAGATGCAGTTGATAAAAAAGGTGCGCTTGGCGCAGGGCCTGAAGGAATATTGTTTGATTATTCCACTTCCAATAGTTGTCAAGATTTACCTCAAGCTAAAGACCTTCGCATTCGCTATGAAATGTATGATGCGCAAGGAAAAGTAATTGACGAAGACTTTGCTATTGTTAGTATTGATAGTTGCAAGTAAATCCTAAAGGTATTTTGGCTACTGCACTCGAAGATGGGTGTAGTAGCTTTTTACAACGATGACAAAGCAAAAGTATAACGTACTCAACAGATCGTACAGATTCACCCTCGAGCGAGGTAAGTAAAATAGTTGATGCAAAAGCTGCGGTGCAATATGTTATTAATAATCCTTAGGAGGCTACGTGAAAGCAAATACTCTTTCGGTCATAATTTTCCTGGTATTCGCTACAGGGTTTTCTGGCTGTTACATAGGCTATGATCCTAATGCAGATTTAGCCCAACTATATATAAATTCAAAATACCCGTATTCAGAAGATGATGTCATAAAAG
Source organism: Trueperaceae bacterium (assembly GCA_051649365.1). Taxonomy (GTDB): domain Bacteria; phylum Deinococcota; class Deinococci; order Deinococcales; family Trueperaceae; genus CAVTAE01. The sequence goes on from JBOFGY010000131.1 coordinate 772, forward strand.
TGCCGATTATCTTTATTTACACAGATAGCTTCTCGGATGAGCGTACAGCAGCTTCTGCTAAAATATTTCTAGGTGACGGCCGCAGTGTGGATACTCTCAATGAAAATGGCGAAGGTAGGATATTTTCCTACTATACAAATAACAGCTGTCAAGACTTGCCTCAAGGAGAAAACATTCGTATCCGCTATGAAAAATACGATGCGGAAGGAAACGTTATGCAGGAAGATTCTATTGTTGTAAACATTGACAGTTGCAGGTAAATCACAAACAAAAGGCTGCGCTTTGAAGTAAGGCGCAGCCTTTTGTTTTCTTTAAATCGCGTTTAAGATGTGAAAGAGTCAAAAAGTAGAGCAAAAAGCTGTTAAAGTTTTTATTAGCCCTAGTCCTCTGCCACTTTGCATCTTCGTATTCACTTTATTATCCGCTTAATCTTTTTCTCGTTTTGCATCCCAGCTCTCACAACCACCTTCACCGCTCGGGCGCACCCCGGGTTTGGCGATGTCTTTCGTGCCTTTCCAACTATAGGGGTCTTTCCCTGCAACTATGACGATATCGCGGTAGTCGGAGCTAGCCATGCCTTCACCTTCGGGCAGCTTCCAGGGCAACAACGACGCAGCGTTCATGTAGTGGTTGACGAGCACGCGGCGATAACCACTTTGGGCGCGGTTCGGGAACGAGCGGTGGAGGAGATAGCCGTGAAAGAAAACGATGCTGCCGGCTTTCACCTCAACGGGAATTGCATCTGCGTCGCTGTAGGGAAAACCTTGAGATTCGGCGGTGCAGTCAAAGCGGCTGTCATTTTGGGCCTCGAGCGGCCACAACAAACCGTGTTTGTGCGAGCCAGGAATAAGCCAAAGGCAACCGTTTTCAATCGTAGCATCATCCATCGCAATCCAGCCACCAATCAGTGAGCGGTCACGGGTCGGGATGAAGTCTTCGTCTTGGTGCCAGGCTTGCCCAGGTTTGCCATTCGCTTTGATAAACAGCATGGACTGCATAGCTTTGACATTCGGGCCAATAACTTCGGTGAGTGTCTCCACCATTTTTGGCGTAGCTAAATATTTATGCATGACCGCAGAAATTTTATGCGGAAAATGGATGCAGAGATAGCTGCGTAAAACTTCAGCGTCACTGACATCAGCGGGTGCTGGCATAATGCCTTCAATGTCGCCACGTTCGCCTCTACAAATTTGCAGGGCTTCGTGGCGGAGTTCCTCGAGTTCTTCCCCTGAGAGGGCGTTGGGTACGACCAAGTAACCGTTCTCTTCGTAGAAATCTTTGAGCTTGCCGTTTTTAAGGGTGGGCTGGGTAATAAATTTTGTGCCACTAATAGGCAGGGCCTCGAGTTGTGGGTCTAAAACTGCTGACATGGTTTTCTCCCTTTTGCTTTTATTTTGCTAGAAGTGTAGCAGAAGGACGGCAAAAGGCCAAGGCAGAAACAGAAGGTAGAGGGTAGGAGGCTTTTAGGTTTTTAGCCTTAGCCTTCTGCCCTTGCCCTCTGCTAAATCTATAGAGCCCTCTGCTGAATCTATAGAGTTTTTCCTGCCGTGGCCACACCCTTCACCCAGTGTTTTCTCTCTTTTGTGGCTTCGTGTTTCCAGACGGGGAGGCGTTCTTTGCAGAGCTCTAAACCCTGCTGACAGGCAAGTAGGGCCTCTTTGCGATGTTTTGACGAGGCGACAATCGCAATGCTTGCTTCACCTGGTAGCATCTTGCCGAGGCGGTGTGCTAATACGAGATGACCTAATTCCAAGGTTTCGCGCAAAGTGGCCGCAACATGCTCCATTTGGGTCTGAATCATGCTTTCATAGCCTTCATAATCTATATAAAGGACGTTTTCACCCAAGTTGGGCGAACGCACGGTGCCGAAGAAACTTGCCACCGCTCCATATTCAGGTTTTGTTACGAGGTCTAAGTAGTGGAGGAGTTCCAGGGGTTGGTGGGGGATGAAGAAGTGATTCATAAGAATTAAGGAGGAAGTAGGAAAGGGTATTTTCCCTCTTTCTAGCTTTATCCTCCAGAAACAGGTGGGAAGAAGGCTACTGTGTCCCCCCCACGGACGAGGCTTTCTGGGTCAGCATACTGTTCGTTGATGGCGCAGAGGGTGCCACTAAGTGAGAGACCTGTGTGCTTTTGCTCGAGCCTTGTCGCTAGTTCGCGCAGCGTGATGGGGTTCTCGAGAGGAAACTCGAGCCCTCGCCCTAAGCGTTCGCGCAGATTTGCAAAAAAGAGAATGTTGACACTCATGGAGATAGTTTAGCGGTTGTGCAGCTCCTATAGTGTAAACAAACTCGTAAACAACCTGTGCACAACCTGTACACAACCTGAGTGCGAAAGGTTGTTTGCCCTAGCTTTATTACCCTCAGCATTTCACGTTTTGACGTGTTTTTTACGTAAAAATGTAATGACCCCCTAAGTTTGCCCTGATGTGAACCATGTTACACTCTTCATTGCAACAAGTGCACGCTAAAAGGCCTGGGTGGTGTCCTTAAAATTTTCTAGCGGGGAGGAAGTTCATGACTGAGAATCTATCTATAGATGACAGGCGACGACGCTCGAGAGGTTGGATTGCGCTCGGTGCGTTACTGCTCGGTCTCTTGCTTTTTCTGTGTACCTGCCGAGATTCGCGCGAGATTCAAGCGGATTTGTGGGCCCAGGGAAGAGCAGCACTCGAGGCCAAAGGTTATGACCCGAACATCCTTACGATGGACGGACGTAACGCCATTCTTACGGGGACGGTACCCACAGAAGCCGTCAAAGCCGACGCTGAAACCGTTGTTCGAGATATTCGCGGGATGCGCCAAGTGGCCGTGCAAAACAATCTGGCGGTGGGAGATGCCCCAGTTGTTGCAGACACTGCACCGACACCTGAGTTAGCGCAAGGTGCGAGGTCGCCGTCACTTCAGGTGGCCACCGCCGCGGGTTCAGTCACGCTCTCAGGATTAGTCTCGAACGCCTCGAGGCCGCGTATTCTCGCTGCTGCCACGGAGCTTTACGGCGAAGGTAACGTCGTGGACAACTTAGAGGTTGCCGATGATGTCGTCGAACCGACGTGGCTTTCTGGAGCCTTAGGGCTGTTGCCACAAGTAAAAAATGAAGTGCGGGAAGGCAAGCTCGAGGCGAGTTCTGAGGGGATTACGCTCGAGGGTAAAACTACCACCGAACAAACCAAAACAGGTCTCGGTGTGGCTGCTGGAAGTGCCACAGGCTTAACTGTCGACAATAAACTTCAAGTCTCTGCTGCCGCAAACGTCCTAACGTTTGCGTTGCGCCTTAATGAGGGTAAAGCCGAACTCAACGGCACGGTGCCTGAAGCCACCATTGCGCCCGCTGTCGAAGCTGCCAGCACTGCTGTAGGTGCGCCTAACGTTGTAAATAACTTGCAAGCTGCTCCTGACGTAACCCCACCAAGTTGGGCTCCAGGTCTTTTTGGTGCGATTCCTGCGCTTGCTGCAGGTACACCAAACTTAGGTATTAACGTCGTAGATAAAGCCTTTACCCTTACAGGTACAGTGCCAACTCCTGAAGCCAGAGAAAGTGTGGCAAAGCAAGTTCAAGATGCGGTTGGCCCAGATGTAACCATCGCAAATCAACTGCAAGTTGCAGACCAAACACCAACCCAACTGCGCGTAAAACTTGCCCCCGATGCCGTGCAGCTCTCGGGGACGGTGGCTCAAGGCACGGCGGATGATGCCCTGGATGTTGCGGGTCAAGTTTCCCCGACGGGTAGTGTTGTCAATCAGATGACAGTGGCAGAAAATGTAGCTCAACCAACGTGGTTGCCAAATTTACTGGGCCACCTTCCTGATCTCTCGAAAGAAGTTCAAGAAGGCGAAGTGAATGTTCAAGGCGACACCATCACCTTAGTGGGTGCGGTGCCGAGCGAAGCCGATAAAGTCGCCACCGAAGCCAAAGTGCGTGAAGTCGTCGGGGCAGACCCTACCATTGCTAATCAGTTGCGTGTTTTAGAAACCGCTGCTGCAACAACAGAACCTGCCCCGGAACAACCCGCAAACCCTGTGCAACTGCGGGTTCAAGTGGGTGAGGCGGGAACAAGCATCACCGGAAACGTGCCAGCAGAAACAGCGACGAGCGTCGTTGAGACCTTAGGCGAAGCTACCAACTCAGGCGAAGCCAGTAACAATGTCGAGCCTGGTGATAGTGTCGAAGTACCCTCCTGGCTTCCTGCTGTGGTAGATGCGTTGCCCCAAGCCACGCAAGATGTCACCGACGCTGATGTGAACATCGTTGCGGACACAATTACATTGGCAGGAATGGCACCAAGTGAAGAGCGCAAAGCTGAGATCGAAGCGACCATCAAGGGAGCGGCTGGCCCAGAGGTAAGAGTCGTGAACAACCTCACTGTGCCGGCTGCAACAGAGCCAGCTGCAACCGAACCCGTTGCTGTAGCTCCAGCCGATGAAGCCTCAGCCCCAACGCCTGCTCAGCGCAACCCTGAAGTTCGCATTGACATTACGGGCGACACGGTGCGTCTAACCGGTGCTGTACCAAGCGAAGCTAGTGTGGCTGCGGGTGCTGAGCCCTATCAGGGAGAAACGGTTGAGAACTTGCTCGAGCCCAGCACGGATGTTGCGGACGTAGCTTGGTTGCCCAAGCTCTACGACATTGCACCTCGAGTTGCCAATGACTTAAACCGCGCTACCCTCGTCCTCTCCGATACCACCGTTACGATTCAAGGGACTGCACCGAGTGTCGCCCAACGCGACGCGATTGGTCAGTATGTCAGTGACGCATTACAACCGGACGTAACCGTCATCAATCGCCTTACTGTCCAAGAGTCAACACCATCATTCACGGGAGAAAAATAATGGGATACTTACTAGGTCAAATTCTCTTTTGTCTTATTCTAGCCGCGCTTTTAGGGCTTCTTTTAGGTTGGTTCATCTGGGGCCGTTTTCAACGCTGGTACGCCGATTTGCGCGGTCAGTGGGGTGGCATGGAAACCGAACTTGGCAGAGCCCGTGAACGCTTTGGTCAAGCCGAAACGGCGTTGCAAGCCAGGGACGCATCCTTTAACAGCCTCGAGTCACAACTGGCTAGTACCAAAGCAGACCTTGAAGCAAGCCGTGCTGGACGCGACGATTTGCAACTCGAGCTTGGCAATAAAAATAAATCTTTCTTGGGATTAAGCCAACAAGTTGGTGCCAAAGACACCGAGCTGAACGATTTGCGTTTGCGCTTTAGCGATGCTGAATCGCGCTTTGGAACCTTGCAAAAAGATTTTGAAGTTCGTGGAGCCGCGCTCAAAGAAGCTGAAGACCGCTTTGCCAAGCTTGACGCTGAACTGAAATCCTTGCGGCAAAACATGGGCGGTTTGGAAAAGCAAACCGGTGACAAAGATAAAACTATCGCCGAACTCAACACACGCCTAAGAACATTGAGTGAAGAGAACGACAAAGAACTCAAACTGCGTCTCAGCGAACTCGAGACCATGCGCTTATCCCTCGCAGACCGCGACACCCGCGTCAAAGATTTAGAAGCGCAACTGGGTCAAGGTGTGGTTGCTGCCGAGCGGGTTGCCGCTGATTATAAAACCATGCAGCGTGACTACGAAGGTCGTGCCCAGCGCATCAGTGATCTCGAGGCTCAACTTGCCAAACTTCAAGGTGACCTTAGTAGCAGCCAAGCCGAACGTGACAAGTTCAAGGCGGACTTCGAGAAAAATAGTAGTACCCTGCAAGGCAATCTCAATTCTTTACAGCGTGATTTGGAAGCGAGCCGTAAAGGCCAAGACGATTTACAACGTCAGTTGGCTGAGAAAGATAAAGCCTTACAAGCCTTACAAGCGGACCTCGAGTCCAGTCGCAAAGGCCGTGATGATGTTCAAGCCGAACTCGCCAGTAAAACGGCTGCTCTGTTGGCCGCAGGCGGTGCTGCCGCAGCTCTCACGCGTTTGCAAGGTGAACACGAGCAGCGCGGTAAGCGCGTCAGTGACCTCGAGCAGGAACTCGAAGGCTCGACGAAGCGTTACAAAGACCTCGAGGGTAACCTTACACAACTCCGGATGGATTTAGAGGCGAGAACACGCCGTGCTAGTGAACTCGAAACTGATATTGCTGAAGTGCAGACCGCACTTACCGCGCGCAACAAAAAAGTTTCTGAACTCGAGCAAACCCTAAATGAAGCGAATAAGCGTGCTGAGCGTATTCGGGAACTCGAAGCAGAACTCAATAAGCTGCGTCCAGAGTGGGAGACAAGAGGTCAGCGTGCCAATGACCTAGAGGTAGAACTGAATAACCTTCGTCCAGAGTGGGAGACAAGAGGTCAGCGGGTGAGTGAGCTTGAGGCGGAACTGACTAAACTCCGCCCGGATTGGGATGCAAGAGGCAAGCGTATTGATGAACTCGAGGCGCAACGAGGTGGCTTGCAAGGCGACCTAGGCAAACGTGACGGACGAATCAAAGAACTCGAAGGTGAACTCAATACCTTACGCTTAGGACTCAGTGAGTTTGACAAAGTTAAGAAAGACCTTGAAGGTCGCACACAACGTATTAGCAGTTTAGAGTCACAGCTTGGTGAATTGGATAAGCTCAAGAAAGATTTAGATGGTCGTAACCAGCGCGTTAGTAGTTTGGAGTTGCAACTGAGTGATTTCAACAAACTTAAACAAGACCTCGAGAGTCGTAATCAGCGCGTGAGCAGTCTTGAAGCTGAACTCGCTGAATTAGGCAAACTCAGACAAGACTTAGATAGTCGCACACAGCGTGTCAGCAGTTTGGAAACGGAACTCGCCACCTCGAAAAAAGCTACCGATGACCGTCAATGGCGTATTGGTGAACTCGAGGCAGAACTCGGCAACCTTCGTTCCGATAGTGAGGCACGTGCCAAACGTGCGAGTGATCTCGAGGTGGAACTCAATAATCTACGTCCAGATTGGGAAATGCGCGGTAAACGTACAAATGAACTTGAAGCAGAACTCAATAACTTGCGTCCAGATTGGGACGCAAGAGGTAAGCGAGTCAGTGAACTTGAAGCAGAACTCAACAGACTCCGCCCAGATTGGGAAATACGCGGCAAGCGTGCGAATGACCTTGAGATTGAACTCAACAAACTGCGTCCAGATTGGGATGCAAGAGGTAAGCGTGTTAGTGAACTCGAGAATGAACTCACTACCTTGCGCCGTGACTTCGATACTCAAAGTAAACGTGTGCCAGAAGTCAAAATCCCAGAAGTTAAAACAGAAGCCAAAAAAGATGACACTACTCGCAGCCGCTCGGGAAGTCGCGGTCAAGTGCCAGACTTTTATGCCCGCTACTTGGGTGGTCGTCTCCGTCTGCGTGGTCGCGTCACCCAAGATGTGAAAGACAAAGCTCTTGCCCAAGCCCAAGCGGTATACGGTGAGAATGGGGTTATTGACGACATTGACACCAAAGGTGTATCCACGTCACCCGAATGGGCTAATAAGTTTTTTACAGCTGCACCACAACTACGCGAAGAGCTGAAAGATGGCAGTCTCTTTATAGAAGAGGATGCTGTTGTCATTGATGGTGTAGTTTTTAGTCAAGAGGAATACAACCAAGCCGAAACCGATGTCAAAAAAGCTGTTGGTGATATGCGCGTAGATAACCGCTTACGTGTTATTGAAAAAGATGACCTCAAAACTATTAAAGGTGTAAAGAGCGTGCTTGAGAAAATCTTGCATGGTCTTGGCATCTTTACCTTCCGCCAAATCGCTACCTGGACACCTGACGAAGTTGCTCAGGTGCAAGGAGCCTTGCCACAATTTAAGGGCCGCATCGAGCGCGAGAAGTGGATTGAGCAATCGAAAGGACTGCACGAGAAGAAATACGGTGAGAAACTTTAAGGTACATAGCATTGAAGGTACATAGCATTGAAGTCTTATGGCACTTGATTCATCTAGCATTTGAGATTACGCGAACAGCCTAAACTGTTCGCGTAATTTTGTGACTTTATTTTGTTTTATGAAAACCTATGTTTTATGAAAATCCATTGTGGTTTCCTCAGAAGATACTCGAGCTTTATTGGGTGCTATTCCATCCTTCAAGTGACTTTTAAGACTCCTTGTTTAATACAGTAATGTTGAGCTATAAATATTCGTGTGTAATGTAGTTGCTCTGGAGATTTGATTCATCATAACCCCTTTTCTCTCGAGGCACGAATTTTTAGTGCGTGGTGGTGTTGCGGCCTTTGCACTAAAAGGGTTGACAACATTGCAAGAGAAAGAAGGAGTAAATCTTCATGCGGAACAAGATGACGGAGAAGTGAAGGTAGAAGGTAAAGAGACAAAGCGAGAAACCTTCGTCAATTTTTGATAAATTTTACATCACGCGACATCTGCAAGCGTTTCTTGGTTTGTAAACAAATTTGTAAACTGCTCACCTATCAATGTCAAATGATAGTAAACTTCTCGTCCCTGACGTTGCGATGTTACAAGGCTAGCATCGCTAAGTTTAGATAAATGATGTGAGATGCCACCCGCAGCTAATTTTAGTTTTTTGGAAAGCTCGAGCGTCGTCGCGGGAGCGGTCAGGCTCAGTAAAATATGGGCAGAACTTGTGCCGAGCAAAAGCTCTAAGGCATCATTGCTCGCTGCTTCGGTGAGCCAAGCGTTAGCAGCACCACGCGGTGAATACACCAGCATGGGTTGATAGGGTGGGTCAATCATCGTCATGACTTTGGGCCAGACGAATACAGATGGTACGAGCAGCAGCCCACGACCTTTCGGGTCAACATCAAAGACCTGATGAGATTGTTTGCGAATCTCGAGAATGCTTTTTTGGGTTTTGCTGTTTTTTGCCTGCATATCATAGTCAGTGCCACAGCCACCTGTGACCTCGAGTCGTTCGCCTTGATAATGCACCATTGTGTTGAGGTCAGCAAACAGTGCTTCTGCGCCGCCCAAAGCAAGATTGCGCGCGCGTGAGGCAACATCGTTTTCTAAAATAAGCCTGAGCCTGGGCCAGTGATGCTCGAGCGTTTTCTGCCAATAGCTACTCAGCAAGTGCGCTAATTGCTCGAGCGTGTCGTTAGGTTGTTTCAAATAAGGCTGAGCGATTTCGGGCACGCCCTCGGGATAAGTTTT
>JBOFGY010000132.1:0-1796 GCA_051649365.1 Trueperaceae bacterium
GTCTGGAAGGTGTGAAGTTCGCCCGTAGCAAGCTCAAACGCGACCACACCGCGACATTCGCCCTCTTCCATGATGATGTCAAGGACGTGAAACTCGTTAAAGAACGTTACATCTTGTTTGATGGCTTGTTGGTAGAGCGTCTGCAAAATCATGTGACCCGTGCGGTCTGCGGCGTAACAGGCGCGCTCTACAGCACTCTTACCAAACTCTCTGGTGTGTCCGCCGAATTTGCGCTGGGCGATTTTTCCGTCTGGTGTGCGGCTAAAGGGTAAGCCCATGTGCTCGAGTTCGTACACAGCCTCAATGACATCACGGGCAAACATCTCTGCGACATCTTGATCGGTGAGATAGTCGCCGCCTTTAATCGTGTCGAAGGCGTGCCACTCAGCGTGGTCTTCACTCACGTTACCGAGGGCCGCACCCACGCCACCTTGCGCCGCACCCGTGTGTGAGCGGGTTGGATAAAGTTTGGAGATAACTGCGACTTTTACATTGGGGTTCAGTGCAGCGTACCGTGCCGCCATGAGCCCCGCGCCCCCCGCGCCGACGACAATCACGTCATATTTATGTGCGCGTTTCATTGTGCTCCTTTGTCGGTCATAGTGAGTATCATAGTTGGTTTGCCTTTGTACAGATAAGGGGTGAGAAACACTTTTGAGCTATCAGCCATCAGCTCTCAGCTTTCAGCCTTTTGTTCTTGCTGACGGCTGATAGCTGACAGCTACAACGCCGTTCATCGTCTAATGTGCAGAGGGCGCAGATGGTGGCTGATACGCAATCGCCCACAGCGAAATAATCCCGTAAAGCATAATGCCAATCACCAGCACGTAGAGCACCATCTTCCAGGCAAAGCGTTTTGACGGGCTCTTTACATAGTCCTCGATGGAGTAGCGTAGACCGTTACCACCGTGCAACATAGCCAGACCGAGCAAGAAGGTGTCGTAAATTTTGACCCAGGTCGTTGAAAAACGCTGAGCAACATAGGCGTAATCTACGTGTCCTGCGTTGATCACAATATTGCTCATAAAAAGATGTCCGAAGGTTAAGAAAATAAGTGCCAATCCCGAAATTCGCATGAAGACCCACCAAGCAAGTTCACTGTTGGTGTTGTAGGTGCTTTTAGCTTGTTGTAATGTTTTTGGACGCGCTAAAGCCATACTAACCTCGAATGATTTCTGGGACGACTTTAATAAGCACGGGAATCCCAATGGCAGTAGTAAGAGCGAGGCAGCCATACCAAAGTTGACGCTGATACTTTACGCCCCAGCCTGTAAAGTCCATAATAATGATGCGAAGACCATTCAGTGCGTGGTAAACCACCCCCGCCATCACAAAAATAAGCCCAATGCGAAACGGGGCAATGTGGAAGATGCTCATTAAGGTTTTGGAAGCTTCTTCACCAAACATGGTCGCGCCAACATTGAGAACGTGAATAAATAAATAAAGTGCGATAGCAATTCCTGACATTCTGTGCAGGATAAATGCCCACTGACCTTCCCGGCCTTTATACATACCAACACCTCACGATGATTTGAGAACGCGTAACGTCTCCTCGAGCGTCACGAACCAAAACACTACGACGCTGCTAGTGGCATATTTTTGCATTAGTAGTTTATCATGGTGTAGTTGAACACTTCGTAAGCGCGTGAGCGTTCGACAGGGCAACCGCAAAGTCGCTAGAGTCGAGATTTTGGCTTACATAGCAAAAGTCTAAGTCTATTCACGAGTCACTGAACCGCTAGATTTTCCTGAACTTGCAAGGTGTGCTTCGAGGTTGCTATTTACGAAAAGAAAGC
>JBOFGY010000133.1:0-11658 GCA_051649365.1 Trueperaceae bacterium
GCTTGCTGTTTCGCTTCTTCGCTCGCTTAACTTTGCTAGACTTTGCCATGACGCATCTCCTTGATGGTTTTCATCAAAATCTATTCTGGCGAGGTGCGTCGCTTTTTTCAAGTCGTCAGGGTTTTAGGATAGACTCTAACGCTGCGTTATACTGCGACCCGTTGCGAACACGGTACTGTGATTGCTTTGTCTGTCTCATCAACTGCCTAGAATACCTCAGCCGTATTCGTGGCTATTTTTGCAACAACGGCAGGTGCGTCCAAATTTTGTTGAAGCGCAAGCACGATCTATTTCAGCAAGAGGCTAAAGTCACCTTACTGAAATGTAAATTACCTTTGCTGTCGTCTTCCTTAACGATTGCGTAACTTGGCACGGCGTTCGGGGTTTTGGCTAAACTGCCGCTCGAGTTCCGTCGTGATGACAAGTTGCAGGAGATAATCTAACCCCTCCTGCCGACTCCGAATAACTTCGATATCTTCAAACTCGAGTCCTTCTAAAAGAGCGACAGGAATAGGTAGAACAAGGTCACGTGGGCCGCTCAGTACACAGGTAACAACATCCGTGTGCCGACGATTAGTCATAAAGCTCACCTCGACCTCGTACTCTTCGCAAAGTCTGGCAATGAGGCGTTTAATTTCGATTTCCCTTGCTTGTTGTAACTCTGTGGACATCCTGCCTACCTTTAATGAAATCTATTCTAAGCCAAAGCAAAACGTAAAGGCAAAAGGCTTTAGTCTGTTGCCTTAGCTTTCTGCTTTAACCCTCTACCGTTTTCTAATACGATTTCGCAAAAATCACTTTGCGGGGATAACCGCTGGGTTTGCCTGTATGCACACAGGTCGTTCCCTCTGCGGATATACCCTCGAGCGGAATACAGCGCACCGTGGCTTTTGTATCTTCTTGAATTTGCTTTTCGCTTTCAGGGTCACCACAATGCGTCGCTATTACAAAACCCTTTTCAATTTTTTCTTTCAACTCACCATAAGTTTTAGCTTCCAGCATGTGTGTGTCGCGGAACGACTTTGCCCGTTCAAAAAGCGAACGATGAAAAGACTCGAGTTCACCTGGAATCATCGTTACGACGTTTTGCAAACTCACTTCTTGCTTGTCACCTTTTAAGCGGTTCGCCAGCATCACGACACCCTTTTCTAAATCTTTAGGGCCAAGCTCGAGACGCAGCGGTACACCTTTTATTTCCCATTCGTTGTACTTAAAGCCTGGACTCCCGTCACGGTCATCCACTTTTACACGGAGACCCTGACCCCGCAAGGTTTCGTTAAGACGTTTGACTTCCGTCGTAACTTTCTCTTTACCCGCATCATCATTTTTGCGGTAAATCGGAATAATGACCACTTGGTAAGGAGCCAAACGCGGCGGCATAATAAGCCCTTTGTCATCACCGTGCGTCATGATAATCGCTCCAATAAAACGTGTGGACAAACCCCACGATGTCGTGTGCGCAAAGGCTTGCTGATTGTTGACATCATTAAATGAAATATCAAAAGCTTCAGCAAAATTGGTTCCCATATAGTGGCTCGTCCCAGATTGCAGGGCTTTACCATCACGCATCATTGCCTCAATAGTTAAGGTCATTTTGGCACCGGCAAAACGTTCGCCTTCGGTTTTTTCACCGCGAATCACAGGAATGGCGCCAAAGTTTTCAGCAAACGTTGCGTAAACCTCGAGCATTTGCTTTGTCTCGGCAATGGCTTCTTCAGCGGTAGCGTGAGCGGTGTGGCCCTCTTGCCACAAAAATTCCGTAGTGCGTAAAAAAGGACGTGTGCGTAGTTCCCAGCGCATGACATTGCACCACTGGTTATAAAGCAAAGGCAAATCGCGGTAGCTTTGTACCCAGTTACTGTAGGCTTCACCGATGATTGTTTCTGAGGTCGGGCGGATGGCTAGGGGTTCCTCGAGTTCTTTGCCACCTGCATGTGTCACTACAGCAAGTTCTGGGGAGAAACCCTCGACGTGCTTTGCCTCACGCTGGAAGAAACTCATGGGAATGAGCATAGGGAAATAAAAGTTTTCGTGACCTGTGTCTTTGAACATTTGGTCTAAATTGCGCTGAATGTTCTCCCAAAGACTGTAGCCATACGGCTTAATAATCATGCTACCACGCACGGGCGAGTTATCGGCGAGGTCGGCTTTATAAACGATGTCGTTGTACCAGCCACTAAAGTCTTGGGTCTGTGAAGTGAGTTTTTGGTCTGTTGCCATAAGGCTACAGCCTAACATAAGCAAGTGGGCGTGGTTAAATTAGCCATGAAAAACGATGTCGTTTTTGACACACTTGCTAACGAGTTCGAGCAAGGCATTTACGGCTTGTCGAAAGGTTTTATCCGTTGGACTGTCTTGTGGAAAGACCTTATCACTGAGGTGCCTCATCTTAGGGAAGGCGGTTTATCTATCCTCGATGCAGGCGGCGGCGCAGGACGCATGACCTTGGCTTTATCTAAGCTAGGTCATAAGGTGACGCTCGTTGAACCTTCAAAAGAAATGCTCGAGAAAGCCAAGCAACGTATCAAAATTGAAAAAATTTCAGGTGAGGTCACACTTGTTAATCAACCTTTACAAATTGGCGAGAAAAACTTATGACGACCCGAGACACTCTCTTCGACCTAGCCATTGAACGCGCCTTAACTTATGCTCAAAGTCTCAATATTTCTTTTCAAGACAAAAAATTATTAGAAGACAAACTCGAGCTTTGGTATCTCAAAACGCGCTTTGCCTACCGCGTACCCCTCGAGGATATTATCAATGTTCTCTCGAGCTATCCAGGACAAGGTAAGTGGACAAACGGCAAAAACGGAGCTTGGCAAAAGCACATAAATTAGTCATTTTCTGTCCTAATCTAGATCATGGACGCTGTAAAGACACGTTTCACACCAGAGGAATACCTCGAGCAAGAACAAAGAGCCGAATTCAAAGGCGAATATCGGAATGGAGAAACCGTCTCTATACCTGGTGGAACACCCCATGACAACCGTCTTGTAGAAATTTTTACCGAGATTGTAACGACCACTTTGAAAACTCGAATTTCCAAACTCAGCCTCATGAAGCGTTCCTTACCGATATAAGATTATGGATACCTAACTATCACCTCTTCACCTATCCAGATGTTGTCATTATTCAAGGTGACTTGAATTACTCGAGGGTCGCCGTGACACACTTCTGAACCCTCAAATTATTGTTGAAGTTCTATCTAACTCAACAGAACTTTATGACAGGATTGACAAATTCAAAATGTACCGTTCTCTGCCCAGCTTGCGAGAGTACGTCCTTATGAGTCAATACCAAATTCGTGTCGAGCAGTATGCCAGTGATGGACAAGGCAATTGGTTATTTCGTGACTATGAAGGTGCTGAAAGCATTCTAAAACTAGCTTCGGCTCCTTTTGAAATCAAACTCGAGCAGCTCTACCGCAAAGTTGTGTTTGAATCCAACGAAACACGCTCTTGATGCGTATAGATATTAAATTTTTCTTCGCGCAAAAAGCCTACCAGTGTCATCCCAAACTTTCTTGCCAAATCTACGGCCAGGCTCGAGGGCGCACTCACTGCACAAAATACAGAAACTCCTGCAACGAGAGCTTTTTGTGTAAGTTCAAAACTCGCACGACCACTCACTAAAATAATGTGATTTGATAAAGGCAAAAGATTCTCGAGTAAGGCCCAGCCCAAAAGTTTATCCATAGCATTGTGTCTTCCAACATCCTCGCGCAAAGCAAATAAGTTGCCGTCGGCATCAAATAAAGCAACAGCGTGTAAACCACCCGTAATGTCAAATAAGCCTTGCGATTTTCTGAGTTTTTCAGGTAAGGTACAAATCAACTCAGTAGAAACGTGCAGAGAGCTTTCAATGTTTTTAATTTGACGGTTTTCTAAAGCCTCGAGACTCGCCTTACCACACATGCCACAGCTACTATTCACCGTAAAGTGACGCTCGAGACTTGCCAAGTCTGGCAATTCAGAAGCATTCAAAGAGATGTTAACAATATTATAGCGTTGTTCTTCACTTAAATCTTTATCAATGCAGTAACTGATTTTTTTAATGGCTTCACGCTGCTCAATAATTCCTTCAGCCAATAAAAACCCAGCGGCTAGTTCAAAATCATTCCCTGGTGTTCGCATAGTAACAGCAAGGGTTTGTTTCTCTTTACCTGCCATAAGGCGCAGCTCGAGCGGTTCCTCAGTTGCTAAGTAATCGCGGCGGGTGGTGCATTTACCGCCATCAACCTGAACAATCTGCGTTGGTGTTTTATTTTTGGCTCGAGTGGTCATACCAAAACTTGGGCTTAATCCCATTACCTCACTTAAACTTTCACAACGACTTGATTTTTCACATCATCAGGGCTAGCGTGGCGGACTGTAGCAACAACCTCTTTGAACGCTGGAATTTGGGCAAGGCTCGAGCGTGCCTTAGGATCAACAAGCACGTTACTCTCGGGATAATGCGCTTGCAAACTGCGCGGTGCTAAATCTGCAAATACAACGCGGCCTACAAAGCTGCCAAAGGTGTTCTCGAGCACGACCCTCTCCCCTTCTTGGAGTCCTAATTTCGCTGCATCCTCCCTATTCATTAACACTGCGTCGCGCAGTTGCTGATTCATGGGGTCTAAATCTTGGTGGACGATGCTATTGAACTGCTTGCCGCGCCGCGTAATGACCATAAATTCATTGCCGCTTAAAACATCAGGGGATAGAGCGGCAGCGTAAAAATGCGCTTTACCATCTAGGGTTGGAAACTGCCAATCTTTGCAAAGCATCTCACCACCATATTGCACGCTGTCACCTTTTTGCTTTAAGGTTTCAATACCTTTGTAAAAGGGTACAACCGTTGCAATCTCATCACGAATTGCGCTCGTATTGGCAAAGTAAATTTTCTCGGCAAGTTCAGGGCGAGCTTTTGCAGCCAGTTCCGTCAACACGTCCCATTCAGGACGTGCTTCAGCAATGCGGGGACCAGGAATTTCTGGACTAAAAATAATCCTGCGCTCCGTTGATGTTTCTGTGACACCACCAGGAATCTCGTAGCGTGTCATGGCAGGCAAAAGCAAAACAGTTTCACTTGGTTCAATAAGCATTTGACCCGAGAGCACGATATCCATGTGTACACGAAGTGGAACTTTAGCAAGCGCTTCATCTACACCTTGCGGGTCTGGCATCGCCTCACGAAAATTACCACCAATAGCAAAAAGTACATCCATGTTCCCTTCGCTGGCTGCGTCCATCATTTGTGGCGTGGTTAAACCAGGCTGTGAGGGAACATCAAAACCGTAATAGTTTGTTAGCTCGAGTGCAGCTTCAGGATTGACATTCTTGCCACCAGGAAATGCTGTCGCATATGCACCCATCTCTGCGCCACCTTGTACACCCGAATGCCCCCGAATCGGCATGAGTCCGCAACCTTCACGTCCGACAAAGCCTTTAGAAAGAGCAAGATTGATAATCGCGTGAACACCTTCTTCAGCACACGTGTGCTGTGTGATGCCCATGCCCCACACGAAAATAGCTTTATCTGCGTTAGCTAACGTTTTTGCGTAGGCAAGCATATCTGTCTGTTTCAGACCCGAGCTTTGCTCGAGATTCTCCCAACTCAGGGTTTCCAAATACGTTTTCAACTCAGCAAAACCCGCCGTGTGTTTTTCGATAAAGTTCACATCACACCCGTTGTTCTCTATCATGGCTTTGAGGGTACCATGCAAAAATGCAATATCACCATTTGCACAGACTTGAAAAAACTGATCCGTAATTTGGGTGCCAAACATAGCACTTTCCAAATCACTTGGCACCCAGTAGTTATCCATACCAGGCTCGAAATAAGGGTTAATCAGCACGACTTTGGTTCCAGCTTTTTTAGCGTGAAAAAGATATTTCATGATAAGTGGTTGATTTTTTGCCGGATTGGAACCGATAAATGTAACCACGTCCGCGCCAATTAAATCCGTATAAGAACAGGTTGTCGCTGCAACACCTACACCTGCTTTTAGCGCGAAGGTACTTGGTGAATGGCACAACCGCGCTGCGTTGTCTAAGTTATTGGTTCCCAACGCGCGAACGGCTTTTTGTACAGCGTAATACGTTTCATTCGGAATGCCACGACTGGTGAGGTAAAAATACATGCGCTCGGGCGAAGTTATTTTCAAACGCTCAGCAACGAGGTTTAAGGCTTCATCCCAAGAGATTCGCTTAAAACCCTTATCACCTTTATTACGAAGCATGGGATACGGCAAGCGGCCCAACTCGCGGAGGTCTCGAGACCGCATCGTTTTTAGTGCTGTGATGTCCTCGAGTTTGGACACGTCTAACGCAGACATCGTATTAAGGCGCAACAAACGTAAACGGATATTACAAAGGTGTACGCCGTCAATCGTCCAGTCTTGTAGCCCTGTTGTACCGAGGGCGCAACCATCACACACGCCATCATTCAAAATGCGGTAGGCATAGGCTAAGTTGTCACGGTTTTCCCAAGCTGCTCGAAAAACTTCGGCAAAATTGTCTAAATGCTGAAACGGCACACTCGTCGCCCAGAGATCGTTATCCCAGCCACCTCTTGGCTCACGTACGAAGCGTTTTGGTTTGCTTGTTAGAATTCCCATTGGCTTTAGTGTAAAACGAATTGGGGGACAGGGTTCGGGGGACAGGGTTCGGGGGACAGGGTTCGGGGGACAGGGTGCTGTGCTGGCACAAATGAAACCCCGAACCCTGTCCCCTCCCACATCACACTTAGTAACTTCGCTTTCCTGTACACTTGCAACTAATTATGCGCAGCCTTATTGACCAACGCAGTCTCATTGATCAACACGGACGAGTAGTACGCGATTTGCGCATTAGCATTACGCCACGTTGCAATTTTAAGTGTACCTACTGCGACCCACTTGGCATGGGACATAAAGACCCGATTGGCACCATCACCGTGCAAGATGTTGCTAACGTGGTCGAGGCCGCGGCTGGGCTCGGTATGGACGCAGTGCGCTTTACAGGCGGTGAGCCGCTACTTCGCAAAGAATTACCTGAGATGATTTACCACGCAAAACGTACAGTAGGCATTCACGATATCGCTTTAACAACCAATGCAACGCTACTGAAACGTCGGTTGCCTGAACTCATGAAAGCTGGGCTCCACCGCATCAATATTTCAATGGATGCACTCGACCCCGATGTGTTTAAACAAGCCACGAATGGTGGCAACATCAAGCAAGTTTTAGAAGGGATTGAAGCAGCCATGAACGCTGGACTCTCTCCCGTTAAAATCAATGCCGTCGTGATGCGCGGTATCAACGAAACTGAAATCTCGAGACTCTCCGAACTCACCAAGAGCGAACCCATTCACGTGCGTTTTATCGAATATATGCACCTCAACAACGCAGACCGCGAAAGCTACGCCAAGCACTTTATGCCTGGGCGTGAAATCAAAGAAATTGTTGAAACAGCGTTTGGGGGACTCGAGAGAGTAGACACTGACCCTTCTGCACCCGCACGGCTTTTCAAAGTTCCAAACTGGCAAGGCGCGATTGGCTTTATCAATCCTGTTTCAGAACCGTTTTGTGGAGCTTGTAGTCGGATGCGTTTGACAAGTGATGGGCGTTTGCGCCCCTGCCTTATGACAGACCGTGAGGTTGATATTCGTGAAGCGCTAAATAGTGCAACACCTGTTGAAGCTATTCAAGATATGTTTTTAGTTGCCGCCCACCGTAAAGTGAAATCTGGCATCGTTACACCCCTTGACCGCCCACGAACGATGGTTGCGATTGGTGGCTAAATCGCTCGATCCTATGCTTACTTATCCAGGAAACTAGAAGCTATCTCAAAAGTCATTTTGATGCAGAATCCGTCAATGAAATGAATAATGTTTCAGAATTTATCAAACTATTTGAAAGAAAATTTCATAATGATGACTTTTGAGATGGGCTTTAGACTATCTGTGGAATTACTTGCATTCTTACGAGAGAGTTGGAAGCGAAATGGTCAGGTGAATAAACGTCTTCTCGAACACCTTGACTCTGAGCAACTTCTTCTTAAGGACTTTCTAGAAACATGGAGCATCGCGCATCACCTAACTCACATGGCTAGCTTTCGCAAATTGTGGCTAAAGTTTTTAAGTCCAAGTTAGCAAGAGGATTTGGAATTCTTGACTCAGGGTCGTGGCGTTGAACTCGAGCCTCTTACCATTGACACACGTCACACTCTTAGCGCATTTGACAAGGGTGATACTGCAATGTTTAGAGCCGTTCAGGAAACGGTTACGCAAGGATTAATCTTCACAAAAGCCTATCAAGAACATCCAGCTTTCCTGCTACAACATGCGATGATACACCATGCACATCATCGCGGACAGATTCTATTCATTCTCAAACATCACGGTCAACGTTGGGAAGAAGCAGATTCGCAACGTTGGCAACCCTTCTTTGTTTTTTAGGAATGCTTCCCGTTTCATGAGTGACAAGAAATTACGGTGTCCAGTCCTTAGGCTTATCGCATAATCTAAATCGCCACGCTACCGCTGCTGCCACGCGAATGCCGGCTTTGCCATCTCCGTAAGGATTACGTTTAACACGCATGGCGGCTCGAGCCTTCTCGTTACTCATTAGTTCTAACAAAACTCCCTTCACGCCTTGGGGTTCATTGCCTGCAAGCTTCAAGGCACCCACTTCCACACCTTCGGGTCGCTCGGTGACATTACGCAAAACAACAACAGGAATACCCAGTGCTGTACCTTCTTCTTGAATACCACCCGAGTCGGTGATTACAAGGTCGGAGGCTCTAGTTAAGGCAAGCATCGAGAGATAATCATAGGGATCTTCTAGTTTGATGTTTTTTACGTTTACCATCACTGGCCAAACGGCTTCACGCACAGCAGGGTTTAAGTGAACAGGATACACGAAGGTGTAATCTGGGTGCGCTTTAGCAACCTCTGCAATGGCTTCGGCAAGACCACGCATCATCGGCAAATTTTCGCGGCGGTGCATGGTGATGGCTACGAGTTTTTCTTTGGGTAACCCCTCAGGCAACGCTGCACGCTCGACCAAATATTGCACCGCGTCTACCGCTGTTTGACCTGTTACGACCATCTTATCTGCCGTTTTGCCTTCCGCTAACAAATTCTTTTTTGACCAAGGCGTAGGCGGTAAATCAATATCGGTGAGGACATCGGTCAAACGGCGATTTGCTTCTTCGGGAAAGGGCTCGAGCATATTAAAAGAGCGCAAGCCTGCTTCAACATGACCCACAGGAATAGTCTCGAAAAAAGCTGCTAGCGCAACCGCAAACGTTGTAAGTGTATCGCCATGAACGAGCACATAATCTGCTTTAAGTTCTTTGAGTTTGTGTGCGGAGGCTGGAACAATCCGCCCCATGAGTTCAGGTAATGTCTGCCGAGCCGTCATGACGTTAAGGTCGGCATCGGGTTGAATATCGAAGATATTTAAAACTTGGTCAAGTTGTTCGCGGTGTTGTCCTGTGACTAAGACAATAGGCTCTACACCCTCTTGTTGACGCAGAGCAAAAATCACCGGAGCCATCTTGGTAGCTTCTGGACGAGTGCCAAAGGCAACACAAATTCGTTTCATTTTAATAACCATCCACAGGTTGATAAGCACGAAAATAATCTACTTCGCAGACTCGAGGAAAAGGAATCTCACTATCTTCTGGACAAAGCTCGCGGGGTCTTTCATAAAGACCCCGCATGCACTGCATCGGATACCGAGGTGACTGGTGCAAGGTTCGCAGTTTGACATTGTCCACATAAAAATCAACCTTTGTTGGTGTCCACTCAACTCCGTAAATGTGATAGTCTGCTGCGTTCATCGGCACGTCGTCCTCGTAAGTTTCCTCGCGCAGTTTCGGGTCATCCCAAGGCAAAACACCATAGTCCACCCGAGACGTTTCCGTTCCCACATTCCCGCCGTGTAATTCAAAAACGCGAATCTCGCCAGAGTGTGCTTCGTCAAAACCAATCATCCACAATGCAACGTGATAGCCCACGACAGGAACAGCTTTGAGGCGCGTTTCAAAGTAACCAAACTGCGGGGTGTAGTTTCTGACAACAGGGAGGTCTTCGGTGACGACGAAGTTTGGGTTATAGTGCCGAAATTGCCCAACTCGGCTGCCCTTGACACCTGAAAAGTTCGCGGTTTGGAAATTTGAGGCGCGGTCACTGCCATCACCCCAGGGCATCTGCTCTTTTTCAACGAGCAATTTGAGCGATCCATCCCTAAGCGTGAACCGCGCCTTGGAACGCCCTAAACTACTCCAATGTGGCAGCAGATAGGGAAACCATTTCGAGGTATCCAGTTCTGTACCGTCGAACTCGTCAGAAAACTCGAGCACGTAGCCCCCTTTATCTTTGTGATTAGGTGGAAAATCCATGACCGCCTTTTCAAACGTTTTAATTTTCTAATTGTAGTTGTCTTTCGCCTCTGACCTCGAGCCAACGCCATAAACACACGCTCGCCATCAGCACAACCGTCATCACAACGGTGAGATACATAAGTACGGGGGGCGTGTTTGAAAGCATCATCCCGAGCGTACCGAGCCCGAGCGCAGCAATCCAAAGAACGAGAACAGCCATGCTTTTTGAGCCACTGCGTACACGCAAAATATCGTGAAGGTGGTCGTTCGTCGCTGTTGCTGGGCCAAGCCCGCGCGAAAGTCGGCGCAAGGTAACTTGCGTGATATTGACAACAGGCAAAGCTAAAATCAGAATGGGTGCTGCTACTGTAACGGTTGCAGGAATTTTCAAAGCTCCTAAAATACTCACGGCTGCTAACACATAGCCGAGCATATAGGCACCCGAATCGCCCATGGTAATTTTGGCGGGGCTATAGTTGTGGCGCAAAAAACCGAGCGCAGAACCTGCGAGTGCAGCGAGGAGTAAAATCGCTGCTCCCCTATCTGGAAACTGCAAGGCAACGGCGAGAAGAGAAAGACTCGAGATCGTTGCAATCCCTGAAGAAAGCCCGTCAAGACCATCAATAAAATTAAAGGCATTGGTAAACCCGACGACCCAAAGTATCGTGATAACCGCTGGCACGATGCCCTCGAAAAATACAAATTGTGTTGAACCAAAAAAGTTTGTGATAAAGCTAACCTGCACGCCATTCGCAACAAGAATACCCGCCGCCACAAACTGCCCAGCTAAACGCGCAGCGGGGGTCACTTCCCAGATGTCATCAATAAAACCAATAATCATCATAAGTGACGCACCAAGAATAATCGCTAAGAGTTCAACACGAAACTGGTTGATGAGGTCAGGACGCATCACAAGACCCACAAGGAGAGCCAACATAAAACCCATGAAAATAGCAATGCCCCCAATGTTTGGCACCGAACCGGCATGAATACGGGCTCCAAGACCATGGCTCGAGCCCCCATGCTGCACTGCCCCAATTTTCAGAGCAAACTGCCGAATTCTAGGCACAAAAAAAACGACGCTTAGAAACGCCGTGAGAAAACTAATGCTAACTAAAGGAAAAAATTTGATGATGGCCTCGCGCATGGGCCTTATTCTACTTTATTTGTGAGAAGATGGATGAGAGAGTTACTGCAATACTGTAAGTTACACATTAAAGTATCACCCTAGAGTTAGCAAATGGGCTTTTATTCATTACCAAGAATCTTTTGGACCCCAACCATCCCAAAACGTTGCCTCGAGTGC
>JBOFGY010000134.1:0-3814 GCA_051649365.1 Trueperaceae bacterium
AATCTTTACTATCCAGTGATAAACCCTAATACCGGTGAGGAGATTTGGCCCAAGAAGTCTAGGGTTTGGTCTTACTCTAAGCAAGAGCACGAGAATAATCTCATTAACAAGCTTGTTTACTGGGGAGTGGACGGTAAAGGAAATCCGGGTTTTAAACGTTACAAACATGCCCTAAAAGGTGGTGGTGGCACTGTGCCAAGTACATGGTGGCCACATGATTTTGCAAGCCATACCGATGAGGCTAAAAAAACGCTTCGAAATATCATGGGTAATGACAGTATCGAGTTTTTTACACCAAAACCCGTAACATTGTTGAAGAGAATCCTCGAAATAGCTACTGATCCAGAATCAATCATCCTCGACTCTTTCGCTGGTTCAGGTACGACAGCACACGCAGTGTTGGAAGCTAATAAGAGTGATGAAGGTAATCGCAAATTCATCTTGATTGAATGCGAGGATTATGCGGACAAGGTGACCGCTGAACGTGTTCGCCGTGTTATCAATGGCTACCCCTTCACAGGCAACCAAAAGCAAGAACTACTTTCTGAAAAAATCACCTGGTCGGTTTTTGAGAAAAAACACGCTGAGTTGTTGGAAAAAATTGCCAAAGTAGAAGCAAAACACAGCAAAGATTTCGACAAAATTAAAAAAGAGCTCAAAGACGGTGTGCTGACGGTCACCGGTGAGCGCAAAGTGGATGAGTTTGCCCCAGGCATTGGTGGCAGTTTCACTTATTGTACCTTGGGTGAACCGATCCAAATTGAAAGTTTGCTCACTGGTGATGCAATGCCGTCGTTTGACGCGCTCGCACGTTATGTGTTTTATACCGCCACTGGGCAGTCGTTAGTAACGGTCGCTAAAGCTTCTGCTGATGGTTTTATCGGTGAAACAGATCTATTCCGTATTCATCTTTTCTATCGTCCAGATAGCGAATGGCTGCGCTCAAATGAAGCGGCATTAAACGCGGACAAAGTAGCTGAGATTGTTAAAAAAAATGCCACGAAAAAACGCACGATTGTATTCGCTGTTGCGAAATTTATGAGTCAGAAGGACTTAACTGAAAAACGCATTGAGTTTTGCCAGTTGCCTTACGCTATCCATCGCATTATGGGGGCGTAACATGGAGTTAAAAGACTACCAAAACGGTGTGCTGGATAAGCTGGATTATTACTTAAAAAAGCTGGCCGACACCAAGGAAGAAGCGGAAGACTTTGTTGCTTTTCAGAAAATGAAAGGCAAAGAGGCTCGCTTAACCGATTACGCCAAAGACACGTGGGAAGCTCTGGTACAGGAGCGCCGTATTGACCTACTTAAAGACAAGAGCGGTCACTTGGTGCCTGCGCCTTATGTCACAAGATTTGACGGCTTAGAGCGGCCAATTCCTAATGTATGTCTGAAAGTGCCGACGGGTGGCGGTAAAACCTTACTTGGCGTTGCCGCGGTTGAGCGCCTGCAAACGGATTTGTTTACGCAACAAACCGGTATGGTGCTCTGGGTGGTGCCATCGGATGCCATTTACAAACAAACCTGGAAACAGTTGGCCAATCGTGAGCATCCGTATCGGCAAATGCTTGAACGTGCTTCGGGTGGGCGGGTAAAAATGCTCGAAAAGAACGATGCATTTACCAAGCGGGATACCGACGAAAACCTGTGCGTTATGTTGTTGATGCTGCAATCCAGTGCGCGTCAATCTAAAGAAACCTTGCGCATGTTCCGTGATAGCGGGCGATTTACCACCTTCTTCCCCATTGAAGATGACACCACTGCCAATGAGGCGTTGCTGAACAGTATTCGCAATTTAGATTGTAACGATCTATCCGATTACGGTTGGCAAGAAGGCATAGCCCCAGGCTCAGTGTCAGTCAAACAAAGCTTGGGCAATGTGTTACGTATAGTACGGCCCATTATTATTGTTGATGAAGGCCACAAGGCATACAGCGAAACGGCCAGAGATACGCTTTGTGGTTTCAATCCTAAGTTTATTCTTGAGCTCTCGGCAACGCCGAACGCAAACGGTAAACATCATTCAAATGTGCTGGTGAATGTGTCTGGGCAAGCACTGAAAGATGAGCAAATGATTAAGTTACCCATTAACTTAATCAACGAAGACAAAAGTGAGTGGAAGCATACCTTGTCACTTGCGCACGCTAAATTGGCTGAGCTTGAACAGGATGCCGGGCAGCTACAAAACGAAACCGGTCGTTACATTCGCCCCATCATGCTGATCCGTGTTGAGCGTACAGGTAAAGACCAGCGTGATTCCGCCTTTGTGCATGCGGAAGACGCCCGCGAGTATTTGATTGAAAAACTGGGCGTGAATGAAAATGAAATTCGCCTGAAAACGTCTGATAAAGACGAGTTGGGTGATGATGACTTGCTCAGCGAAATGTGCCCCGTTAAATACATCATCACAAAAGATGCGCTGCGTGAAGGTTGGGATTGCCCCTTTGCTTATGTGTTAACCGTGTTATCTAAAATGACCGCAAAAACGGCTATCACCCAAATGATTGGCCGGGTACTTCGTCAACCCCATGCGCGATTGACGCAAAAAGCAAGTTTAGATGAGTGTTATGTCTTCACCTTTGATCAAGACGTGATGGAAGCCGTTGCGGGTGTTAAGCAAGGGTTAGAAGAAGAAGGGATGGGTGATGTGGCGAATCAGGTTAAAGCCTCGGAAGCCAATAAACCTGCCACTGTGGTAAGTAAAGAAACGTTATTGCGAAGAGAGCGTTTTCGTAGTTTACCGAAAATATTCTTGCCTCGGGTTTTACATCGTGATGCTGGGTACAAAGACGGCTACCGTTTGTTTGACTATGAACGGGATGTGCTGGGTGACCTGGATTGGGAGTCGCTGTGTTATTTCAATGCAGAGAACTTCCAGTTAGTGAACGATAAGTTACAGCGCACGATTGCCCGTATCGACTACAAAATGGCAAAGGATAACCAAGGCGAATTGGACTTGGCCGATCCAGTACACGAAAACATCGAGTTTGACCCCAGTGCAGGTCTAGATATCTCGTTTATGGTAAGACAGCTCACCGATGTTATTCCAAACCCATGGCAAGCCATGCGGGTGTTAAAACAGACATTAGACATCTTGCGTGGTAATGGTGTTTCTGAGGAGGCGTTGTTTACTAACCGCCTTGAGCTACTCAAAGAGATGAAGCGCGACATTAAACAACAGGTTGCTCAATTGTCGGAGCAAATCTTCAGGTCTAAGTTGGACAAGGGGAATATCTCCCTGCGCCTGCTTGCTTCAGATAACGAAAAGCTAAATTGGGAACTGGCGCAAACCATAGACGTAAGCGTCAGTGAGCATGATCAGGTGCTTCGCCGCAAAGATGGATCTGAACTCGAAAAAAGCCTGTTCGAAAAGGTCTATCAAAATGGGCTTAACAATTTAGAGCGAGACACAGCCTGGTATTTGGACAAACAAGAATCTGTGTATTGGTGGCATCGCATTGCGGTAAATCAGCGTGAGTACAGCCTACAAGGATGGCAAAAGCAAAAGGTTTACCCTGACTTATTGGTGTGCGTCGAACAGCCTAGCTCAGGTAATTACCGTTTCTCGGTGTTGGAAACCAAGGGCGAGCATTTAAAAGGCAACGACGACACTGAGTACAAACGTCGTTTGTTTGAGCTTTTAACTGAGCATGTCAAGACGGCGGTGGATGTCGGAAAGCTTACATTGGAAGCAGCGTCGGGCGGTATGTCCTTCAGAATGCTGATGGAAGACAGTTGGTCGCAAGAGATCGTGCCTGAATTGAATTAATGAGTGATTTGTTGGTGTTGTGTTGTCTCCAACCTTGTCGCC
>JBOFGY010000135.1:0-76414 GCA_051649365.1 Trueperaceae bacterium
CTGGCGGGAAGCTGTCTTAAACCTCGCCCCTGACAAGCGGGTATTTCTGGATGAAACGTCCGGCTGGTTAGGGATGACACGGTTGGTTGTACGCTCGTGTTCTGGGTGGTGGGCGCATCGACGACACCGCACCCAAGCAACGTAAAGGGAACGTCAGGTTACTCGCAGCTCTCACCAGCCGAGGCAGGAACGCTGAAGCCTGCCGCCTCCATGAAGGGTCGGTTGATCCTGCCGCCTTTCTGAGCTAGGTTGAACACGTCTTACTGCCCACCCTCGAGCCTGGGCACATCATCCTCATGGATAACGTCACCATCCACCACAACCACGCCGTTCAAACGCTCATCGAAAGCAAAAAGTGTAGCGTGCTGTATCTCCCAACCGATTCCCCTGACTTCAACCCTATCGAACATCTCTTCGCTAAACTCAAAGCCTTCATTCGTAAACTGCGACCTGACTCCTTACCAAAACTCATCAAAACCTTCGAGGATGCGGTCTTGTCTGTCCTGCCTAGCGAGGTTAAAAATGCTTTCCATCATTGCGGGTATGTGTCTCAATGAGTCGTGGAATTGCTAGAGGTTGATGAAGGCTTGCGTAGAATACTTGCCCTGTGAATAGTTTCGGTAAAAGCTTAGAATTTCTCGAGCCACCCCAAAACATCCACAGAAATCTCGAGCCAAAAATCTTTACTCAGACTTGCTAAAATGCTTGCATAACGCGAGTTATATGCGAACCTGGCGCATAGACTTGACGAATACTGTATACGGGCGTATACTTAAATGTATCAGCGTCCGAAAGGACGCATTTTTTTTGCTTTAATATCTTTGATGCTAAACTTTTAATCAGCACGTTGGTTTACAACACGGAGGATTATGCCAAAGTTCAGGATGTTGTTGTTCTTAGTCTTTGTTTTAAGTTTAAGTGGTTGTGAGCAGGTCGCCCTCGAGGCCACTAAACGATTTAACATTACGCTCGAGCCCGACACGCTAACGATCGTTAGGGGGAGTACCGGCACAACCACTGTCACCCTTACGCCTATCACAGGCTTTGATTTGGGTTCGGAAGCGGCAACCGTCACGCTCATTAGCCCGCCTACAGGTGTGAGCGCAACGCCACTTAGTTTGCCCGCAGGGATTACAAATCGTCCGCTGACGCTTGCCATAGATGCAGCAGCAGTTCCGGTAACAGACCAAGAGGTTATTATCGAGGTTCAAAAAGATGGCCGCGGAGTGGACGCGATTCTGAAGTTGACGATTCAGTAAGTTGAACCAGCTAGCAAACCTAAGTGTGAGGTTTTCCACTCAATCCTGAAAGATTCAACTCTAAAGACAAAAGGCTTTGAAGGATTTTAGCCTTTACCCTTTGCCATAGCTGCTCTGCTTCTGTGAACTTCAGCAGAGTTTTATAGTGCAGGCAGTGCTAAACTCTTCTTCCGATTTATTAATATTTCTTCGAGGAGGAAATGAAATGGCATCACTTTTAGATACATTGACGCAACAACTAAGTCCCGAGGTCGTTCGGGGTATGGGCAAGCAAATTGGGGCAGATGAAAAACAAACGGAGCAGGCCCTATCTGCGCTTCTCCCTATGATGGTAGGTGGTTTAGCTAAAAACACTGCCAGCAATCCCGAAGGTTCGATGAAATTATCGCAAGCCCTCGAGCGTGACCACGACGGCAGTATGCTCGAACACATCACCGGCATGTTGGGCGGCGCAGATGCCAAAAACCATCCCTTGGCTGGGGTTGTCAGTGGCGGGCAGGGTGGAGATTTGCTTTCAGGTCTTTTAGGTGGTGCTCAGGGCAACCAAGTGGGAAATTTGCTTGGTGCTGTGTTGGGTAGTGGCGGTACCGCTTCAGTTTTAGGCGGTCTTATGGGTGGCGGAGGAGCTCAAAAAGGTGGTGGCGCAGATTTACTCACCGGTTTATTGGGTGGTGGCAATAGTAATACGGCGAATATGTTAGGTGGGCTTCTCGGAACGGCTCCCACAAGCTCCAGGGCAAGCAATGTCGCTGGCATTCTTGGCAATATGTTGGGTGGCGGCAATGTTCCACAAATTCAACAAGGGGTGAGCAAAGCTACTGGTCTCGACGCGGGTAAAGTCGGTGCGCTAATGGGCATGTTAGCTCCTATGGTGATGGGTGCGCTCGGCAAAGTTAAACGTCAGCAGGGTTTAGATGCGGGTGGCTTAGCCAAAGTTTTAGATAATGACCGCCAGGCCATTGAGAAAAACGTGCCTGAAGCCAGCAACATCAGCAAATTTTTAGACAGTAACCGCGATGGTAAAGTGGATCTGAAAGATGATGTTGCCAAAGTAGGTATGGCCCTAGGTGGGGCCATGCTACTGAGTAAAATGCGGAAGAAATAGTTATAAATAGGGACAGGAGATAGGAGCCAAAAGAAATATTCTCACTCGTATTCCTTGTTTCTTGTCTCTAAGTTTTCTTTTCTTCTTTTGAACTTTCTAAATTATTTACGGTGTCCATGCTGCTTGTCTCTGATTGCTTTTTGAGGGGTCGGCGTAAGAGAAGCCAGGCTACCAAAAAGAGAACGAAAAGCAAGGTTACAGCGATGCCCGAGTTTCTCGAGACACCGGCACTTTCACCGAGTTGCACCAATAGGGGCAGTGTAAATGACAGAGCGGCCAAGAGGGCTAACAGCGTTGCGTAATTCATTGATTGATATGACTACCAATTTCGCTCGCGCGTATGGGCCGAATCTCGAGGCAGTCTCGGGTTGTGGTAGACACAGCACGTTTGTTCGCACATTTATCAAAAGGTACTTCAATCGTCATTTGGGATTGCAACCCTGAACTATTAAGCTGTGTATTTACGTCAAAAGCGGCCCGTGTACCGCCAGAGCCACCCGTCGTCAAATCCATATTTCTAAAAGTAATACCTTCTGGCACCGGAAATTCCCCAGCGGGTTTACCGCGCAGGGCTGCTTCTACAAATTCCTTCCAGATGTAGACGGGCTGGCGCGAACTTCCTACATCCCCGTCTCCTGCCCTTGTGAGCGCAGGGTCTATTTCTTTAGGAATAGGATCATTGTTGTCAAACCCAATCCAGACCGCCGACACCATGCCGGGAGTCATACCTACAAACCAGATATCACGCTCCTCATTTGTTGTACCTGTTTTGCCTGCAACCCAACGCCCCTCAATGGCAGCACGAAGACTAAATGCACTTGCGTCTACAACATTGCCATGGAGGGTGTCGAGCATAATGTAGGCGGTTTGTGGTGACCAAACTTTTCTCGAGCGAGGTTTGGCTTCGTAAATCACTCTGCCATTTGCGTCTTCGATGCGTTTAATATAATGCTCTTCCATCTTAATACCGCCATTTGCAAATGCGCTGTAGGCACCAGCGTGTTGGAGGGGTGTTGCTTCAATAGACCCTAAAGCCAGTGACCAGACGGGTAAAACATTTTCATAGCCTAGCTCTTTTGCCCTCGCTACAACAGCGTCGGCTGTAGCAGCTTCTAGAGCTTTAATAGCAGGTATATTACGTGATTTATTAAGAGCTTGTCGCACAGTCATGGCACCCATAAATTTTTTATCGTGATTGCCAGGTTTGTAATCATCTTGTCCTGTTACTTTGAAAGCGGTGGGTTGGTCAACCATGACCGTGGCTTGTGTAAACCCTGCCACTTCCATCGCCGTAGCAAAAGCAATCGGCTTAAACGAACTGCCTGGTTGGCGTGCAGACTGCAAAGCTCGGTTGAGTTCTTTAGGGGTTTCGCCTGCCACACGTTTTTCACCCATCATGGCCAAGACTTCACCTGTAGCTGGGTCTATACCAACAAAGGCCAGTTGTGCGCCAGGTGGTACTTCGGCATTGAGCGAGGCCTCTTCGGCGGCGCGTTGCGCTTGGGGGTCAATGGTCGTGTAAATTTTTAGACCACCTTTTTGCAATAACGACAACCCATACTTATCACGTATCCAGTTCCGCACGGCAATGTTGACTTGTCCGTACATGGGGTCAGATGTGCTAATCGTTGTCTTTGCAATAATGTCTTCACCTGTTGGTTCTGCGCTTAATACATTTCCTTCATTGTCATAGTCAACCTTCCAACCTTTAGGTTGTAGTTTTTCTTTCCAAGCACGGTTTGCCATATCTTTACTAATAGTGCCGTTCCGAACCATACGGTCTAAGATGGTTCGCATGGTTTTTCTAGATGTAGCGAAGTCGTCATGGAAATTTCCTGGTGATGGGATAAGTCTTGCCAAATAAAGCCCTTCCGCGAGGGTAAGGTCAATAGGGTTTTTATTAAAATAAGCCTGGGCTGCGGCGTGAATGCCGCGCACATTACCGCCCCAATAAACCACATTGATGTAACGTTGCAAAATTTCTGGCTTTGTAAGGCGGCTCTCGAGTTCAACTGCGAGCATGACTTCCTTAACTTTGCGCTCGAGTGACCTGTCAGTGGCTTGCTCAGACAATAATTCGTTTTTAATAACCTGCGTGGTGATAGTGGAACCACCCCGTCCCTGCGAACCAAAAAACTGTTCGTAGAACGCTTTGGCGATGCCGGGTAAGTCAAAACCGTAGTGAGCAAAAAAGTCGCTGTCTTCATAGCCCATGATGGCTTGCAAGGCTGCAGGGGAGACTTGCTCGAGCGTCACGGGAATGCGGTTCGTCGTCTCGAGGGTTTCGCTGTAAGGCAAGATTTCGCCAATACGCGAATTGTTTCTATCAAAGACTTGCGATGTTGCCGCAAACGATGAGGTATCGGTATCGAGCTGTGCTAAATCGAGAGCGGGGTCCGTTTGAATATCATTAGCCCACTTAAAGGCTGAAGCAGTCAGTAATCCTGTTACAGACAACGCTAGTGTGAGTGCCACCAAGAACAAGCCCTGAAGAATCTTAAGAACGTTCATGGGCGTATTTTAGCAAGGGAACCCTTGAGATGTTGAGAGCAGGATGTCATTGTGAGCCGCAAGAACAGGAAATCTTTCATGAAAGTTCACCTTTAGCCTTCTGCAATGGTGAACCCCCGAGACATTGGGGATATAGGCTAGGGGGATAGACTCTAGGTCTCGTGCGCTGGTTTCCTCATCTTTGTGGTGGTTTGGTCACGCTTTTTTTGGTCGTTTTTTTTCTATATCCCCTTGGAATCATCTTGCAACGTGGCTTTACTGTGGCGGCTTTGCGTGAGGTGCTACAAAATCCGTTTTACCTCGAGCGTCTTCTGTTCACCTTCTACCAAGCCAGTCTCTCGACGCTACTCACGGTTAGTTTGGCGTTACCAAGTGCGTTCCTCTTTGCGCGGTACACCTTTTGGGGTAAAAGATTTTTTAAGGCCCTTCTCACGCTGCCTTTTGTCATGCCGATAGTTGTTGTCGCCATAGGGCTCCTAAGTCTTATCGGACCGCGCGGCTTTTTGGGAATTAATTTGCGTGACACCTTCACGCTTCTTTTACTAGCACACGTGTTTTACAACTATGTCGTCGTAGTGCGCGTCGTGAGTGCATTTCTCGAAGGACAAGGTGCGAAACTCCGTGAGGCGGCGGCGATGCTCGGTGCTGGGTTTTGGCAAACCCTTTACAGAGTGACTTTACCTGTGGCGGCACCCGCAATTTTATCTGCGGCTGCGCTCGTGTTTGTGTTTTGCTTTACGAGTTTTGGTGTGATAATCCTGCTTACACCTTCCGTACAGTTTGCCACCCTCGAGGTGCAAATTTATCGTCTGACCTCGAGCCTACTGCTGGACTGGCCGAGCGCGAGTGTTCTGGCACTCCTGCAACTCGTGGTTGTTGGAGGTTTGACATTCTTTTATACAGGGCTGCAACGCAAACTCAGCACATCCTTAAGTGGTCAGCGGCCGTTACAGAAGGCTCGAGGTTTAACGCGACTCTGGCTTTTCCTAACGATGTTCACGAGTTGCGTTTTACTGCTGGCACCTCTTCTAGCTTTAACCCTTGGGGCTTTTACCGCTGAGGGGCGGTTTCCGAGCTTGGGTAACGTGAGGAGTTTGCTCGAAGCCTCGCGCACGCTGGGATTTGCAGGTGCAGGACAGGCTGTTTTTAACTCGTTGCGCTTTGCGGTCTCGAGTATGTGCCTAGCACTCCTCCTTGGGTTTGCCTGTGCTTACGCAGTCGTGCGCGGCGGTTGGACGTGGCTCGATAACATCAGTTTGTTGCCACTTGCAACCAGTGCGATTACGTTGGGACTCGGTTATTTGTTGGCCTTTCCCTTGCTACGAACCAGTCCTTGGGGGCTTACGTTGGCGCACACGCTACTCGCCTTTCCGTTTGTTACACATAGTTTGTTACCTGCCCTGCGAGGTTTGCCACCTAACCTTTCGGGTGCGGCAGCAACCTTGGGTGCTTCACCCTGGCACCAGCTTTGGCGCGTCGAATTGCCGTTGCTGCGTCCGTCTCTCGTTACGGCAGCAAGTTTTGCTTTTGCCATATCGCTCGGTGAATTTGGGGCAGGTCTCGTGATTCAAAACCAACGCTTTGCGACCTTGCCCATCGCCATCGCTGACCGTTTGGGTAGACCTGGGCTTAGCTCTTATGGTTCTGCGCTTGTTTTAGCCTTTGTTCTCATGGTGCTTACGGTGCTGGTGATGCTGCTGCTCGAGGGGGCAGAGGGCAAGGGCAGAGGGCAAGGGCAGAGGGCAAGGGCAGAGGACTAGGACAGAGAGCCTTTAAAGTTTTTAAGTTTTCTCCTTCGTCATCTGCCTTACACTTCCTAGTTAACCTTTTACTACCCTCAATTTGCAAGCATACGTTTGTTATCCTCTTGACACTTTGCCAAAACACGGTAGTCTTGTAGGTGGGGGATTTAACCTACATATTTACAGCATGAATTTTTTCAGAGACAGGGCTTTTTCTAGAAACAGAGTGTCAGGGGTTTGGGTGTGCGTGTCCTTTTTGTTACGGAAAAAAGCTATCCACACGATGTGTCGGCGGTCAGTCATTGGGCGAACGACCTGATCACGGGCTTGCCTGAATATCAGTTTGTCGTGTTTTCGCTGAGTATGGGGCCGCTCGTGCGTCCACGCCAGACGACCTTTGCACGTCCCCTGAATCTCGAGCGGCTTATTCGCATCCAACTTGGTGTACCACGTCCGCATGTCCGCGAAGCCAGCGCAGAGGAACGCGAACGTTTTCACCAGGCTTTAGGGTCGTTGCTGCTTTTCTTAAATCACGATTTACCCCGCTTTGCAAAGGGGCTGCACGATTTAGCTTTGCTGGGTCAAGAAATCAACGTGTGGCCGCTCTTCGATGAGCGTCATGTATGGCAGCGCGTTCAGAGCCTCTTGCAGCCAAGTTTGCCCTACACACCGTCGCTGGCAGAAATCGCACTTTGTCTCGGTTGGCTAAGGCAAAACTTAACACCCCTACTAAGGGTTCCACCTAAAACAGACCTCATTCACACGACGGTGAATTCTCTGGGAGCTGTACCAGCTTGGTTAGCCTCACAGCTTCACGGTGTGCCACTTCTTCTTACTGAACATCACAGTGCTTTGCGCGAACGCTATCTTAAAGAGTCAAAAACAGATGTGCCGGCCCTAAAACGCTTTCAAACACGTTTTTATGAACTGCTTGCGCGGCTTATTTACTGGCAGGCAGACCGCATCGTTGCCGTGAGTGAATTTAACCGTGCCTGGCAACTACGTTTTGCCGCCCCCAGGGAGCGCACTCAGGTGATTCCAAATGGAGTAGCTTTATCTATACCGCCGCCTGAGAGTCTTGCAACCAAAGGAAAAGGAACAATAAAAACAAAAGCGACCAAGTCTGCTCAGGCAACCAAGCCTGCTAAAGCAACGCAACTTGTTGAAGATTTGAAAAGTTCGTCTTTACATAACTCTTTACATAACAAAGACATTGAGCTAGTTACTGCTCCTGAACCCTGGGAAACATCCGAGGTGGTCTTGGAGGATTCAGACCTCGAGGAAGACCTCGAAAGCGAAGAGACCCAGCCTACCCTCGTGTGGTTTGGATGCATAGAACCTCTCAAAGATTTAGAAACACTCCTTGCTGCGTTGTGGCAAGTGAAGCAACAACAGCCCGAAGTGCGGCTTAAACTGTTTGGCCCTGTTACACAACCGCGTTACCAAACACATTTGCAAAAAAACATTATAAAGCTTGGACTTGGCGCATCTGTGAGTTTCGAGGGTTCTGCCCCCAGCAGCGAAGCCTTTGCTGGTGCAGATATCGTGGTGTCCTCGAGTAAATCTGAGGGCTTTCCTTTACGAGTGTTAGAAGCGATGGCTCTTGGCAAGGCCGTTGTGGCCACGCGCGTCAGCAGCGTTCACGAACTTTTGCAGGATGCGGGGCGCACCGTACCCGCACAAAGTCCCACGGCACTTGCTGGAGCTCTCATTGACTTGCTCGAGCATCCCGAAGAGCGTCTTAAACTGGGTCGCCGTGCTAAAGCTAGGGCCAAACTCTTTAGCTTAGACACGATGCTGCTCCGTTACGGTGAACTCTACGACGACCTTATTCGCCCCGTGCGCCCTAGGGATCTACCCGTTTTTAATAATGGACAATTTAGTGAATTTAGCGACGGGCAGTTTAGTGACAGGCAGCGCAACCTCTTCAACACGGACATTCATGTCATTATTGACTACGCAAACCGTGCCAACGATTATCGTCCCAAACTGAAACCTAAAGCCCGTCCGACGCTCTATCCTAAAGATATTTACACTAGCCACCACGACGGAACCCGACACAACGGAAACCAGCATAATGGAACCCAACACAACGGAAATCAAACATGACCTCGGACGCAGCTTGGCTTGGACGGGAGCGGCGTGGACACGCTGCCCTCAACCGCTTAGCGCGGCAGCTTTATCATGTGTGCCGCAACGCCACCGACCCGCTCGAGCTAGCAGCACAACTCGAGAGCCTTGGGTATAACCACTACCGCGTCGAGCGTGAGTTTGGTTTGACTAGCACCTTTGAACTTGCTGAACACCTCTTTGCTATCACGCCACGCCGTCCACACCTCATCGTGCCGCAACATAGCGTTCGCACGCCTTTGTGGTGGCAAGTTCCAACCTGTTTTGCTTTTGTCGTCACCGTAGCTCTTTATTATGTCTTTCAGCTCCCACCTCCTTTACCACTTTTTTCTTGGTTGTTGGCTTGGTCACTTGGGGGTTCGTATCTTTTGCGCTCGTTAGCGGGGAGTCAGGTGCAACAACGAGGCTTCCGCATCATGTTGGTGATGGGCTTTTTGGGTGTGATAGGCAGTTTGTGGTTTTCTAATCGTGACTCTTTTGAGACGCAGCACATCTTGCTCCATACCATCCTTGGATTGCTCTGGTGGCAGTTACCTGCTACCTTTTGGTCACTGCCTTTGTCTGTTTCGTCTGCAAAGTTTTTAAAACACTTCATTGTCCCATTACCTTTGCGACACGTGCTGGTAGTTGCGTTGGCATTGGGCGCGTTTGCTTTACCGTTTAGCATTTCGCTTTTCATGGTTAGTGTTGCAAGTTTGGTTTTGCTAGCACCTTGGTTCCTTCCACGTAAGACTTCACGCAAACAAAAAAAAATGCGCCTCCCTAGCTCGAGTTGGAAGACGTTTGCTTTTCCTGCGCTCTTAGGATTAGGGCAGAGTCTTTTACTGTCTCACCTTGTTGCCTCGAGTTCTTACCCCCTCAGCACGTTTATTATTGCTGCTGTGACACTGTTAGTGACAAATTGGCTCGAGACCTCGCTCAAGCTCAGTATTGCCGACGCACTGTGGTTCGCAAAATCGAATGAAGAATTTCAGGTAAGAGTGTTTCGCTCACTGGATTTTTTTCTGCACCTTCTGAGCATTATTTTATTTGTAGGGATTTTGCTTTTTCTTAGCTACCTTTTGCCACTGCACGAAACACCACTGCACCTTGTACTTTTTAACCTTGCGCTAGGGCTTAGCTTTTTGCTGCTAGGGTTTCAAGGTGTTGTGTTCCCTGCATGTGTCTTTAGCATCGCTTCATTATGCGTGCTCATCGGCTTGCCCTTCCTACTCGTTGTGATTGCCCTCACCGCCATACTAGGCATTGGTGTGGTGTTATATATATTAAAGATTGAACGCTACGGCGTTAGTTTACTTTAAGAATCTATCCTGGAACTCAAATCACATCTTTTCAGGAAGATAAATGGTTAGGATTTCGGATAGGTTCTATGTATTTATTCTAAACCTCAAGCAACCCTTTTTTAGGATAGATGCAAAGCAAACTTACTTTGCTGCTACATGAAAGCTGCTGACCCTAATGCTTAAGCAACACCATCTATTTATTTCTCGAGGTCTACGTCATGTCTTTGTCACTGCCACCGTCGTCTCCGTCACTTCGTCCGCCTATGGTTTTCTATTATGGTAAAGGGAATATGGCTGCACTTAGCCGCTATAACCGCGCTGTCTTACAACCTGATCATTACACCTCCTTAGAACTCAACTGGTTGTGCCGTCACAGCGTAGAAACGCTAGCCTATCTAGATTTAAGTGGCAAGCAGCCTAGCAAACCTTGGCAAACGAAAACAAATTTTTCTAAAGAAACAGCCGCTCGGATAAAACCAATTGTTAAATCTGGAACAACCTGGACACAACCCCTGTTAGAACAAGTGAAAACTATTTTTGAACTTGGCTTTGGGGGGGTGTTTTTAGATGGGCTCGAGAAGGATGCCCTCACCCCACTACACCGCTTAGAAATCCTCGAGCTTATTACTGAAATTCGCAATCTTGCCAACACGACAAATGTGAGTAAACCTACCGATGGAAATGCACAACAGCGTACCCTCTTAGCCAATCGTGGTTTTCAACTCATGCCCGAACTTTTAGACTTTGTAAGCGGTGTAGTCTTTGAAGCGTTTAGCACCCGTTGGCAACCGAAAGGTGGCTACGCGATTTCGCCCAAACACGAACTTGCTTGGAGTGCAACCGTAGCTCTCGAGCTAAAACGTAAAGCTATTCCTGTCTATACCCTCGATTATGCTGACAACGCCGAACTCAAACACTTTGCCAAACGCCGTGCAGAACATTTTGGGTTTACGTCACTTATTGCAAACCGAGAGTTAACGCAACTATAAAGAGGCAGCGAAGCTCGAGTCCCGCAGTGTTTATGACGTGCAGGAAGCTCTCGAACTTTTACAGCAGTTGAAACCCAGGCAAATAGCGTTTACCCATATTGGTCATAATATTGATAGACGAAAAAGCCCACCAGGAACAACGCGGTATGCTCACGACGGTTTGAAGATTATGATCTAAAGCTAGAAAAAGAAACATCGAAAGTTTGATCCTTCGTTAGTTTGATCCTTCGTTTTTACTTCTCCCCTCAAGGCAACCCCTTGCCTTGAGACAACCCCCTCGCCTCAACACAACCTCCTCGCCTTAAAACAACCTCCTCGCCTTAAGACAACCTCAAGGCTCTCACGTACATTTCTCACTGCACTTTTTACTGCGTCACCCTAGACTTGGCGGTATGGAGCATGGGAGTTCACATTTTATGGCGATTGGCTTAGCAGTTAGTGTTGGGTTTGTTGTCGCGGTGTTATTTTTTCGCACGTTCTTCTACAACCTCGAGGACTTTGCAGAAAGCATCGTTCACTTTTTTATAGGAGCCTGGCTCTGGAGTGACCCAATGGGTATAAATCGAGCCGATAATATTTTTATCGGTGTAAAAGTTTTCGTGTATTTACTCATGGCAGTGGGCAGTGGTGGTTTTGCGTATTACTTTTTAGATATGTGGATGTAAGGCCCCGTTGCCATAACTTCTTTTGTAACTGCTTCAGCTCGAGCTGCTTTACTGCGGTAGTTCAAAACTATATTGGCACCTTGCTCGGCAAGTTTCTTGGCGACTTCAGCACCGATGCTTCTCGAGGCTCCTGTAACAAGCGCGACTTTTTTCTCTAAAGGTTTTATGCTTCACATTTTACCCAATCTTACATAAAACGCGGGTATGGTTTGGCGAATCTCGAGTACGATATTCCTATTACACCAAGCACAGTCTTTGATATTGGCTCTGTCTCGAAGCAGTTTACAGCGGCTTGTGCGTTACTGCTCGAGTACCAAGGCAAGTTAATTTAGTTTTTTGGAACTTCTTCAGATAAATTTAAGCCGTTCGTATAGTTCATCGCACGCTTTAAACCCTCAGCCAAAAGTCGCTCGAGGGCATCCGCACTTGCCGTAATAACGTTATGGAGTAAAGGTTGTTCTTCTTCAGAGAATTTGCTGAGTACCCAATTTTCTACCGTCCAGCGTTCGGGTGGACGACTGATGCCAATTTTTAACCTCAGAAAATTTGCGCCGATGCGCTCAAGCGTATCTTGCACGCCGCGCTGTCCGCCTGCGCCACCATTTTGCTTAAAGCGTAATTTGCCCAGGGGCATGTCTAAATCGTCGTGAACGAGCAAAATCTCTTCAGGTTTTAAGCCAAGTTTGGTTCCATAGGCTTGTACGGCTTGGCCGGATAAATTCATAAACGTGCTTGGTTTTATCAGGGTGATTTGCCCAAATTTTGTTTCTTCTGCTAATTTGCCCGTGCGAAAATTTAGTGCGTGCTTTCGTGCGAGTTCATCAAGTACCATAAACCCAGCATTATGTCGCGTGTGGGCATAGCGCACACCAGGGTTTCCTAGACCAACAATAAGTTTAAGTGACATAAATAGTTCCAATAGTTATTGCATCTGAGTTTGGAGTTGGCTATTTTTTGATGGCAACAAGTGAAAAGTGAAGCGTTAAATGTAAGACGTAATGCTTTAACGTTTGTTTTGCGCCCGTTGTCTTTTACAGATAACCCTATTATTTACAGAAAACAGAAATCTGTATAAATCTTGAACCTAAGTATTCCCATAGTAAGATTGCAGAATTATAAAGCATAGGCTTTAACAACGGGCTTTAGCCCCTTGCTAAAGGTGAGCTTCCTGCAAACTCAATATGGAGGCACTTAAAAGTAAACGGAGCAAAATATCTCGGTTGTGTAAAAAGATATTTTGCTCCGTTGATGCTAGAGCAACTCAAACGAACCAAAACACAAATGTAATTCAAGAGTCGCTTAACATGACAGCGTAATACTACTCTTCGCCTTCTTCTTCTTTCTTACCTTTGGCAATGACTTCAGGTTCGGTGCCAGCAGGTACAACAGGAGCCGTAGGCTCTTCGACGCGTGGGGGTACGACGGCGGCAACCGTTATATCTTCATCATCGAGGATTTCTGCTTCTGTAGGCAAGGTACTCTTGAGGTCGCGCACGTGGAGCGAGTCACCGATTTTTAGGGTACTGATGTCTACATCAATATGTTGGGGGATGAGACGGGGCAAAATGCTAATAAGTACATCGCGTTTTTGCACGTCTAATACACCACCATCGCGCACACCTTCGGCAGTGCCAACCAGTGTAATGGGGATGTTTACCTCGACGGCTTGACCTGCCTTCACGGCGTAAAAATCAACGTGTTGGGGGATGCGTTTACGCTTGTCCATCTGAACAGCTTTGACCAAGACCTCTTGATTTTGACCGTCAATATTGAGATCAATGATGCTCGAGGTTCCCTGACTTCTAAACACTTTGTCAAATGCTTTCATCTCTACAGAAACGGGGACATTCATTTCCTTGTTATAAACAATGCCAGGCAAAGAGCCCTGACCGCGGTTAGTTTTGCCTGCTTGACGTTTTTGTGCGACTAATTCCATGTTAAAGCCTCCAAAGCCTTGGCAGTATACAACAAAAGTGTAGGGAGGCTCAACCCCGTGTCGGGGCAGAGAAAAGCTGACTTACCGACTGATTATCGTGAACGTTGCGAACTGCCGAGGCAATCAACGGGGCGACGGAAAGCACGTTAATCTTGCCGAGATGACCCGTGTATGGAATGGTATCTGTGACAATGACTTCTTTAATCGCAGGATGAGAAAGGCGGTCAATCGCAGGTGGGACGAAAACTGGGTGCGTGGCAGCTAGAGTAATTTCGGGAACGGCCCCGAGCTCGACTAAGCCCTCGACGGTTCTGGCTACGGTGCCGGCGGTAGAAATCATGTCGTCAATCATGATGGGGCGTTTGCCGCTAACTTCACCAATGACGTGTGAAACTTCGGTTTCGGTGGGACTGCGGCGACGTTTGTAAAGAATGGCGAGGTCGAGCCCGAGGGTATTAGCAAGTCTGCGTCCTTCGGTGGCGCGGCCTACGTCAGGTGAAACAATGATGCTTTGGCTGAGATCGGTTTTTTTGAGATAGCCGCTCAAAATATCGAGGGCGGTGAGGTGGTCAACGGGGACATCGAAGAAGCCCTGGATTTGTCCTGCATGCAGGTCTACCGTAATAACCCGGTGGATGCCGGCTTTCTCGAGCATATTAGCGACAAGTTTTGCCGTAATCGGTTCCCTCGCCTGTACTTTTTTATCTTGGCGCGCATAGCCAAAATATGGAATTACGGCATTAATACGCCAGGCTGAAGCGCGGCGCAGCGCATCCACGAAGACAAGGAGTTCCATGACGTTATGATTAACAGGTGCACAGGTGGACTGAATAATATAGCAATCACAACCGCGCACCGATTCTTCAATAAGCACGCGACTTTCACCATCTGGAAATTGCGTAATATTGCCTTGAGCAAGAGGTAAACCTAAATGGTCGGCAACTTTTTGGGCCAGGTCGTGGGTTGCACTACCCGCAAACAACTTAA
This sequence comes from Trueperaceae bacterium, assembly GCA_051649365.1. Taxonomy (GTDB): domain Bacteria; phylum Deinococcota; class Deinococci; order Deinococcales; family Trueperaceae; genus CAVTAE01. The sequence continues at coordinate 14,608 of JBOFGY010000135.1, forward strand.
TCTCTTCGCCAATCATGGGCGTTCACCAAAAAAATAGGAGGAAGGAGGAAGGAGGAAGGAGGAAAGAGAAAGTCCTTCTTGCTGTTCTTGCCAGTCACTCTTCATAGCACGCCTCTCGAGCTTCGTTTTAGGTCTTTGTGGGTTAAAAACCCAACGGAGTATAACCTATCCTTACAGGTGCATTGCAAAAACATACAGAGCAAAAATTGTAAAACGTAAGACGTTAAAGGTGAAACGTTTAACGTCTTTTACGTCTTAACTCTTCTTCTCACATCCTTAACGCGATATCTTTTTAACATGACAGCACTGCGGTATGTGGTGTATCATTTGGCTTTAGAGCAGCGTGTGGCTTTATAGCGGCGTGTGTAAATCACTACTCTCTTCATGGAAATGGTAGCATTGAGTTAAAGTCCCTACAAGATGTGGCCCTGTGCGAGGGTCACAGGCTTAGGTTACCTTAAGGCTATACCGCGAAAGGCTTGCGAAGTTAGGCTAGCTGGGTAGTGAGTGCCAAGTATTTTGAAATTTAGGTGGAGTTTTTTAGGCTTAATCACGAGGTTGACGATGACTAAAACAGTGACACCAGACATAACCTGCACACCTGGACTGTTCACAGCAAGGGAGTCTTCATGCAATGGCTAATTAACGGCGGACCCGTCATGATACCGATTGTCCTTATTTCGCTCTACGCGGTGTATGTGTTTTTCGACCGACTTTTTAAGCTCAACCGGGAGAAACTCGAGACCGACGCGCTCATGTTGCGTGTCAATGCTGCGGTGAAAGACCGTGACTTAGAATCTGCCCTTGCTGCCTGTGATACGCATGGTGGCCCTGTCGCGCGTGTTTTGAAAGCCGCCCTGCTCAAACTTCCCTATGGACGCGCTGCTGTGGAGGCTGCCTTTCAAGAAAGTTATCTTGTCGAAGAATCTGAATTGTCACGTGGTTTAAGACCGCTTCACACCATTGCCCAAATTGCGACGCTCCTTGGTTTGCTCGGTACGGTTACAGGGATGATTCAAGCCTTTAATGTTATTGCCCTGCAAGGAACCGGTGACCCTGGTGCGATGGCTGCAGGCATCAGTGAGGCCCTCATTACTACCGCGTCAGGGCTGAGTGTAGCGATTCCTGTTGTGATAGGACAAAACTATTTGTCTAGCCGCGTCGATAAGATCTTGCTCGAGATTGAACGTCGCCGTGAAGAACTCATGTCCAATGTTGCCCAAGCTGTAGCGGGTAAACGTGACAGAAGTGATATAAGAACTCCAACCTCCGTAAGTCAAGGTGACTACGAAACGGTGCGAGGTTAACGATGCGCTCGAGACGTAAACGCTTAGACATGAGTGGCATCGGCATTGACCTTACGCCGATGGTAGATGTGGCGTTCACCCTTATTATGTTTTTTATGGTCTCCATGACCTTTATTACTTCGCAATCAGGTATGCCTGTAGATTTGCCCCAAGCGACAACGGCAGCGATTACGTCACCCGAAACACCAAGCGTAACGATTAACAGTCAGAATCAAGTTTTTTTAGGAAATACGCAAGTAGCAGTAGAAAACCTGGAAGCGCAACTCAAAGCAACCTTGCAACAAACAGGTTTTAGCGTCGTCGTGCTTCGTGCCGATAAAAACGTGTTGCACGGTCTTTCGGTACAAGTGATGGATATTATCAAAAGGGCAGGCGCGCAGAGGATTGCGATTGCCACAGGAAGCTAAGGAAGAGCCTTTAACCGAGCGTATCATGCTGTTATGACTTGGTGAGCTAAGCGATTCGTCGATGACACCATCGGCTAAAGGCTCTTCCCCACATATATCGAACTAACTTCTCGCTAAGGTTTCATTCACAATAAAAAGAGACCTATGTAATTACAGAGACCCAGCCATGACCAACGTGCCAGAGAACAACCTAAAGCAAGATATTAACAACAAAGATAAACGCCGAGCGGCGATGTTATCCGTGTTTATACACGCTTTGTTGTTTTTGCTGTTAGCGTTGTACCGTTTGCCAGAGCCAAAGCCACTCGAGACCTACCTCGTGATTGATGTTGGCGTACCTGCCTTTTCAGAAACAGAAACGCTGGCACCTGCTGCCGATGCACCAGCACCGCTTGCTGCTGAACCTTTAGTAGCCTCAGAAACTGCTGGCACGCCCCAGGCACAAAGTGCGCCCGAGGCTCCGCCGGCTTCAGCCCCCGTTGCCGAGGCACCCGCCCCCACCGAAGCTGCACCAACGCCCGAGGTGGCACCCGCCCCCGAACCGCAGCCAGCGGCCCCTGCCCCTGAACCCCAACCTGCACCCGAACCTCAACCAGAGGTAATAGAACCCCAAGTTGCAGAAGCAGCTCCGCCTGTCTCAACCGAACTTCCTGAAACCCAAGAAACTACCGCAACCTTGCCAGAAATTGAGGCAGTAGAAACAACCCCCGAAGCTCAAGCGATTGCACTGCCAACTCCCACACCCCAAGTGGATGTTGCGCCAGCCGTTAATGTCACTACGCAGGCAAGTGTTGACATCGCACCAGAGCAACCCCTGCCTACCCCAAACGCGCAAGCCAGTGTAGCTGAGTCTCAGACGATTCCACAGCCGCAGGTTGAAACAAGTGTTGCTGAGGCGATTGCTATTCCACAACCCCAAGCCGAAATGAGTGTGGCTGAAGCTGTCGCCATTCCACAACCGCAAAGTCAGGCAAGTGTGAGCGCAGCCCAAGCCATTCCGCAACCGCAGGCACAAAGCAGTGTGGCTGCGGCGCAGGCTATTCCTCAGCCCCAAGCAGCAGCTAATGTTGCAGAAGCTGAAGCGGTTCCTCTTCCCAATGCCCAAGCTACGGTTAGTGCCGCCCAAACGATTCCTTCACCAAATGCCAGCTCGAGTGTCAGTGCATCAGAATTTATTCCTGCCCCGAACGCTAAAGCAAGTGTGACACCTGCCCAAACAATTCCTGCACCTCAAGCGCAAGTGAGTGTTGCCCCTGGCGCATCCAATGCAGACTCTGCATTGGACTCGAGTGCGGCCACCGCCGCTAGCGGTGAAGACGGAACTTCAGGCCCAACACTTCCCGGTGCAGCGCAGGCGAACACAAATGCACTGGGGCAGCCGTCACCGGAAGATGGGGGGAACTCGAGCACCTCAGGTCAAACCACCGAAGACCCGAACGCTACTACCGAAGGTTTAGGCGCAGCTGCCAGTTCAGATGGTGAAGGTGAAGGCACGGGTGCGCCCTACGCCCAAGCTCCCTACCGCGAAAACCGTGACCGCCCCCTCAACGTGATGATTGATAACACCTTTGGTTATCCGCAAGCAGGCTTGCAAGAAGCCTCGATGGTTGTCGAGATGCCCGTCGAAGGTGGTGCTACGCGCCTTATGACCACGTATGACCGCGTTGACCCCTCGAGGGTTGGCCCCGTGCGAAGTGCCAGAGACTACTTTCACACGTTATCGAGCAATATGGATGGCGTACTCGTGCATGATGGTGGTTCGCCACAAGCGATGGCTGCCATTGAGCGTGGCAGCATACCTACACTTAACGCCTATAACAATGGTGGTCTTTTCAAACGCGAAGGTGGCGAAGCTCCTTACAATTTGTTCTCGAGTGGCAGCTCGTTGCGTGAGGCCGTGGCGAAACTTAGGCTCAACCGCTCGAGACCCGTGAGTGGCACGATTTTCCGTCCCGAAGACACTGAGAGCGCAGCAACAACTATCAAGGTAAATTATTCGGGCGCGTATGACAGCGGCTTTCAGTACATCGAAGACTTAGACCAATATCGCTGGATACGCAACGGAGACGACGCGGTAGATTTTTCAGGTCAAGCTGTGTACGCCCAAGCTGTGCTCGTTGCAACGATTACGGCGAAGGAAATTCCTGATGATCCTGCGAGTAGGCTGTATATTCCGCTCGAGAGTAGCCGCGCCACACTTTATGTTCGTGGGAAAGCGATTGCGGGAAATTGGTCACCCAATGGTGGCATTCAATTTGCGACAAGTCTCGGGGAACCCATTGATTTAACGCCATTCAAAACCTGGGTGCTGTTTACGCCAACCTATGCTGAAGTAACGCAACAGTAAAAAGTAAAGCCTTCTTAAACATCACACCAGAAATTGCACTCACAATGATTTTACGAGCCAACCGCAGTCCTTTGACGATTAAAGAAGGCATTGCCGTTTTGACACACTATCCAGAATTTTTGCAAAACAATAATTGTTTCTCCTTGTTTGCTTCGCGCACCACAGACCAGCGTGTACATGCCTTGTGGATTAGCGAGAAGCAACCTAAACTTGGTTGGTGCTGGGATAGAAATCCGCATACCTGGTTGGGCTCGGTTTCGTGCGGAGCCCTAGTTAGTTAGACAAGATTTCCCTTGGCAAGTTCTATTGCACGTTTTGCTAAGTCCTCAAAGGCTTTTTTCAAAGCAGTAGGCTCAAGCACTTTCACGGCGTAGGGAAGCTCGAGCAAATACACAACCACGCGCCAGAACCATTCTGGGTGTGCCATCACCGTGAGCATCACACCATCATCAACAGGCTCGAGCGTCGCTATATAAGCGGGAATATATTTGCTGGCTTCTACTAAGTTTGTTTGCAACAGAACGCGGCAGGGAACACTGCCAGGAAACGGTGCTTGGGCAAGTGATTCACTAATTGTTTTGAAGGCGTTAAAGTTTTTGGGTGGCTTGAAAGTCTCACCTGTAGTTTTTAATATCTCGAGCCTGTCTAGCCTAAATGTTCTTACATCTTTTCGCAAATGGCAATAGCCAGCGACATACCAATTGTTATTGAGATAAACGATGCCGTAAGGGTCTAGCTTTCGGTAGGTAAAACCGCTCTCGTGCGAACGATAGCGAACCTCGAGCCTTTCCTTATGCTGCACCGCTTGCGAGACATCGAGCATCGTGTGGCTTTCTACCTTGTCCAGCTTGAGTGGTTCAGATGTTTCGGTCTCGAGTGTTTGCAACACAGAATCTATGCGCTCACCAAGGCTTTCACTCAGGACGTGCTCGAGACGTTTAAACGCGCTCTCGGCAGCTTTGGCAAGTTTGGGTGTTTTCGTGCGTTGAGCTTGTTTTAAGCCTAACGCCAGGACGAGGGCTTCATCATCTGTAAAACGCAAGGCTGGTAAAAGCGAGCCCCGTCCTAATGTGACTCCGCCGCCGCGCCCTGGCAGGGTTTCTACTTCAATCTCGAGGTCTTGGAGTCTTGCAAGGTCACGGCGGATGGTGCGTTCGCTTACACCAAAATGTTCTGCTAGAGCTTGTGTGGTGAGTTGCTTTTGTCCACGCAGTAAGTCAACCATTGCAAAAAGCCTGTCAGTGAGTCCATTCATTCTAAAAGGAATCATACTTGACAATGCGCCTAAACCTGGTCAAATCGTGTCCAGGTTTCGTTTTATCTTTTTGCTATGAGGCACCCAAAAAGAACCCCAAGCCTCGAAAGGAGAAGTGATGAAATCCAGGTGGCACGAGGTCTTAGCAATCGTTGTAGCAAGTTGTTTAGGTTTTCATTTCAGTTATTCCCAAACAGAAAAGGAGAATGCTATGAACGTTACACCCTTTACGATCAATGTTTCTCAAGAGGTGCTCGAGGATTTGCAATATCGTTTGGCGAACACACGCTGGCCTGATGAAGCTGACGGGGCAGGCTGGGAGTACGGCACAAACTTGGGCTATATGAAAGAGCTTGTGGACTACTGGCAAAACGAATACGACTGGCGCGAGCAAGAAGCAAAGCTCAACACCTTCAAACAGTTCAAAGCTGATGTTGATGGCACAGAGATTCATTTCATCCATGAACGCGGCAAAGGCCCAAATCCCACGCCCCTCTTGTTACTTCATGGCTGGCCTGACTCTTTCTACCGATTCTATAAACTCATTCCGATGCTGACCGACCCCTCGAGCTTTGGCGGTGACCCAGATCACTCTTTTGATGTCATCGTGCCTTCGCTGCCTGGGTTTGGTTTTTCGGAAAAGAGTGAAGTGAAATCAACCAGAGCCGCCGAACTCTTGACAACGTTAATGACTGACGTGCTTGGCTATGAGAAGTTTGGCGTACATGGTGGTGATATTGGAGCCAGAGTGACAAGGTTGATAGCCGCAACGCATCCTGAGAGTCTTCTCGGTATCCACATGACGGACATTGGCTTTCCAGGTGATATTAGTTTTACGCCTGACTTATCTAACCCTTCACCAGCCGAGCAGGGATTTCTCGGTTCTGTTCAAGGCTGGTTTTTTCAAGAAGGTGCTTACGCAATGCTGCAATCTACCAAACCGCAGACAATTTCTTACAGCTTGAATGATTCACCTGTTGGTTTAGCTGCCTGGATTGTCGAGAAGTTTCGCTCATGGAGTGATTGCAATGGCACTATTGAAGCGTGTTACAGCGAAGATGAACTTCTTACCAACATCATGATTTATTGGCTGACCGAAACAATATCTTCTTCGGCGCGTCTCTATTACGAGGATGCACGTTCAGGGCCACAGCTTCAAGCAGGGCAATATCTTGAAGTTCCCGCAGGTGTGGCTACTTTTCCGAAAGACCTCACTGTGCCACCGCGTGAAACGGGCGAGCGGTTCTTGCGCGTGAAGCAGTGGACGAAGATGCCCAAGGGTGGACACTTCGCAGCCTTGGAGCAACCAGAATTGTTAGTTCAGGATATAAGCACGTTCTTCAATCAACTCCGCTAAAGTTCTCTTTCTAAATCTGGACAGTTTTTGTCCAGGTTCTTTTTTACTCTTTTTGTAGAGGTTGAGACCTAGAGAGGAGAAAAAATGAAACTCGATCATATTAATTTAACGGTTAGCGATGTCATAAAAGCAAGTACGTTTTTGAAAAAACACCTTGGCTATAAAGATGTGTTTGACGACAATAATGCTGGCATGGCAGCTCTGAGCGACGGAAGCGGTATGCACGTTCTTTTGATGAAAGGCTCGAGGGCGACTTATCCTAAATATTTTCACATTGGCTTTGATATGGAGACGGAAGCAAATGTCAGTGCAGTCTATGACAGGCTTAAAGCTGACGGCATAGAGACTAACCCACCTGAACACACCGCTTGGGGGTCGTGGACGTTTAATTTTAAGTGTCCTGGCAGTGACTTCACGATTGAAGTTGCTTGTGCAAGCGAAGAAAATTAAAAATCTTGAAATGTTTGGTGTATTTTAATTATGTGTCTGGAGAAAAAGTAACGATGAATCAAGCAAAGGTCGCCCTGCACCGCCTTCACGTTCAGGGCATCACGACGCAGAAGTTTGCAACCCCCGCAGAGGTGGTGCGTTGGCACTGTGCGGTGCAAGCTCAAGATTATTTAAGCTCCTTGTGGGCAATTGGGTTACGAATGCAAGCCTCGAGCGAGAGCCATATCGAGCGTGCGGTTGCAGAGAAAAGTATTGTCCGCACTTGGCCGATGCGCGGCACGATTCACTTTGTCGCCCCTGAAGATGCACGGTGGATGCTAAAGCACTTCACGCCTCGAGTCATTGCTCGCAGTAGGGGGCGGTATCGCCAGTTAGAGCTTGATGATGCAGTATTTTCAAAAAGCAGTAAGGTTCTAACAAAAGCGTTGCAAGGTGGTAAGTCTTTAACGCGAAATGCACTCTACGAGGTTTTAGAAAAAGCAAATATTTCTACATCTGCGAGTCGTGGGCCTCACATCATCGGTCATCTTGCACAGGAGGGATTGCTTTGTTTTGGAGCACGTCATGGGAAACAACCCACCTTTGTTTTGCTCGAGGAGTGGCTACCGTCCGCTAAATTTTTAGAGCGCGACGAGGCTATTGCTGAACTTACCAAACGGTACTTCTCGAGTCACGGGCCAGCGACGTTGCAAGATTTCGCGTGGTGGTCAGGGTTGACTATGACAGAGGCGAAAGAAGGACTCGAAGATGTTAAAACGGAGTTGCATCAAAAAGAAGTTGAGGGTCAAACTTATTGGTTCACTGAAGATGGAGTGACAGTCAATTCAGAGAAGGCTTACTTGCTCCCTTTCTTTGATGAATTCCTCGTTGCTTACAAAGACCGCACGGCGGCCCTCGAGCCTTCGCATACAAAGCAAGTTAACGCTGGTGGCGGCTTACTCAATCCGACGATTGTCTTGAATGGTCAAGTCATCGGTACTTGGAAGCGTACACTCAAAAAAGCTGAAGTAATTATCCACTTGAGTCCGTTTGCTAGGCTCGAGGATAGCCAGCTAGAAAAAATCACACGGGCGGCACAAGGTTACGCTGAATTTATTGGTAAGGCAGCTCGAGTCATACTGTAGCAACAAGTTTTATCCAGACACTCCTAAATCTGGACAGTTTTTGTCCAGGTTCTTTTTTATGCTTTTTTTAGAGGCTAAAGACCTCGAGAGGAGTAAGCAATGAAAAAGAAAGCATACGTTTTAGTCTTTGATGGGTTTGCGGATTGGGAACCTGCCCACGCTTTATGTGGGATTGCCATGTCAGGAAAGCTCGAGATAGTAAATGTTGGATTTTCGCTCGAGCCGATTCGTTCAATGGGTGGACTCAAAGTAGTTCCAGATATTACTTTGGAGCAAGTTGTTCCCTCGCAAGCAGCCATTTTTATTTTGCCAGGTGGCACGAGATGGGAACAGAGCGAGAGTCCTGAAATTACTGAGTTCCTGCACAAGTTACAAGCTGAAAAAGTTCTTGTTGCTGCGATTTGTGGGGCGACGCTCGAGGTTGCTAGAGCAGGCTTAACGAAGGGTGTAAAGCACAGTAGCAATGCGCTCGAGTATTTCAAAATGAATCTTCCTGACTACAAAGATGAAGCGTTCTATGTCAACGAGCCAGCCGTCACTGATGGGTTGCTGATTACGGCGGGTGCTGTGTACAGCGTCGAGTTTGCACGAGAAATCTTTAAGAGACTCGAGACCTTTAGTGAAACTCAGATAGAAGCCTGGTTCAATCTTTATAAGCACGGTATCTGGTCACCAGAACTCGCCGCCGCTTAGACGATTCGTTGAAAGGAGTAAACATGTTACAGGGAATCACGACCATTTCTTATTGGGCGGAAGATGTAGCTGCCGCAAAAAAGTGGTACAGCGAACTCTTAGGCATCGAACCTTATTTCAACGTGCCAAACGAGGATGGGTCACTGGGTTACACCGAATTTCGCATTGGTGATTATCAGCACGAGCTGGGAATCATTGACCGCCGTTTTGCGCCCTTTGATGCTTCAGTGACGCACACGGCAGGCGCGGTTGTTTACTGGCACGTTTCTAATGTGGCAGAAACGCTCGAGAAACTGCTGGCGATGGGAGCAAGAGAACTCGAGGCTCTTAAAGATCGTGGCGAAGGGTTTATAACAGCTTCTGTCGCTGACCCTTTTGGAAATATTTTGGGAATCATGTACAACCCGCATTATCTAAAAATATTGAATCAAATAAAACAAGACATGAAAGGCGAAAAATCATGAGACTCGATCACGTTAATTTAACAGTTAGCACCGCTTGGGGTTCCTGAACCTTTCACTTAAAGTGTCTTGGGGGTGATTTTTCGGTTGAGGTGGCGTGCTCGAGTGAGTAAAAGCTACTTCAAGACTTACGCAAAAAGAGTGAAGTAAGCAGAACAAGGTTGGTTGGCTGTGTTGTTCAAAACCAGCCTTGTTCTCGTAGCTAACCGCATTATTTGAAGAAATATGCGTAAGTCTTTGTACTTGTGAAAGAGTCAAGTCTTAAACAGACCTGGCAAGGCGAAAGCCAAGGTCGTCAATCTTGAAGGTCGGATGGCTGCGGCGACGGCAGGTGGCTCCGCAGCCTCTGGCCTCTTCAGCCCAGCCACCACCACGAAAGACACGATAAGGCCCGTAAACCTGTTCGTCATAAATATCCCAGCACCACTCCCAGATATTGCCTAGCATGTCATAAAGACCCCAGGCATTCGGTTCTTTTTTGCCTACTTCTTGAAGAGCGTTGCTCGAGTTGCCACGATACCAGGCGATGGCTTCCAGTTCTCCGTACCTATACTTTTTATTGCCTGCCTGACATGCGTACTGCCACTCGGCTTCTGTTGGCAAGCGGTAGCCATTTGCCGCCTTATCCCAAATGACATGCTCACCGTTCAGTGAATAGCACTCGCTTAGACCTGCCTCGTGGGAAAGCCAATTGCAAAACAAAACCGCGTCATACCACGAGACGTTGACCACAGGCTTGTGACCGTTGCCAGAAAAAGTAGCTGCTGCCTTTGTCATGCTCAGATAAAACGCTGTCGTCACTGGATATTGACCGAGAAGGAAAGGGTCGAGTTCGACACGCCATTGCTTTTTGACGCGATCATCTCTCAACTCTATTACGCCGCCTGGAATACTGATGATGGGGTAAAGAGTCGGTTTTTCTTTTGTTTGTAACAAAGTGCTTTCTCCAATTTGTGTTTTCAGGATGCCTAAGAGAGTTTCCAGCGACTGCCCTCTGCGGTATCCTCGAGCGTAATCCCAAGCTCTGCCAGGCGGTTTCTAATTTCATCAGAGTTCTTAAAATCCCTGCGCTGCCGTGCTTCCTGACGTTGATTCATAATGAGTTGCAAGAGTCCATCAAGCATATTCGTATCGCTTTGCCCTGTTTCGCTCGAGTCCAAGGTGATACCCAAAATATCCCCAAGCAAATCCTCAAAAAATTTTTTCGCTGCGTTGATATAACTTTTTGCTGGCTTCGTTGCGAGTTTGCCGTTGATGTCTCTGGTGGCATCAAACAAAACCGCGATGGCTTGTGGTGTGTTGAGGTCATCATTCATCGCTTCGGCAAAGTCGGCACGTTCCTTGCTAAAGGGGTCATCTGTAAAACCACTCTCGTCACTGAGGCGTTTAAGTTCCAGATAGGCTTCGCGCAGACGCTTTAACCCTTGTACGGAACCAAGCAAACTTTCTTCACTAAAATCTGAGAGGCTGCGGTAGTGCGAACGCAGCATATGAAAGCGAACTTCGGCTGGGTCGTAGTTGCTCAGCAGTTCTTGCAGCGTGACAAAATGACCTTTGGACTTGGCCATCTTTTCACCGCCAAGTGTAATCATGTTCCAGTGCATCCAAACCCTTGCAAACTTTTTCCCTGCGGCTTTTGCCTGAGCGATTTCGCATTCGTGGTGTGGAAAAATCAAATCCAGACCGCCACCGTGAATATCAAACTCGTCACCAAGATATTTGGTGCTCATCACCGAGCATTCGATGTGCCAGCCAGGAAAGCCTTCACCCCAAGGGCTATTCCAGCGCATGATGTGTTCGGGTTCGGCGCGTTTCCACAGAGCAAAATCTCGCGGGTCATCTTTATCACTGCGAACGGCAACGCGCGTTCCTTCTATCTGGTCATCAGAATTGCGCCCAGAGAGTTCGCCGTACTCTTTCCATTCGGAGACATCAAAATACACACTGCCGTCACGCTCGTAAGCAAGACCGCGCTTGATGAGTTCTTCGGTCATTTCAATTTGTTCGATGATATGCCCTGACGCGCGTGGTACGATGTCTGGTCGTCTGATGTTGAGTTTGGCGAGTGAATCAAAATAGGCCCAAAAGTATTTTTCGGCAACTTCCATCGGCTCGAGCTTTTCTAATTTCGCCCGCTTGAGCATCTTGTCTTCACCTGCGTCACCGTCATCGGTTAAGTGACCTACATCGGTAACATTCAAAACCAGGCGCACTGTGTAGCCTTCATGTTGCAACCAGCGTTTGAAGGTGTCAAAGACGATGGGGCCTCTGGCGTGACCCAGGTGGGGTTCAGAGTAAACGGTAGGGCCGCAAAAATAAATCCCCACGCGACCAGGCACGACGGGCTTAAAGGGTTCTTTTTCTCGAGTCAAGGTGTTGTAAAGTTCTAGTGGCATGATAGCTCCAGGAGTTGGGAACTAGGAGTTAGGATTTAGGGTTAAACCATAGCCCGCTAGTAAGAAGTATTCTTTGTATTGTATATGGATTTAGTCAAAGGGTGACGACAGAGGTCAGCACTAACATCGTTGCATATTTCGTGATGGCAACCAGAAAGACATACCTTAGTGTAGCACTACAACCCCGTTCTGTCACGTTACACTTTAGCGTGTGGGCTATTTAACCGTTGCTAAAACGCATGAACGAACTGAAGAGGTAAAGGGCTCGAGCTTTATCGCCTTCGTGACGAGCATAGATTCTTTGAGCGATGTCGAAGCGCACTTGCAAAAGATTCGCAGCAAACACGAGGACGCAAATCATAACTGCTACGCCTACAAGTTGGGTCAACAGCTTAAATTTTCTGATGACGGTGAACCTGGCGGCACAGCAGGAAGACCGATGCTCGAGGTCTTGCAAAAACGCAATTTGGATCACGTGCTCACTGTGGTCACGCGCTACTTTGGTGGTACAAAACTTGGTGCGGGTGGTTTGGTTCGCGCGTATTCGGGTGCGCTGGCAAAGGCACTGGATGAAGCGGGGGTGCTCGAGGTCAGAGATCGTATATCGCTTTCGTTTGAAGTTCCTTTTGCTGTGATGGACAGCGTTCACCGTTTTGCAGATAGTGTTACGGGGCTGAAAAGGGAAGAGCTGGAATACACTGCGTCAGGTATGAAGTTATCTGTCAGTATGTTTGCAGAGGATGAAATGATATTTAAGAAGCAGATTGTTGAGTTGGCTCGAGGGCAGGTTGTTTGGAATGGTTCGTCATTGCGTGTACGGAGTGACTGATTGGAGAGGATAATTGAAAGTATGCAAAGTTGATACTTCACTACAAGAAAACTACCGACGAAGCAATCTCACGTTACTTAACGAACTGACGAGAGATTTCCCAACGGTTGCAAAACCACTTCATCGTGAACTAAGCCTTGGCGAGATTGCTTCGTGGACGGAGTAACGATAAACTGAATCGGCCTGTGTTGCATTTCTAGCTGAAACTCGCAATGACGAATTAGTGGGTTGACGGCTCGAGCAACTCAAACGCCAACGCTGCACTCCACGAAAAACCAACCGCACCACAGCCTGTGCCATCTCTGGGGTCGTAGTATTCGACAAAGCCGTGTTTGGTAAGCAGTTCTAAACTTTGCAAACGGATCGTTTCTGCCAAGTTATTAAACCCATAACGCTTGAGCCCTTCCATCACCATCCAGTTAATAATAATCCAGACAGGCCCGCGCCAGTAGCGGCGTGGTTCGTAAAAATAATTATTCTTTGCCTGCGAGGGTAAAAAGTATTTCGTCGTGTTACTTGGCGCGTATTCGTCTGGATTAAGTAAGTGCTCCTCGACTAAGCGTTGTGCCTGGTCGCGTTCGGGTAAGCCTGCAAATAACGAAATAAACGTCGCTGAGCCATTCTCGGTTAAAAACTTGTGTGCTCTCGCGTCATAGGCGTAGTAAACACCTGCGTCTTCATCCCAGAGTTTATAGTTAAAGGCCCGCTTGGTGTGGTGCATCCAACGCTCTAACATGTCAGTAGGCTCACCAATAAGTTCAGCTAAGTATTTTAAGTCCTCGAGGGCGCGGTAGACGAGCGCGTTAAAGAGCGTGTCCTGTACTAAAAAAGGCGACTTGGCGTAAATCGTTTGTGGGTCATAACCCCACTTGCGGTAAAGCTGAATCAAATACATAAAGCGTTGATAGTCGGCGGTGATGGGTCGTTCGTCTTCCTTGACGTGAACAAAATCTTTGCGGTTATAGACAGGAACATCAGCAGACTTTGGTGATACTGCCAGAAGTGGCGCGACAAAACGAGCGGCATTATCTGTGCCGGATTCCCAAGGATGAATAACCGAAACAAGCCCCGTGTTTTGTGGGTCTCTGGCTTCGCGCAGCCACTGGTGTTTCTTAAAAAGTTTTGGGTACATCTCCTGAATAAAAGCGAGTGAAGCAACCTTGTCCTTGGCGCGGTTGTGCATGAGTCGCAAACAGATGGCGATAAGTGGTGGCTGAATGAGTCCTGAGGTGGGAATATCCGGCGCGTTCGGGCTATCTTCAATACCCCAAAACTCTGGCGTGGGAAAATAATCAGATGCGCCGTTGTGATAGAGGATGTGTGGCACCATGCCGTTTTTCCATTGCCCTTTGAGTAGGGAACGGATTTCCAGTTGGGCACGTTCCACATTGAAATGACTAACACCCAGCGCAACAAGCGCAGCATCCCAGTTCCACTGGTGCGGGTACTGATAGTGACCAGGCTTGATAAAACTGCCCATGTCGTTCTCGAGCAGTGTCGTTTTTGCCTTTTCTAAAAAAGTGGACTTTGCTTCTTCATTCGGAAAGATATCCTGTTCTGTCATGCTTTAGCTTAACCATAGTTAAGATGAGTACGTTTGAACTAAAGGTTATGTAATACTAAAAGATGCAATAGTTAAAGTAAATGTGTTAGACATAAACATTAAACGTTCACGGCTTTGGACAATACTAAAAGTATGAAAAGATTTTATGTCTTACTATTATTCATAGGCACTTTCGGCACGGCTTGTGTTCCACAAACCCAGGAAAATACTACTGAAAATACTACGTCATCTATTGTGATCATCAATGCACCTACAGATATTCGTGCAGAGGGTGTTGCGGATAAACTGCAAACGGCTCTGCAAGCGCACAGCGCAGCGGGTAGCTATGATTTCGTGAGTCGCAGTCGCGTCGAATTCCAAGAGACCCACCGCGATATGGCGGGCAGTCGCGCACCGTTGCAAGCTGCCTATATTGCTAGAACCTTTGGTGCCGAATATGCCGTGATTGTGGCTGCCCCTGTGTTTGAGCGTGAGGTAGAAGAAATTACCTTTCAACGCTCGTTGCGTCGCGAAGTCGAAACGGAGGTGCAACTCGAGGCCCGCATTATTGACCCTGTAACTGCCGAGGTTCTTTCTACGTACACGTCGGCGGTTTACACAGGTTTTCGCGTTGAAAGATTTACTGAAGGTGAAGACATTGTAGAAGAAAGCGAAGACCCAGATTTGAATGCAGAAATTGAATCGGCAGTTAACGAAATTGCGCCAGGGTTAGCTACAGACTTGGAGCTGTTTTTCTCGAGGGATCATTAAGCAGCTTCGCGTTCTTGTCCGGTCTCGAGCTCTAACTCAATAGGTGCATAAGGTGTTTCTTGAGTAGCGCGTAATTTACCCTCTTTGAAAAGCTCGAGCATTCCTGCAAAGGTCACAGTGACAATCTCCCATTCTTTGCTCTCTACCAGGTCAGAGAATTTGCCACGTGTAAAGTTTCGGAGGGCTTGCATAAGGCGTTTCATGCCCGTGGCCATAGTAATGCGCTCAATAGCCATTTCAAAATAATTCGCAAAGCTGTAGCGCGAGGCCATTTCTGCTAAGCGTGTCAAACCAATTTTGATAGGACGCTCGGCGCGAGGGTAATCGGGGCGGGGCATAGTTGCGGGTAAAATAATGCGACGTTCGGCGCGACGTTGGCGCAAGAATTCGATGGCGTTCTCGAGTTCCTCGAGCAAAATAACAGCCGCGAGCGTTTCTTGTAACAGTTCTTCTTCGGCTTCTTCCTCGGCCTTAGGTGGGCGAGGTAACAAAAATCTAACCTTGAGCTCTACAATTCGTGCAACCATTGGGAGGGCTTCAGAAGCGAGGTCGAGATTATCGTTCGAGAGCTCATTAAAGTACACGAGGTAATCCTGCACGAGTTTTAACACATCAATTTGCTGCGGCATGATGTTGCGTGTGTGCAGTGCGTGTGCGAGTTCGGTGAGGGAACCACTAAAAAAAGGTTGTTGAACCGTGAAGCCCTGTTCAGGTTGCTCTATTGGTTTTCCTTTCACCTGTTTTTCCTGTACGCCCGCGTTCACGTAGAGAGTGTAACATACGGGGAATGAGCGATGAAGAATGAGGGATGAGTAAAATCAAATGACTCTTTCCTCATTCCCCCTTCATCGTTCCTAACCTATGGCTCGTAAATCCGCACTTTCCTACGACAGAGGTACGCTTATTCTGCATCCACCACCGAAAGGGAAGGCGTGGTTAGATTTTGCGACCTGGGATGACCGCATTGAAAAATTTCGAGTGCCTGCTAGGGACTATAGAAAGCTGCTCGAGACCTGCAAACTTGAAGGTATAGACATTGAAGATAGAGCGCGGAGTTTTCGGGAGCTCGAGCTAAAACCGCTCACCCAAGAACCGTTTAAGCACCAACAAGAAGCTTTAGAGAATTGGATTCGGGCCAAGCGGCAAGGCGTGGTTGTGTTACCAACGGGTGCAGGTAAAACGTTCGTTGCACATATGGCCATTGAAGCCACGCCGCGCAGTTCACTCATTGTCGTACCAACTCTCGATTTAATGCATCAGTGGTATGCGAATCTAAAAGCAGCGTTTCCAGAGGTTGAAGTGGGTTTACTTGGCGGTGGTTCAAAAGATGATTCACCCATTCTTGTTGCCACCTACGACAGTGCCGCCATTTACGCTGAGAAACTTGGCAATCAATACGCCTTACAAATTTTTGATGAATGCCATCACTTACCTGGTGACTTTGTAAGAACGATTGCTGAGTATTCGATTGCGCCGTACCGTTTAGGGCTTACCGCAACGCCCGAACGTGGGGATAACAAGCACACCGATTTAGACATACTTATTGGCCCAGTTATTTACCGCAAAGCCCCCGAGGACTTAGCTGGTGGCGCACTGTCAGAGCATAAAATTAAACAAATTAAAGTGACACTTTCTGCTGCTGAACGTGCCGAATACGATAAACTCATTGCCCAACGCAATGAGTTTTTGGCGAAAAGCAGAATTTCCCTTGGAACACTGGACGGCTGGCAGCGTTTCGTGCAAGCCAGTGGCAGGAGTAAAGAAGGCCGCGCCGCGATGCTCGCGCACCGCAACGCACGGCAGATTGCCTTTGGCACGACAGCAAAAATGGAAACACTCGCGGGACTACTCGAGCAGCACCACGGAGACCGCTTGTTAGTTTTCACAGACGATAACGCGATGGTTTACCGCATTTCGCAAACTTTTTTAGTGCCAGCGATTACGCACCAGAGCAAAGTCAAAGAACGCCACGAGATTTTACAAAAATTCCGTGAGGGTGATTATCCGAGAGTCGTGACCTCGAGGGTTCTCAATGAAGGGGTAGATGTGCCTGAAGCCAATGTTGCGGTGATTTTGTCAGGCACGGGCACGACGAGAGAATACGTGCAGCGTCTAGGCCGCATTTTGCGACGTGGTGAAGGCAAACTCGCGCTGCTTTACGAAGTGATTGCAGAGAATACCGCAGAAGAAAATGTGTCAAAGCGGCGACGAGGAGAGTATAAAAAGACAGAAGAGGGGACAAGGGAAAGAGGAGAAGAGGAGAAGGAGAAAAGGCAGCAAAGATTATTTGACCGAATTAATAGTGAAGAAAGTTTGGGGTTTGATGATTTGTAATCCAATATCTCAGTACACGTCAAAACTAAAATCTTTACCACAAAGGCGGTATGAAATCGAGCGAAGCTACGAAGACACAAAGATAAAGTGGTAAAAAAGCACTTGTAATTTCCCTAAGACTGAGTTTTGATGTGTACTCGGAATCAATCTACTAAGTATCTATCCTAAAATTCAAATCGCACCCTTTTTAGAAAGCAAATGGATTTATTTTTAGTATAGAGTCTAAACTTTAGCTGTGCGTTAGTTATAGAGCCAGCATAGAATTTTGTTTCGTCATTGCGAGCTGCTGCTGAATATGTGTTTAAGATGCACTCCGTTTGCTGTAACAACAGCCGCGAAGCAATCCCTGTTTACTTACGTTGTAGTGGAGTACAAACGATGAGATTGCCACGCGGATTCAGCAGTGCTTAGTTTTACGATTGAGGTGGAACACCCTACACGTAAGCTCGCAATAACGAAAAATGGTACGAATAGCACGGCGTATGCCGTTTCTAAAAAAATTGGAACGCTCGAGTTAACTGGCCAGGCTCGAGAGATATTTTTCTACCTCATGGGCGGGTAGGGCCGGTGAAAAATAGTAACCCTGGGCGTACTCACAGCCTAAGGCTCGAATGAGGGTGAGTTGGTTTTCGGTCTCGATGCCTTCGGCGACGACCCGCATACCCAAGTTATGTGCCATGGTAACAATCGTTCGCACCATTTCTTCTTGGTCAGGGTTTAAGTGAACGTGCTGCGTGAACGAGCGGTCAATCTTTAGAGCTTTGCTGGGTAGGTGTTGCAAAGAACTCAGGGAGGAATAGCCCATGCCAAAATCATCAATATAAAGTTGAATTCCCAAGTCATCGAGGTCTTTAAGGCTGCGCTGTACATTACTTACTGGATTCATCAGAATAGTCTCAGTAAGTTCAATTCTTAGCTGAGAAGCCTTCAATTTATGTTCAGCTAGCGTGCGTTTAATAAAGGGAATAAGGTCGCTGCGGAAGAGCTGATAGCCAGAAAAATTTACATTGAGAACGAGCGGTCTCGAGATACGGGTTTGCCACGCTGAAATTTGCTGACAGGCTTCACTTAACACATAGCGGTCAAGTGTGATGATGAGGCCGTGTTGCTCGGCAATGGGTATAAAAGTTTCGGGGCCGATAAGCCCGAGTTTGGGATGGTGCCAACGAACTAGGGCCTCGAAGCCCATAAGTTGTGACTCGAGTGCGGTAAAAATAGGTTGATAATAGACCTCGAGTTTGTGCCCTTCGATGGCTTCACGAAGTTCGTTGTAAAGCGTCGAGCCTTGTTGACGCATGGACAACTCGAACACGAGGCTTTGATTTTTGCCGAGGGCTTTGGCTTGGTACATCGCGGTGTCGGCATCGTGCAAGAGTTCATTGCTCGTGGTGTAGTTCGTATCACTCGTAACGATGCCAATACTGGCAGATAAGCGCATGGTGCGTCCGTCAATGTCACAGCCTTGAGTGAGAGCTTCTAAAATACGCTCGGCAATGACACTCGCCTCTTCGGTGGTGTGTAAATCCTCGAGCAGAACCGCAAACTCGTCGCCGGCGAGACGTGCCACCGTATCGAGGGGTCGCACACAATTTTTTAGAATGTCTGCGACACGGGCCAGGAGTGTGTCACCTGTTTTGTGACCATAAGAGTCGTTGACATCCTTAAAGCCATCAAGGTCAATATATAAGACAGCGTAGCGATAATCTTGATGGCGTTTGCAACGCTCGAAAGCTTGATGGAGGTGGTCATCAAATAAAACACGGTTGGCAATACCTGTCAGTGAGTCGTGCAGGGAGAAGTGATGAAGTTTGGCGTTGGCTTTGTCTAAGGCTTCGTTGATATCAGCGAGCTCGAGGACGAGGGACTCGAGCTTCTTGTTGGCTTCACGTAGGGCAAGTTCGCTGTTAACCTTTGCACTCACATCATGCTGAATGCCCACAAAGTGTGAGATGTCACCTCGAGTGTCGTGAATAGGCGTGATATTGAGTTCATTCCAAAAAGAACTACCATCTTTACGATAATTCTTGAGTGTGTCGGTGAACGATTGACCCGTGTTCAAAGCTTGCCGCAAACGTTGTAAGGTGAGAGGGCTCGTGTCAGGGCCTTGCAACAGACGGCAACTTCGCCCTAGCACCTCCTCGCTCCTGTAGCCCGTCAGCTCTGTAAAGGCTTCATTACAAAAAATGATGGGGCGTTCGGGTGAACGTGCATCGCAGATAATGAGACCACTTTGTAAAAAAGCGAGAGCCCGCTCTTGAATACTTATAATATCGTTCTCGTTTAGGTAGGCTTTCCAAAATGCACGAAAAGAAGGATTAGTAATGGCTGGACTGTTTTCATTATGCTCCACAGCTGCACCGTTTCTATCACCATGTACAAATCTACGCAGTCAAATTAAACCAGTCTGTACGGTGCCTAGAATAATTGTGACCGGGGGCGAGACGCTATGAAGATTCCTACAAAAGGGAAAAGGTTCCCGTAGCCTTGATCTAAAGCTAAAAAAGAAAGAAGTGGTATGGTCGTGTTCATTAGGTCTCAAATGTAAATCAGGTTCACATTTGAGGTTTTAGGTTAGGACGAGTGACGAAGACATGTTGCCATCAGACTTATTAATGTACCGCTATAACGGTGAAGAAGTTTTACCTAAACGCCTCGAGCTAAGCGACAAGCAACTCAGTTTGGCTAAGGAAATTATCACGTTATTTCAAGATTCCAAAGGCAAGCGCAGAGGAGAGCTCGACGAACAACTTGCCATTCTCGAGGGTGAAGCCACTGATTACCGTGTGAAGCGTGGGCTTGCACACCTGCTCGAGTCTGCCTTTAGCACCTTTGAAACCGTGAGCCCGCTCGAGCCTGCCATGTTGCGCCAGAGACTCTTTGCCTTATCCGCAAAGCATAAACCCTCTGTAGCAACTACCGAAAGTTTGGTTTCGGGTATGGCAGCTGTTCTCAGCGATGAACTTAAACGTGAAGTGAACATAGACGAGGTAAAAACAGGGCTTTACGCAGACCTCAAAGAAAACGCCATCATGACGGAGTTTGAAACGCCTGATCCTGAAGCATTGCTACACCGATTTAATTTGTCGCAAGTGCAAGGTATTCTGTACCGCGCTCAGGATTTAGTCATCACGGCGCACCGCAATGTGCCAGGCGAATATAAACTCTTATTTCGCTACTTAAAACTGTTTGGCCTCATGGCCTACATCGAAGGTGACGCAGACCACGGCTTTACGATTACTATTGATGGCCCCGCGAGCCTTTTTGGTGCCAGTACGCGCTACGGCACGGACATTGCCAAGTTTTTGCCCGCACTCTTACACGTCAGCAAATGGAGTCTTGCTGCCAATCTTATTCCGAGTCAGCGTTTCGATAACACGCCAAGCTCCGCACGGTTCACGCTCGATTCAGATTGCGGTCTTGTTTCGCACTACAAAAAAGGCAAAATCTACGACAGTATGCTCGAGCAAGCTTTTGCCGAACGTTGGCAGAGTACCAAGACCGAGTGGCAGCTCGAGCGCGAAGTAAATTTATTGCCCATTCCAGGCAGCGTGATGGTGCCAGACTTTAGACTCGTTCATCCTGACGGCAGAGATTTTCTCTTAGAAATTGTAGGTTATTGGCGACCTGAGTATCTCCGAAAAAAGTTTTCACAGGTGGCCAAATCTGGCGTGAACAATTTGATTCTCGCCATTTCTGAACGCTTGAACCTTGGTGAGGCTGGGGTGAAAATAGAAAAAGTTATGGCGAAAGTCGTGTGGTTTAAGGAGAAGATTATTCCGAAAGATGTATTAGCGGTAATGGAGTGAAAAAGAAGGGAGACCTCCCTCTTTTATTCTCCCTCCTACATTCTTCCCTCCCTTTAACTATGTCCCGAATTAACTATGTCCCGAATTAACTATGCCCCGAAATCTCGCGTGGTTGATAGGGTTCCTCGAGAAACTTGATTTCCTCATCACTGAGTTTTATTTCTAATGCAGCGACGGCATCCTCGAGTTGGTACATTTTTGTAGCCCCGATAATCGGTGACGTGATGTAGGGCTTTGAGAGCATCCAAGCCAAGGCGATTCTGGCAGGTTTTACGCCATGTTTTTCTGCGGTATCCACCACGCGGTTGATGATGGTCGTATCCGAAGTTTTATAGAGCTGTTTGGAAATGGTGTCGCTTTGTCCTCTTGTTGTGGCTTCGGCTTCTTGGGGCCTACGTGTCAAGTAACCCCTTGCGAGTGGGCTCCAAGGAATCACACCCATGCCTTCTTCTTGGCAAAGTTTCATCATTTCACGTTCTTCTTCGCGGTAGAGGAGGTTGTAGTGGTTTTGCATCGAGACGAAACGTGTCCAGCCGTGTAATTCTGCTTTGTATAACGCTTTTGCAAATTGATAGGCGAACATACTGCTCGCTCCGATGTAACGCACGTAACCTGCTTTAATCAGGTCATGGAGAGCCTCGAGCGTTTCTTCAAGCGGTGTTTCATAATCCCAACGGTGAATCTGATAGAGGTCAATGTAATCTGTCTGCAAGCGTTTGAGTGAATCGGCTACACCATCAAAAATATGCTTCCGAGATAAGCCACCACGATTGGGTTTGTCGCTCATGGGTTGATAGACCTTTGTAGCGATAACCGTTTCATCACGGCGCATAAACTCTTTGAGAAGTTTGCCCGTCACTTCTTCACTGACTCCAAGGCTATACATATCAGCCGTGTCGAAGAAATTGATGCCAAGTTCCACCGCACGTTTTACGATGGGACGACTCGAGCTCTCATCGAGTACCCAGTCGCGCCACTGCGGTGAACCATAGCTCATCATGCCAAGACAAATCCTCGAGACCTTTAAACCTGTTTTACCAAGATTAATGTAATTCATACGGTAGCTTAACCTAGATAGAAATGAGACCAAAAAAGAACCCCCGCTTTACGGGGGTCATATGTGTCTAATACTGCTTACTTTGCGAAGCCCGCTTCGCCCAACGGCGCAGCGTTTCTTGTTCATTTTTGAGGCTCCGGTGTGTGCGGTTTCTTGCAAACCATCTTTTGAAAAAGGTAACCATAATGAGGGTGGTCATACCTCCATACGACCAGCAAAAAGTCTACTAAATCTGCATGAAAGCGGGGTTAGTTAAGCTACAGAGCGATTCAATATTAAGAATATTCATCCTCAATTTTTAAGCACTGTTATGTGTAACTTACTCTACTTACGCAACTTAATGACAACACGCCTATCCCGACCTTCGCCCTCAGATTCGCTTAAGAGTTCGGGGTCATCGGCAAATTGCATATGGATAACGCGGCGTTCGGCGGCACTCATAGGCTTAAAGATGAAAGGTTGACCCGTCTCGCGGACGCGTGCGGCAACCTTTTCGGCTACGTCTACCAGGCGGTCATCGCGGCGGCGTTTATAACCGCCTACGTCTATATTGACGCGGGTACTACCGCCTTCGCCCTTATTAAGGACGGTGTTGGTGATGTACTCGAGAGCTTGCAAGGTGCGCCCGTCACGCCCGATAATTTTGCCGGGGTCGCCGCCATAAACGTCTATTAAAATTTCACGGTCATCGGCGCGGGCAATCTCGACAGCGTAAGATGGGTCAAAGTTTAGAAGTAAATTAACCAGAAACGTCTCGGCGCGCTCTTTAGGGGAACCCTCGAGCTTAGCAACGGAAACCTGCCCCATGCGCTCGACGGCTTCCGCAAACGACTCGTCTTCCTCTTGCGGACGACTACGCGTCTCGGTTTCTTCGTCGGTGCTGATACCTATATTTTCCAAATATTTGTCTAAATCGGACATAAACCCTCACGGTTTGGCGTTAATTTGCTCACCTTACCATAAGCGTCTCAGCATTTCAGCTAGTCAGCTAAAAGTGGGGCATCCATAAAAATGGTGATGAACCTGCGAGTCGCCAAGCCCCGCGTCTAACTTCCTGACATGCTGAAATGCCTAAATTGCTAAAAGGCTAGACTTTCAGCTGCATTGTGTACAAATTAGCGTAAGTACCGCCCTGAGCCAGTAACGCTTCGTGCGTCCCTTGTTCTTTAATGCCATCTTCTGTTAAAACTAAAATCCGCCCTGCGTTTCTTACAGTGGATAAACGGTGCGCGATAACAATGGTCGTGCGGTTGTTCGCTAATTTTTCCAATGATTCTTGCACGGCTCTTTCGCTTTCGTTGTCGAGCGAACTTGTTGCTTCATCAAGAATCAGAACAGGCGGGTCTTTTAGGAAGACTCTGGCAATACTGAGTCGTTGTTTTTGTCCACCTGAAAGTTTTACACCACGCTGACCAATGTCGGTGTCGTAACCGTTTGGCAACGACATAATAAAGTCATGGGCATTTGCTTTTTTAGCAGCTTCGATAATTTCTTCTCTGGTAGCGTTCAATTTTCCATAACTGATATTATTTGCAACTGTTTCCGCGAAGAGATAAACGTCTTGCTGAACAACACCGATGCTTTTTCTTAGCGATTCCAAATGAACATTTTTGATGCTTTGACCATCCAGTAAAACTTCACCTTCGTCAACCTCATAAAAACGTGGGATGAGAGAGCACAGCGTGGTTTTACCCGCCCCAGACGGACCAACCAAGGCCACGTATTCACCCGCCTTAATCTCGAAGGACACATTTTCTAAAACGTGGCCGTGGTCTTCTTTGTTTTCTGAGCTAACACCGTTTTTTAAGCCGACACCGTATTTAAAGCTGACGTTCTTAAATTCAATATGTCCCCGCACATGTCTAAGTTCAACAGCATTTGGAGCGTTTTGAATATCTGGCTGAATCTCGAGGATTTCCATAAATCTGTCAAAGCCAGTGATCCCTTCCTGATAAAGCCTCAAAAAATTGAGGGCAGTGCGGATGGGCTCTAGGATAATCCCAGCGTAGAGCAAGTAAGTCACGAGATCAGCTAACCCAAGTGAACCCCCGACAATACTTGCCCCACCAAAGACCACTACAGCCACCGTAAAAAGTTGTGTGAAGCCAACCATGCCGTTATAAAAATAGGCCTCGTTTTTGTAGGCATCTCGTTTACTTTTGACAAAGCGGTTATTGTGCGCGGCAAATTTTTCCTCTTCGCTCGCTTCATTGGCGAAAGATTTGACCACACGAATACCAGCTAGGGCATCTTCTACAGAAGCGTTAATGTTGCCAATGCTATCTCTCTCTGCTCTAAACGCCCGCTTCATTCGCCCACTAAAGTAAAAAGCATACGCTGCCATAAGGGGTAAAAATGCGAATGGAATCAGGGTGAGTTGAACATTGATCGTGAGCAGAATAATAAACACGCCCGTAAACTTAACACTTGTTAGCACGATGTCTTCGGGTGCGTGATGATAAAGCTCACCCAAATTGTAAGTGTCGTTGGTGATGCGGCTTAGCAGTTGTCCTGTTTTTTGATCATCATAAAAACGAAACGAGAGTTTTTGATAATGCGCGAAAAGTTCAGCACGCATATCGCGCTCCATCCAGGCTCCCATCATGTGACCCTGATAATCAACAAATGAGTTACAAAGTGTATAGACCACAACCAGCACGACCATGAGCGCACCCACCCAGTAAATTTGCGTCAGGGCATTGGGTGCGTTGTTCTCTAAAAGAGTTGTTGTAATGTACCTCGCGCAAAGTGGCAGTGTTAGTGTAATGGCTGCAACAACCAACGCACAGGCAAGGTCTGCAATCAATAAGCTCTTATAGGGTTTGTAATACGAGAAAAACTTTTGTGTTCTATAACTTCTAAATTGTTTTAACAGCACAAATAAAATCCTCCATAAGTTTGGAGGGTGAAGCTAAGCTACCCTCCAAACCTTACATTGAGACGTAATGGTGTAAGTGTTTGTGATTGGTTTGAAAGGTTGCTTTTCATAGCTAGCTCCTTTGTATAGCCTAGTACCTATATGTGTATAGCCTAGTACCTATATGACACCGTGCTGTAGTTTAGCACTTCAGCACTTCAGCTTTTTAGGTTTATTGAAATACTAACCTGCTTTTACTTCGCTAACGCCTTCGTCGGAGGTTTGGGTTGTCCACGCTGGATAAGCCAATACTGAAACGCTTGCACAGCCATTGAAAAGGTGTAGTACAAAATTACGCCTGACGGAAAGCCAATAAAAAAGAAAATAAACGCGACGTTGATAAGCAGTTGCTGGCGCAGCATTTGTGGATTACCCTTGGCACTTAACCATGATTGCAGTAGAATGACCCCAAGATAGACAATCGGAAGAATATAAAAAGGGTCAGCTTGCCCTAGGTCGGGAAGCCACAAAAAGCCTTCATTAAATTCGTAGTGTCTAAACACGTTGTAGAGAATAATAAACAGCGGCATTTGCAAAAACACAGGTAAGCAGCCACCCGCTGGGTTGACGCCCTTTTCGCGGTAGAGTTTCATGGTTTCTTGGGTTAGTTTTTCTTGGTTGTCCTTGTGTTTCTTTTGCAACGCCTGAATTTCAGGTTGCAAGGATTGCATGGCATACATAGACTTTGTTTGTGTATTGATAAGAGGCCAAATCAAGATGCGAAAAATAAGTGTAAGTGCGATAATTGAAAGTCCCCAGTTACCAATGATGCTGTGAATGCGTTCTAAAAACCACAAGACACCAAGGGATAGCTGCCCGATGATATTAGGTTGAAAAAGTCCGGGCAGTTCGCGGTAGCCTTCTTGCGTATAACGCACGAGCTCGTTGTTGCCGTTGTACTGACGCAGGTTAAGTGTCGTGCTAGGAGAGCTTAGAGTTTGTTGCAAGGCAATCGTATGCGCGGGTAAACCATCTCCTTGCATAATTTGCGCTTCTACGTCGGTTTCACCTTCGGCAGGGCGCAAAATCAGGGCGAAGCTGTTTTGACCGGCCCTCGAGGTTTGCAAGGAGATATAACTGGGATTCGTAATAGGTTGCCCAACAATATTCACAGGTGCGTTCGTGCCTTGAGCAACTTTTACAAGCGGTGACTCTGTACGCGCAATACCTGGTAAAACATATTGCAATACAATAGGTTGGTTCGTTGCAGAGGTTGTCGTTGCTTGTAGGGTTTCTGTAGTTTCAGAAGTTTCGTTTGTCGAGGTTTCGCTGCTCTCTGTAGTTGCCTCATCTGTTGTTACTGCTTCATTACTTTGCAAAGTTTCATTAGTTGTATTAGCTGTTGCACCCGTACGCTCAGCAGTAATAGCTACATCGAGCGTTTGACGGATATTCGATATCGTTAAAACTTTCGTGATGTCAATGTCGTTGAGTTGAAAGGTAAACGTTCCTTTGTAGGTGGCATCGTCAAGTCTTTCCCAAGTGCTTTCTGGGTTTTGAGGTTCGATGTATTCACCGTTGAGTAAGAGTGCGCCAGCAGGAACAGGACTGTTCACAGGAACTAGGTTTTGGTTTTGGTCGGCGGTGTAGTTACCACGCAAATCTTGACCCTTGTTAACTTTGGCAAAAATAGCCACAAATTCGCCGCGTTCATTGATAAAGAAGTCATCACCTTTAGCTGTAATGAGCGTGAGCGGAGCCTCGAGCTGACCACACCAAAACGATGCTGATGCTGACGCGGTGCAGATTTGCTGCAACTTTTCTATGTCCCGAAATTGCCCTGCCTCAAAGGTAGTTTGGTCAAACCTAAAACGGGCAAAGGCAAGGGTACTCGAGAGAAGTACTAGAACGGCGACGAATAAGCGAACAGCTTTCATTTTAGTTAACCTACTTTATAAGGTAAGCCAGTTACCTGAGAATTCTGGTTTAGAAACCATCCGCGTCAGCGTATCATTTCGTTGCTGCTCTGCGCGTGAGCTAGGGGTTGGGGTAAAGGTTGAAAGTGAAAGGTGAGAAGGTGTTAACTTTTTACTTTAACCTCTTGCTTCTTACTTCTTCCTCTGCAAGTTTTGCCAACAAGGCATCCGCTCGTTTACGTGGGGGAACAGGGTCGTAGCCGCCAGGGTGGAAGGGGTGGCATTTGAGAATGCGCCACACACCCATGCCAAACCCCTTGAGAGTTCCATGTAGGGTGAGGGCCTCGAGCATGTAATGGCTACATGAGGGCTCGAAGCGGCAGGTCGGCTTGGTCTTTAAAGGGGATAAAACCTTTTGATAAAAGCGAATAGGCGCAATAAAAAGGCGTTGGAAGGGTGTGAGTGTCACGGGTATATTTTAGCAAGATCGCGGAGGGTTTAGAGGTTTGGGGTTTGGGAGTTGGGGTTTGAAGGTTTTGCTTTAGCGTGAACCCCATCTCCTGTACTCTTAAAGACACCTGCTTTGCGAAGGGAGTGTTCGAGAGCCCCCCGAAGTTGCCAATAGCTTGCTTCGGCGGCTTCGGGTTGCGTTACGACGACAACATCAAAAGCGGGGGTACCCCCACGATTAAGCTGAGATTGAACGGGTTTGTCTAAAAAGGAACGAAAACTTTCTTTTAAGCGGCGACGCACGCGGTTTCTCACCACAGCCTTGCCGACTTTTTTGCTCACGACAATCCCGATTCGTATCCCCACTTGGCGGCCGGGCAATACGCGCACACTTAGGTACTTGCTGTGACCTGCCTGCCCCTTACGAAGACGTCGAAAGGCACGGTCTCCTTTTAGCGAGGTGAGAAGGGGGAGTTCACGAGAAGGCTGCATAAAACTATTGAAAGACAAGAGGCAGAAAAAAACACTCGTTCTCTGTCTCTTAATCTATCTTTACTTACTTTCTTTTATTCGTCTGAAACAGTTAAACGCTTGCGACCTTTGGCGCGGCGGCGGTTAACAATATTACGACCTGTTGGACTAGCCATGCGGGCTCTAAAACCGTGAGTTTTGGCGCGTTTGCGCTTGTTGGGTTGCCATGTACGTTTCATAATTGGTTACTCCTTAGGATAAACCCTGTAAAGTTAATAAATAACCATAAGGTCTAGCAAGCCGTTAGAGCATAGCACAAGCCATGCTGCTTTCTCAATGGGCAAAAAACAGGGCCACAGACTAGGGCTGAAGGGAGAATACGCAAGGGTTTTAGCTTTCGTCACTATTTTTTGGCGAAATTCCAGATGTCGTTCCCGCTCCCCTTCTCATGATTGTGTGAAGTGCCTTACATCTGAGCTATGCTAGGTAATCTGTGAGAATTGCCAGTGGATACTTAAAAACTATCCGCTATGATAGGTGGCCAGGAGACGTGTACAGCTTTTTCGTTACTCGCTCTTACCTTGCCGTCAAAGGAGTTCATTGTGAATAGGGGTAAGCAATCTAAAGGCATTGCACTGATCAGTGTGCTGTTTATCGCGGCAGTGGTGCTTATTTTAGCCTCGACATTTGTTTTTGTTATTACAAGAGAGCGTCAATCTACCAACTCCGCTCGAGTTATTAGTGATTCTGTGCAAATTGCGGACGCAATTAGCGAGCGTGCGCGTATTGAACTTGTCAAAATATTCAAAGATAGCTATGTTACAGCCGATGTTTTTATGGCGGAGCTTGATAAAGCTATAACGAAGTCAGGCAGCACTAAAATTCCTGCGCTCAACGCCCTTAAAAATCCGTCACCACTTATTACAATTGA
Source organism: Trueperaceae bacterium (assembly GCA_051649365.1). Lineage (GTDB taxonomy): Bacteria > Deinococcota > Deinococci > Deinococcales > Trueperaceae > CAVTAE01. The sequence continues at coordinate 43,370 of JBOFGY010000135.1, forward strand.
AGAAGGTCGCACAGGACGTTGGCAGATTAAAGCCAATGATTATTCTACGCCTGTTAATGGTGAAAACTCTACTTCGGGGGAACTTACAAAATTAGCCTGGATTGATGTTTCAGCAACCGCCACAACCTCAACAGGCACCCAAACGGTGATTCGCCGTATCAATATGGGTGAGGGCGATTTGTTTGAATTGGCGATGCTGGCTCGAGACACCAACTGTATCTATTGCCATTTGCGGGTTAATGGGGATGTAGGTTCTTTAGGAAATCTGCGTCCAGGCTGGGGTACGGATTTGGGGGGTGAGCGTCCACCAGAAGGCTGGGAAGAGGGGTGGGGTTCAGGTGGCTCAGGAGGTGGTTCTGTTGTCAACGGTGATACCTATGTCGCCAACGGAGCTGAAGCTTCTCGTGATGCCAGCGAAAACTTAGACGAAGAAGCAGTTAGAGAAGATAAAGATGTAGATAAGAAAATTAACGGTGCTATTTTCAATGGTTCAGTTGAGGAAAACTATGTGGGTAGACCACTGCCTAGGGATATAGATGGTGATAATGTTGCAGATTTCCCAGCTATTAACCGTGATGTTGCCCGTAATAGTGCTGGGGGAAGCATTAGTAGTGCTGCGCTTATCTATACAGTTGACTCTGATGAAAACTTAACGAGTGCGCCGACGAGTAGTAACCAAACGTCTTTACCAAGCAATATAGAAGGAAACGTGGTGCTCGAGGGCACGAAAGAAAATCCCATTATTCTCGACGGAGATATTTTTGTTGAAGGTGATGTTGTTATCAAGGGTTATGTCCAAGGACGCGGAGCTATCTACTCAGGACGCAATGTTTACGTCGCCGGTAATATTGAGTATGTAGATGATGTTTCTACCTGTGTGGGTGAAACAAACCCAGACCAGTGTGCCCGCGACATTATTGCGCAAGGTGGTTCTGAACTGCGTCTTGCCTCACGTAACAATACTGTTTTGGGTGATTACACAGAGACAACAGTAGATGACAGTGGTACTACAGTAGATAAAGATTGGCAAGGACTACAGGCTTCCGATTACTTCCGTTCACAATTTGAGTTTAATGACCCTAATGAAAATAAATATTTTGATACCGAAACAGGGGATGAGCTTAGCTATGATCCCATCAACGAAGGTTACAAAAATGTTGACGGTGAGATTGTTGAAGACGGAAATGTTAAGGCTATTGCGTCCATCGATGCCTATCAATACAGCTTTCAACCGGGTCGTGTCACAGAAAATGGTGGATTTGATAGCTGGATGAGTGATGACGTTTACCAAGACATTTTGGGTACAGAAACACGCAAATACGATACCTGGCGTTATAACATTCCAGATCCTACAGCTCTGACGCTTGAAGAGTTACAAAAGCAGTTTGCTAAATATGACCTCAGTGACGAAACGCTCAACTTACTGCTTTGTGAAGCGAATTGTACGACGCAGCGCATAGATCTCAAAAATGCAGAGGGAACAGTTATCGGTCAGGTTCACATAGAAGATATTGAAGATTCTGCTGCTATAAATTTGCGTGTCATTGTTGATACAGCTTTGAGTTATGAAAAACAAACGACTAAAGTAGATGCTTTTATCTACTCGAATCAACGTATTGCAGGTAAAACCTTTAATGCACCCTTGTCTATTAATGGCGGCATGATTGGGCAAGAGATTGGTATCTTGGCCCCAGGCATTGAGAGGCAGTGGTGGATGAATAACCGCTACGCAGATATATTAGATGGAGACTGCACGAGCGCGGCCTTTGCTAAAACGTTTAGTACCGAAGAAAACGGGGAAAACTCTCACGCCTACAACGAAGATAGTGTAGACTGCGCGCTCACCGTGAACTATGACTACCGCTTGCGAAACGGTGGCCTAGGTTTTAACCTTGTCGTGCAAGAGGTGGGTCAAACACTTAGCTGGCAGCTTGCAGATGAGAAAGCAGATCAGGTGCAGTAATGTCTAAAGCTTTGCGGTTACCTATTATTCTTGTTGCCCTCATGCTGATGTTTGGCATTATCTCTTGGCTTCGCCCTAGAGCTACAGTCGAACCACCTGTTCGCTCGAGTACGGTCGAGGTCGAAAGCTTTGAGCCTGAAAAAGCTAATGACTTGGTAAGAATTAATGGTTTGAGCGAAACAGGCTACGCTGCCCAAGTGCAAGAACAAAGTAAAACCACGCCACTCGCGTTACAAAAACCTGATGTCTGGACGCCTGCCTATATTCGCTCCATAGAATCACAAGGGAACAAAACCATCATCGTGTTTGTGGATGACAGCACGAGAGAGGTTACGCCCACACTTTATCAACAGTTACCGAGTGCCCTGAAAGACAGAATGGACTATGAACGTGGACGATAATATGGTGCGTTTCCAAAAAGGATTTTCACTACTCGAGATGCTCTTGGTTTTAGCAATCTTGAGTATTCTCCTAACGATTTCGGGATTTTTGTTAAACAGCTATTTGCAACAACAACGCCTCAATGAAGCGACACGCACCTTAGGTGAGACGTTGCGCCGTATTGGTGAATTAGCTACGACAGAGAGTCAACGCTACGAAGTTACTTTTACAGAAAACTCAATGACCTGGGAAAACGAAGATAATGTTGAAACTACTCAGACCTTACCTTATAACGTTGTGTTGACCCTGCCCATGCCTGACCTAGAGTTTTCGGGTCGAGGCTTACCTCAGACTGGACAAACCTTTACTCTGACACTAAATGAAAGAGTGCGAACCGTTTATCTCGCCGCCACAGGAGCCGTGATGTATCCATGAACCTTACCGCTCGCACCTCCAACCCTACTAAAGGTCTTACACTCGTCGAAATTGTCGTAGCGATAGGTGTTTTTTCTATTGTCATGTTGGCTTTAAGCGGCATGATTGTGTCTGGTTTACAACTCAGACGGAAAAATAATGTTGATGCTCAGGCGAGTGTGTACGCCGCGTCTATTCTCGAGCTTTACAAAAATCATTATTCGACCAGCGCAAATTTTGATAAAGGTACCTCCCCAGTCATTCCAGAACCTCCTGGGGCGGTGAAACAAGTTGTGGCCAGAATTGACACGACCATAACCTGCATTGATGTAGAAGGTGAAGTTATTGCGGGTGCAGATACAAGTGATGCAGATAAAGATCCGTGTGAATTAAGACGAGTAGGTGTAACGGTTTTGGATTTAGAGGATAAGCCTCGAGCCAATTTCGTTACTGAAGTAGGAAAGCCCTTACAATGACCTCCTCTTCTAATCTCCAAAAGCGTACCTTAGGTATTAGCCTTATAGAACTGTTAATCTCGATGGGAATTTTGGGTATTCTTCTGGCGACACTCACCGCTTTTTTAGTCAGCAACCAACAAGTCACAACCTCACAAGTGACGAGTGCGACCCTTAGTAATGATGTGCGTTTGGCGCATTTGCGACTTGGTGAAATTGTCTCACAAGCCCATTACATTTATCCAAGCGGGCAAACCATTAACATTGACGGTACACCCTATGTGACAGGAGCTTTGGCCTTGGCTGTGCTCGTGCCAAGGGGTACAACTTATTGTAAACGTGAGCCCGAAGAAACAGATACTCGTCAAGATTATTGTGGTTTTGCGTATGTTGTTACAGAGCGCACTCCTTATGTAGATTTGCTGGGTGAAAGTGACGGCACAACAGGCCAGGTGCTGATTGAATTTAAGAGTGAAGGATTAGAATGGGTGCAAGCGGATAGCACAGCAGGTGACACCAACCCTGCACTCACGCTACTCAACTGGAATAATCTTAGCTCGACGAATCCAGTTGCAGATTCTGTAGATGAAGAACTTACCAATGTCGGTGCAGAACTTACCTTCTCGAGTATCGTAGCTACCTTTGATAAAGAGACGAACTTTCAGCTTACGGGCTCTAGTGACACTGTGAGGGCACTGATTGGCGGCGTTACCTCTACAATTGCTCTCGAGCGCACCGTGCGTGGTAAAGAAGTTACCGCGAGCCGAGAGAACTATGTTTTTTCAAAGGCTATTCCTAGAACGGGTTTACCCAACCAACCTAGATAATTTTTAATTCTGCGTTCTACTTGTAGTCCGCTTTGGTGCGTCTACAATTTCCCCAAAGCGTTCTTCGTAACGTTTTATATTATCTTCTAAACTTTTTAATAAGGCTTTGGCATGGTGTGGACTTGTGATAATGCGCGAGCTGACGAGCGGTGGTTGCCCAGGGTAAGCGAGCGCGAAGTCAATCATAAATTCATCTTTGGTGTGGGCAATCACGGCCATATTTGCGTAGCGACCCCGCGCGGTGTCTTTGTCAAGCTCGAGCTTGAATTCTTTGCTCATGGTGTGTATATCCTCTCTATAAACAGCATAAAGGATGAAGGAGTTAGGAGGAAGGAGAAATCTTCCGTCTCCTAGCTCCTAACTCCTTATATGCTAACTTCTGCATTTACGCGCTGACGGCTTGGGCAATTTCGGGTAAGACTTTTCTAAGTTGAAAACGGGCACGACCTAAACTGTTAATGGAGTCGAGTGTAGTGACCATGACGTAGCCCTCATCACCCGAGGTCAGGGGCATGAGGAGAACGGGGCCTTCTTCGTATTCAATCATGGCTTGTGACACATCGCCTTCGCCGAGCAGTTGGCCAAGCACACGGCTCGAGGCCATCCCACTCGCAATCACGCCGCCCACAAAGCCCAAGTCTTTGTCATTGTTAGAAGCTCCCTCGACAATAAAGCCTTCACCACTAACGACAGCAGCACTGGTGATACCTTTAATATCTAAAACTTGTTTGAGTAAATTGGCTAACATGGTTCTCCTTGAATTTGGGCTATTAGGGTACGGGGTTTAGGGGTTTTTGGTTTTACCCCAGACCCCATCCCCTGCACCCTGTACCCGATTTACGCAAAGACCTCGAGCAAATTCTTGGCGAGTTTTTGGCTGTAGAGCCTGGCTTTTCCAATATTGCCCGACGGGTTCATGAGGACGACGCAGAAGATGTCCTCACTTAGTAAGCGTGCGTAAGCAATGGTTTTCTCGGTGGTCATGATGGCTTCCTCAAGACCCCCAGCTTTGAGCCCTGTAGCTACGCTATTCATGGCCGTAAGCACGTTGGTCCACTGTGCAGTCACACTCGACATGTCTTGGCCTTGTTTAGGGTGTTGTTCAATAAGAAGACCGTCGCTGCTACCTACAAAGGCCGAAAGCGCGCCGTCTACATTGTCCACCAAATAGGCGAGTAATTCGTCAATATCGTTCACGCCTTTAGCCTAGCACGCTTGGTAGGGGGGAGATATTGAAATTCTCTCAAAAGGTGGGGTTTGGGGTGCAGGAGTTGGGGTTTAGAAATTTTTAAACCTTAAAGCCAAACCCATCTCTTTAGTGTGAATCTTTTTCAGAGGGTCCTATATGGTACTTCTAAACCCCTGTCAGCTCACTCAACCGAACACGCTGTTTGTCGTTCTCATCGAAGTTTTTTGGGTTTAGCCACTGCTTAAAGGCGGTCTCGAGCCTTGGCCACTCCCCATCAATGACGCTGTACCAAGCCGTGTCGCGGTTATACCCTTTGACAACATTAGCTTGCCTAAAAACACCCTCAAAGGTAAAGCCTAAACGCTTTGCGGCATTTCTCGAAGCCTCATTTAATGCATTACATTTCCATTCATAGCGGCGGTAACCTAACTCGAACACCTGTCTCATCATGAGATACATGGCTTCGGTGGCAATGGGCGTTTTTTGCAAAAGTGGCGAATAATTGATGTGACCAACCTCAATAGAACCAGTATTGGGTGTAATTCTAATATAGCTGGCTAAACCAACAGCCTTGTTTGAATGTTTATCTAAAATGGTCAAAAAAAGAGGATCATGACCAAGACATGTTGCTGTGAGCCATTGTGCATAACTTGATAAGGTCTCGAAAGGGCCGTAAGGCAAATACGTCCAATTGCGACCCTCTTTGTCTAGGGCATTTGCCTCGAATAAATCTCGAGCATGAAGAGAAACATCGGTGGGCTCGAGCGAGCAGTAGCGGCCTTGCAACTGTGCTTTGGGTAGTGGCGGCGGTGCTTGCCAATCCGGGATAGGAAAGCCGATGGGTTGACCGAGGTCGTTGAGAATGTCGTCCATTGCCGTCATTTTAACGGATAAAGGTAAGATGAAGGAACGTTTTACCTTTCACGTCTTACGTCTCGCGAGCCACATGTTTGGCAACCATCATAGTTTTACACGAAACAATCTGATATAACCACCTAATGGCCGATTTGCGCGGAAAGCTCGAGCCCTACTACACCCAAGTCAACGCGATGATTTTATCGCGGCAGCATCCTGTCTCTGGCCTTTTGCCCGCGAGTACCGCCGTGAACGAACACGGCGATTACCGTGACGCCTGGGTGCGTGACAATGTGTACAGCATTTTGGCGGTGTGGGCCTTGGCACTGGCTTACCGCAAACTCGATAATGACGAGGGGCGCGGTTATGAGTTAGAACACGCTGTCATTAAGCTCATGCGCGGCCTGCTTGTTGCGATGATGCAACAGGCCCCCAAAGTTGAAGCTTTCAAGAAGTCGCAAAATCCACTTGATGCGCTGCACGCCAAATACAACACCGCTACAGGCGACACCGTCGTCCCAGATGATGCTTGGGGTCATTTGCAGCTCGATGCAACCTCACTTTATTTGCTCATGCTCGCACAAATGATTAGTTCGGGACTCGACATTATTCACACACTCGATGAAGTGAACTTCGTACAGAATTTAATTTTTTACATTAGCCGTAGTTACCGCACACCCGATTATGGGATTTGGGAACGTGGCGATAAAACGAATCACGGTGAAAGTGAACTTAATGCGAGTTCGGTGGCACTGGCTAAAGCAGCCCTCGAGGCCCTCGCAGGCTTTAATCTTTTTGGTGTACGTGGTTCGCAAGCTTCCGTGCTGCACGTCTTACCGGATGATATTGCGCGTTCCAAGATCGTTTTAGAAGCGATGTTGCCACGCGAATCGCGCTCGAAAGAAATTGATGCCGCCTTACTGGGTGCCATAAGTTTTCCTGCGTTTGCCGTCGAGGACACAACACTCGTTGAAAGAACAAGAAACGACATCATTACAAAACTGTCGGGTAAATACGGACTCAAACGCTTTCTTAAAGACGGTCATCAGAGTGTTCTCGAGGATATCCAACGCTTACACTACAAGAGCGAAGAACTCAAACAGTTTGAACATATCGAAAGCGAGTGGCCGCTCTTTTTTGCTTATCTCATGTTGGATGGTTGCTTTTTTGGGAACTTCGAGCAAGTGGAAACGTATAGCGAAAAACTAAAAACAGTCGCCGTAACGCGGAATGGTTTTTCACTTCTCCCCGAACTCTATTACGTGCCGATTGAAGGTGTAGACGCAGAGCGCAGCGTGCCTGGTTCGCAACCCCGTAACCCCAATGACAACGTGCCGCTCGTGTGGGCGCAGAGTTTGTGGTTGCTGGCGCAACTTTTGCAAGACAAACTCGTGACGGTGTTTGATATTGATCCACTTGGCCGACATCAGCAGCTCGATAAAACCTCGCAGCCTGTGGTGCAACTCGCGCTCGTGGTCGAAGACAAAACTTTACAAGAAACATTGGCAAACCAAGGCATTCCTAACGAAACCCTCGAGCAAATTCGCCCGATTCGACTCGAGCGTGCTTCGCAGATTACAAGGGCCTACGAGCAAATTGGACGCAATGAAAAACTAGGGTTATCGGGTCGTCCATCGCGGCGATTACTTAGTTTATCTACCTCGAGAATTTTTCGCTTGCGTGGTGAACTTATCGTATGTCCGCCGTCATCGTTTGACGAGCGCGAATTTTATTTATCACTCGATACGAATTTTTTGATTGAACGCCTCCGTGCTGAAATTTCTTACGTGCAGCGCACGTGGTCACTCTTGGGCCGCCCGACGATGACACTTTTTATCACGAAGTCACTTTACGAAGACGAAGAGGGTGCGCTGCAAACCTTTTTAGATGAAGTGCGTCAGGGGTGGTGTGGTGAAGGTGTTAACCGTGTGGCGATAAAACTTGCACCACTGAAGCAACTCGTGCAAACTGCAAACCTCGAGCGCGTAGACAATCTACACGATTTTGATTTTATCGAAATTATCGACGATACTGTAACGACACATTATCTTAAGGTTGATACAGCACACATCAAATCCCTTACTGCCGATGAAGAAGTGCGACTCGAGTTAGAAGTAGATACCACGCGGCTCGAGGAACGCTTGCGCCAAAGTCAAAACGTGTATGAACACGTAGAGATTTTAAGCATTCTGACGGGCAAGCTTGGCTTAAAAGCAAGCATCCAAGGTCTTGCTACTGTGGAGGATTTGCTCGAGGAGGTTTATCAACGCGCCAGTGAATTACGGCTTTGGGCCGCCGTGCGCCGTGCGGCAGGCCTCCTCGAGAAAGTAGACTTCCTTCTTAGCGACAGCGTAACAGATTTGCTCGTGAAGCAAAAAACCATTGTCATTGGTAAATCGTATAGCGAACGCTCACTCCTGACAAGGCCTGTGCCGCTTCAAGAGTTGCTAACCCTCATCAAAGAATTTTGCCGCGAAGATATTCGTGACCGTGTGCTCACGCAAGAAATTCTTATTTATTTGGGCTCACTCGTGCGCTCGAGTCCCGAACTCTTTACCGATCTCATGACGATTCGCGTTGGCTTTTTGATTGTTTTGTTAGCAAGCGATGTTGCAGATGAACTAAACCTTACACCCGACGAAGGTTACGAACAACTCATGCATTTAGCACCCTCTGAAATTCAGAAACGTTTGAAAACCATTCTCTCGAGCTACGCAGATAAGCAACAACGTTTGCAACGCCGCGAGACGATGCGTGCTTACCAAGTCGAGCGTGAGCAAATCCTTGTTGCACCCCTCGAGTGGTTTAAGACGATTGCGACGCTCGAGTTAGATCCTAAGAAAACGAATGACAGTTGGTGGCGTTGGCGACAGCGCGAAGGTAGCTTGAGCCTTATCCCTAACGGGTTTTACAGTGCCGTTTGGGAACTCCTCAAACACTGTCAGGGTATTATTATTGGTGACAAGTTGGAAAGACGCAATAGGCTCGAGAGTAATGTGCTACTTTCTGAAATGACACCGGGCGAAAGCAACTTCGCCATGCGCGTCGAACACCTCCTCAACAAAATTCCTTCACCCGAATACCGACAACTCAGCGTCGAAGCAATGATGGCCCTGCACAGAGCGAGTGAACAAAACCCTGCCTTGCAAGTGCAAGACTACATCGTCCTCGATGTCATTATCGGTCATGCGGTGCGTTTAGCCTATATGGAAAATGAACCTTACAGTGATTATGAAAAAAGCAAAGCGGCTGCCTGGGCTACATTTTACGAACGCCCACCCAAAGTGACAAGTCGTCAGATTGTGGCTGCGTTTGAATTTTTGTTATCCGGTGAAAAACAGATTGCATAAATCTGTAGGGGTGGGTCTCTCGGTTTGAAAACGGTAACGCATTTCTACGGTGTTCTTTGGCGAAAACGAGAGACCACCTTAATCAATCAAGCTGGAGAGTTGGCAAATGTCAATCTCATTTTCTACAATTCGTCGTGAGAGACCTACGTTGTGAACATCAATGGAGTTTTATTGTCCTTGTTCAACAACGGTTGTCCATTCTTTCAACCAACGCACCACATTTTCTTCGATACTATCAGAAGCTAAACGGGCAATTTGCTCTGGACTTGGCTTCACTGCAAATTGTTCAAAATCACTTGGTAATTTTATATTTTCGATGACAGGATAAACGAACATATTGCTTGGTACATCACTTTGAAAAGATTCTGAAAGCATGAAATCTATAAATGTTTGTGCGGCTTCTAAATCTTTTGTGCCTTTAAGAATGCCTACAGCTTCGATTTGTTCATAAGCACATTGCTCGCAAAAAAGATTAACGGTTGCTCCTGCTTCTGCACTCGGGCTTGTTGCATAACTCAGAACGATAGGTCTATCACCACCATAGCGTGTGAAGGCAGCGTTGTAGGCTTCGCTCCAACCACTCGAGACCATTACCTCATTGTCTCTCAGTTCTCGCCAGTAATCTAACCACGTATAGTCACTTTCTTCACCAAACCGCGCAATCGTGGCTAGCATAAAGCCCAAACCTGGACTGCTTGTGGCAGGATTTTGAACAACGGTTAGACCTTTGTAAATTTCTGTTGTTAAATCTGTAATGTCTTTTGGTAACGCCAAATCATTTTCCTCAAAGTACGCTTTGTCTACATTAAAGTTGATGTAACCTACATTAACAGGTGTTACCGAGTGGGTGGTATCAAACTCAAAGTCATCTGCAACATTGGCAAGCTCAGGGCTTTGATAAGGCTCAAAAATATTTTCGCTCATAGCTCTCGCTAGTAAACTGTTATCAATGCCGTAAAGCACATCAGCTAGTGGATTGTCTTTCGTTAATATAGCGCGGTTGACCACTTCGCCAGCATCGCCGGCAGGGAAGAACTCGAGTTCAATACCTGTCTCTTCTGTAAACGCTTTAATGATGGCTTCAGAAACGACGAACGAGTCGTGCGTGAGTACACGCAGCGTTTGTGCCACAACGGAATGATTCACCACAAAGGCACAAAGACACAAAAGGATGGAAGGTGGAAGGTGGAAGGTGGAAGGTGGAAGGTTTTTTAACCTTTTACTTTTTACTGCTTTCCTAAACATAAATCCTCCTAAAATCACCAAGGAGGACATAGGGATTTACCCTTGCTTCACTCTTCCTACGCTCGCATGAACGAGTTCAGGTTCGAGGGTTTGTTCTCAGTCCAAGCTTTATAGGTTTATTGTATAACCGGGTTGTTTTATAACCACGTAGCTGGACACCCCTGGTGACAAGGCTTAGCCTAGTGAACTTTGCGTCCAATGTCAAGAGCTTAAGATTTTAGCTCTTACCTTTTCCTCTCTGCCTTAGCTCTTTGCTTTCCCTTTCATTTTCTCTTTTGATTTGTTAGGCTACAAGAGTGCGACTCCTTCAGAACTTGCTCGAGAACAACAGGCGTTGGTCCGAGGATATGCGTGCGATTACGCCGGATTACTTCGAGCGTCTGGTAGGGCAGCAAACCCCTGAATATCTTTGGATTGGTTGCTCAGATAGCCGTGTACCCGCCAATCAAATTATTGGGCTTGCTCCAGGCGAAATTTTTGTTCACCGCAATGTCGCCAATGTTGTCGTTCATACCGATTTTAATTGTCTTTCGGTTTTGCAATACGCGATTGATATTCTTGAAGTAAAACACGTGATGGTCTGTGGTCATTATGGTTGTGGTGGTGTGCGTGCGGCAACGCAGCCCACACAGTTTGGACTTGTTGATAATTGGTTTCGCCACGTGCGCGATGTCGCGCAGAAATATCAAGTGATTCTAGATAGATACAAAGACGAAGACGAAAAACTAAAAAAACTTTGTGAACTCAATGTGATTGAACAAGCCTATAACGTGTGTCACACGACGATTGTGCAAAACGCTTGGCAGCGTGGGCAAGCCTTGGCGGTGCATGGTTGGATTTATGACTTACATGACGGGTTAATTCGTGACTTAAACATCACGATAACAAACGCAAATGAAATCTCGTCGGCGTATCGTATGGCGACGGAGAATGAATTCGTTTTAACCTAATGTCTATCTTAAAACTCAAATCACACTGTTTACAGAAAACAAATGCGTAAGGTTTTAGGATAAGCTTTTAACATGGGTTATCTCAGCGATTTGCGGAAACTTGTTGGCTCTATACCCCTTATTGTTGCAGGTGCGTCGGTTGTTGTGATGGACGAACAAAATCGTGTGCTGCTAGGTCGGCGTTCAGATAATGGTTTTTGGTCTCCGCCTGCTGGCTCGAGTGAACTAGGTGAATCCCTCGAGCAAACTGCCAGGCGTGAACTTTTTGAAGAAACAGGACTCGAGGCTGGAAACCTAGAGTTACTAACTATATTTTCAGGTGTGGAGTTTTTTTACCAGTATCCACACGGTGACCAAATTTATAACGTTGCTGCCGCTTATTTGACAAGGGATGTGCGCGGTTCTCTCATGGCTGATGGTATAGAAACAAGAGAGCTTCGTTATTTTCATCTTCAGGATTTGCCGATGGAAAATGGCCCGATTGAGCGGGCCCTGTTTCGGTTATTGCAAGAAAAGTTTGCTACTCGAGATTAATACTTAACGCTGGCTCGAGTTCAGCGATACTCACTTCAAATCGTTTTGCGAATTTCATCATTAAACGTACTTGTCACCGCGCACGACTTCAACATCTGTAACATAAGCAATCAGTGCGTAGTTTGTAAAATAGCGTTTTGCTAAGTGCTCTAAAATTTTATCTGCTACGGCTGCACTCACCACCGTTTCAACTTTGAGATTGCTCTCAATATCACTGCTGCGTAAGCCGCGTGTGCCTTCACCGCGCACGTCGCTGATGGTGTAGCCTTTGGCACCAAGGCGTTTGAGGTCGGCGAGCAGGAAATGCTCGAGCACGGCCTCGGCGATAATGGTGACGAGTTTGAGCGTTACGGTCTGCATGGGAAACCTGTAAAGAGTAAAGAGTGAAGAGTGAAGAGTGAAAACATTTAGACTCCGTAGATGCGCTTGGCGAGTTCGTACATTAGGGGAATGCCGATGGTTAAGTTAAACGGAAAAGTGATGGCGAGTGAGGCAGTTAGATAATAACTTGGATTAGCTTGGGGCAGTGCGATTCTCACGGCGGCAGGGGCTGCGATATAAGACGCGCTGGCTGCAAGAACTGCGAGAATCGTTGCGCCGCCCATGCTAAGCCCTGCAAACTTGCCGGCAAAGAGTCCAATAACACCATGAAGAATTGGCATAAAGATACCAAATGCGAGTAAGAATCTCCCTGCTTTGCGAAGGTCAGCAAAACGTTTTGCTGTAACCATACCCAGTTCGAGTAAAAACAGGGTTAGTGCGCCACGAAAGGGGTCAGCAAAAAAAGGTGCTACGGGTTCAAAGCCTTCTTTGCCTGCGAGTAACCCCATGAGGACACCACCCACCAAAAGCAAAATACTTCGCCCCGCTAAAATTTCGTGCAGGACTTCTCCCCAGGGTGCGCCTTCGCCAGTTTCTTTGGCAAGTGAGCGGTTGGCAATCACGAGCGCAATTAAGATAGCAGGAATCTCGAGCAGCGCAACAAGTGTGGGCATAAAACCTTCAAAGCTCGCGCCGGCATTGCTTAAAAAGTTTTGCACGGCAATAAACGTAACCGCAGAGACTGAGCCGTAATGTGCAGCGAGTGCGGCGGCGTTCGCTACATCTAGGCCTCCAAATTTCCTTGCTACAAAATAACTCCAGAAAGGAATAACGCAGCCAAGCACGAGTGTGGCAAGTGCAGATTTCCAAAAAATACTAAACGGTGTTTGTGAAAGCTCTACACCGCCTTTAAGCCCAATCGCCAGGAGCAGATAGATAGATAGAGTTGTGTAAAGTTCTGCGGGAAGTTTGAGGTCACTCTTGACGAGCGTAGCGACAATGCCGAGTGCGAACGCGAGCACGACAGGGGAGAAGAGATTGAGGCGGAGGAGTTCTAGGGTGTCCATTCGCTAAATGGCCAGCACTTTGGCAATTTCATAAAGTTGCATGTCCATCTCTTTCTTCTTGCCAAACACTTCGGTGAGGGGTACGAAGACGGTGCCGCGTTTATCTACAGCGACCATTACGCCACTTTGTCCCTCGAGCAATCCCTCGACGGCCATATAGCCAAGGCGCGAGGCGAGTACGCGGTCGCGCGTGGACGGGCTGCCACCACGCTGCATGTGACCCAAAATACTCGAGCGCACTTCGTAGCCACAACTGGCTTCGAGTTGTTTTTGCAAGGCTAGTGCGCCACCAGGATAGGCACCTTCAGCTACGACGATGATGCTCGAGCTTTTACCGCGTTCCTTGGCGTTAATCACTTGCGCGACAATTTCTTCAGGTGGCATGTGCAGTTCGGGTAAGAGAATAACTTCAGCACCGCCGGCCACACCTACATTAAGGGCAATCTGCCCCGAGTGTCTGCCCATGACCTCGACCAGAAAAAGTCTGTCGTGGCTTGCGGCGGTATCGCGCAGGCGGTCAATGGCCTCGAGGGCGATGTTCATGGCCGTGTTAAAACCAATCGAGACATCCGTGCCATAAATATCATTATCAATGGTGCCAGGAATGCCCACGACAGCGATGCCATGCTCTTCGTGGAGTTTAGTAGCACCACGAAACGAGCCGTCACCCCCAATCACTATAAGCCCTTCGATACCACGTTTCTTGAGGTGTTGAGCGGCAATAGCCCTGCCTTCGGGTTCGTAAAAAGCCATACAGCGAGCCGTTTTGAGAATCGTACCGCCACGCTGAATAATGTTGGCAACGCTGCGCGGCCCGAGTTCCTCGATAGTGTCATCAATGAGTCCCTGATAGCCGCGGTAAGAGGCGGAAACACGCAGACCTTCGTAAATGGCTGTACGAACCACGGCGCGGATGGCAGCGTTCATTCCTGGAGCATCGCCTCCACTGGTGAGTACAGCAATATGGTTAGGGTTTTTTCGTTTGGAAGAGGATTTTTTAGAGGCAGCCTTCGCAGTCATAGGGCAATAGTATAACTAAACAAAGTTAGGTCGTTCTTGCTTGGAAAGCGTCACGGACGAGGTTCAGCTCTTTTCATCAAGGACAAAGATGAGGGAAGAGGGACACGCTATTTTTATTTGCAGACTAAAAACCAAAAGTCTGCAATTTTTAGGTTTTTAGCATTTAGCTTTCGGCTTTAAGCTATTCGGGTTATACATCTTGGTTTCGCCTTACGAAACAAATCTTTTTAGTACTATACACTTTCGTACTACATTGGACTCCTACTAAATCATGTGATGCAAGTGAATGACAGATGTGGATTCTTAGAGTAAAATGGCACATTATGCCCTTATTCCCTTCTCATCTATTCCGCTTTCCTAAAAAGGAGCGACCTCCGCTTTCAAACCTTCTTCCCTTGAAAAAACTGAACGCGTCTGCTCCTATAGATACATCCTTTCAAGACCTTGTTGATAGTCTCGAGACTGCCCTACCCACCGATGCTAGCCTGCATCCAGCCATGCTAAAACTATCCCGCTACCTCGAGAAGCAGCCTGAAGCCCTCTTTACCCTTCAACGTAATTACGACAAGGCAGTGCAAACCCTACATACGCTCAAAGGGTATTCAAAGCAATCCGTTTCGCACACACCGCAACCCGCCCAAGAGCAGCTTCGTTATGTGCAAAATTTTGTCACGACCCTCGAGCAGCAGTGGCAAGACCTCGAGCGCGAACTCGCAGCCTTGCCTGATAAAGTTATGGCTCTGCGGGGTTTGTTACACAACCTTAAGGCCTCCTACCGAGGTCATCCAGATTATCCCGCACCCGAAGCGGTTTTTCGGTATCTCGAGGGAGACCTTGATGACCTTAACGTGAGGCTGCAAGGCAAAGACCTAGTCTCAGTGTTGGGTGCCTTTGAAATCTTACAAGCACAGTTCACGCTCGTCAAAGAAAGCCTCAAGGTTTTAATGGGGGCAGATAGCCACCTAGACAGCCTGGAATCCCAGTTACCCCATTGGCAAGTACGCGGCTTTGACCTACAACACTTTACCGAGCGTATTCCTGACGTGCGCCAAGACCTGGTGATTGCCTTAGGGCTTATTAAACAAGGCGAATATAAAGTGTTAGATGCTCAAGTAGACGCTGTGCTCGAGCATGTTGGTGAACTCTTAGAAGGCGTGCGCCAACTCCTAGAAGGGGAGAGCCTGACGACCTCGAGGACGCTCTCGCCTTTAGAAGAAACAACGCTGACGAGCACTACTAGTTTAGACGAAAATCTCTGAGGTAAGTCAATGTGAGATGTAAAACGTAAAACGTGAAATTTAACAACGACATTTACCTTTCACCTCTTATGCTCTACGCCTTCGTCTTTCTCAACTGGTTTGTCTTTCTCAACCGACCAAAACATAAACCCTAAAGCCTCAATACCTGTGCTATCAGCATGACCCCATAGTCCGACGATGGTGCCTTGCCACAGCCCATTCTTTTGATGGAGGCTAAGCTGAAAATGTGTATCGCCACCTTTACCACCAAAGGTGTCAGATTGACTGCCGTCGCGGTAGTGAAAGCGCAAAGTGTCGAGATACCAACCACTCGAGCCACTAAGTCCACTTAAACTACTGAGTCCACCTAGACCACTGAGTCCACTTAGACCACTGAGTCCAGCAAAGCTTTGCCAGGTATCTTTAGCTGCGCCAATACTGCAATGGTTTGTTTCATTGTCTTCATTGACGTACTCGAGCTTAAGCCCGTGAATAAGATGCGTCGCTGCAATATGCAACGTTGTAAGTTTGCAGTTTTCAGGTACCTGACAAATAAAACGTTTTCCTATGGGCTCTGGTGTACCGACAAGCGCAGAAAAGTGTAAGTCATTAGGACCAGGGCGAGTCATGGTGAAGATAGTAACCCAAAATAGGTAGATAGCAGAGGGCGAGTGTGCTTAAACTTAAAAGCTTAGCTCTGTGCCTTAAGCCTCTGACTTAGCTATCTCGTGCAGGATGCGCCACAGTAAATCAGGTAATACCTCAAACGCATAGGGCATGTGAACCCGCTCGAGCCTCTGATGATAATCCTTGCCCCACGGCCCGACGTTGACAATTGGACAACTGAGTTTATTCTCTACAACTGTTTGCAAAACAGGCATATGTGAAGCTACAAACCCTTGTGCGTCGTGACCGTCTGTCGGACAGAAAAAACTCATGTCTGAAATGCCATCAAAAAACGGACGAATTGAAATAGGATAGGGTGTTGCCTTGATCTCACCCTTGATGATATCAAGCAACGCTGAATCCTCTACTGTGTCACACTCTGACCTCGAGTAATACGGTGGCGCGAAACCAATTACCGCGGCGGGTCCCTCGAGCGAGGCGAGTTTGACAAGTTCTTGTGTGATGGCGTTGCAACGGTCAACCACTTCGGCGTTGGGAAGGGTCTCGCGTAAAATTTTTTCTACACTTTTTGCATTCACTGCTTTCGCTCGCGCTAATAAATCTGCAAAGGTAATAACGGTGGGTGTAAGTTGAAAATTTATTTTTATATCGGTTCGCTCTACAAAACCTTTCGCGCGTCCAGTAAGTTTTTGTAGGGTGGACTCGAGACTTTCTTTTGCAAGTGTTTGAAACATTTCTAAAACGTCTTGCGGTGTGCGGTGGTGCGTGAGGACATTGACGGCGCAGAAGCTCGAGGCAGGTGTAGTCACGTCGTAGTGTGTTCGGTTGTCGCGTTGATAGAGAACAGTAGGCGGTGCTGGATAATCTTTTCTTCCTGCTGCGTCTCCATACATCGGATTAGACTCGAGTCTCGAAACAAATTCGGATGCAAGCAAAGCCGGGTTCACACCATCAAACGGCGCACCTACATGTGTCGGGCGACCCACAAACAAAACGAAGGGCAGAAGTTTTCCAACACTGCCCAAAAAGATTGCTGCCTCGGCAGAAACATCTAGGTTGATGGCTAGCTCGAGCCGGAGTTCAAACTTTTTACAAACCTCTGGCAACTGTTGCACTACAGATTTCATGCCATGTGAGGCGACTTCTTCATCAGGCACAGTGATAAATAAAAGATTGCCCGGTGGATTGGGGAGCTTACTCCATTCCTCGAGTAACGCTAGCCCAACGGCTAAACCACTTTTCATATCGAGCATTCCGCGTCCCGGTAAAAAATCACCGGATTCAAATTCTTGCAAGGCTTGTGGATTCGTTCCACTTTTTCGTAAATCGGTGACGAGTTCAGCAAGAAGCTCGGTTGGTTTACAGGCAAACGGTTGGAGCATCCCGTAATTCTCTGTACTCACTGTATCAAAGTGACCTGTCAGAATAATTGTTTTTTCGCCTTTCCCTTTAACAAGCGCAAAGAGGCTCGAGCGTTCAAAGGTGTCATCCAACGTTTTCTCTGTCCAAACATGCTGCGGGTTTTTCTGGAAATAATCCCAAGAAGATAAAACGTTTTTGAAGTGTGTCGCAAAGTTTTTTTCACCTTGGCTGTTGGTGATGCTGCCAAACTCCGTAAGTTGAATAGCAAGCTCTTTACTCCTACTAGAAAATATAGACATATAACGAGAGTATATAGGAGCAAGTGTGCCGCAGTCTAAATTTTTGAAGGATTCGGTTTTTTGATAAAAGAATTTACGAAAGGAAAACATTCAAGTCTCGAGCTAAATCTTACAGCAGAGACCTTGGTGTTGGTAGTAGAATATTTCTTTAGATTTCTATGGCGATTCTCGAGCTCGAGACTAAACCTTTTCACCGCATTCAGTTTATGAATGCTGGTAAACGTGGTGGCACAGTATCAGAAATGTTGCCGCTCTTGCGTGGGCGTGTAGACAAACTCCCTGACGGTTTAGAAGCTCTTTTGCTCACAAGTGATTTACAAGGCGTTGTAAATGTCTGGCAACCCAGAGGCACACGTTTACTTGGTGAAGCACTAGCTACAGAATACGCCATGTTAGCAGAAGAAGGCACGGTCCCTTGGCCAGAAAAAACAGGCGTGATTCTAGCGGGTGACTTTTATTCTGCACCTGGCGGTGACGAGCGGGGTGCCTCGGGCGATGTGCGCGCTGTATGGCAAGCGTTTGCAGAACGCTTTCGCTGGGTGGTTGGAGTGGAGGGAAATCATGATCGCTTTGGTACGAGCAAAGAACGTGACGCACTGATGCGTCTTCCAAACGTTCATCTTTTAGAAAACGATGTTGTGAAGCTAGATAATATTGTGATAGCTGGTGTAAGTGGCATCATAGGTGACCCGAGCAAACCTGCACGCCGCGATGAAGTGGAGTTCGTGGCTGCGCTCGAGCTTGTCCTCGAAGAGTCTCCAGACATCTTGATTTTGCACCAAGGCCCCAACGGACATAAACAGCAGCGGGGTAGTGATTTGGTCAGAGAGATTTTGTTGCTTCAGCCTCCTAAACTCACTGTGTGCGGACACGTTCATTGGGAAGAACCGTTGGCGCGAATGGGTGAAGATAGTCAAGTGTTGAACGTGGATAGTCGGGCAGTTTTGCTGACCTTGTAGAAGTGAGATGTTGCTCGAGGTGCTTACAAAGAATAATATATGATTAAAAATATTGCAGAATGAATTTCTAATCATTTCTTTGGGAGGAAAATGCTAAACGATAGAAATAGAATAAAATTTGCTTTCCTTCTCGAGAACTGGTCTTATAAAAAAGAGCAAAAGCCCAACACAGAGAATACCCGACGTGTAATGCCAGAAGAGTATACAGAGGATATGGATGGAATTTTATTTTGTCCGATATGTTTCACGAACCTTATCCGTGTGCCTAAATATAAAGAGATATCTTCCAACAAACGCAAACCATACTTTTCTCATTTACCTAAATACAGTGATATTCCGTGTGAATTGCGTTCAACCAAGCCAGAAGGGAGGAAGTACAACAATCAAGAAGAAGCTCTTCAAGCTATTGAAAACGAAGAGTTAGTAGTCATACATTCTTTTCAAGCTCATTGCCCAACTACGCCAAATAATTCCTCTAGCATTTATAACCAAACTGTTGTTGAGGATCAACAAGGTCCATTAACTGAAGTGCCAATATCAAGGCACATAGGAAAAACTTTTCGTTTGCCAAGCAGAATTTCTACAGTGAATAGTTTATGTAGGAATTTTGATAAAAATTTGGATAGGTATTTTTGTTTTCCCACCAGACGCTCAGCTGTTTTGCTGTACTATGCTCTTACAGACATTAAACAGGTAAAGGAAACCAATGATGAACCAAAGCTTTATTTTGGAGTTATTAAAGAAATAGTTAGTTCTACTGAGAACCCTAAGCCCACTCACATCTTAATAACTAAGCTGGAATATCCATTTGGTGAAGTCTGGGATTTCTCAATCAAGGATACTCAAGAAAACTAACTGGAAAAAGGTATTTCTAAAGATTCATTAGGTAGAGTTGTATTGTTCTGGGGGAAAATTGCTAAAAATTCTGGAGGTCTATGTATGAATAGACCTGGATGGGGAGAATATGCCTTACTTCCTGAAAAGTATAATCATCATTTGCTTTAGGTCAATTGCTGCCAACTCTTTCTCAACTTCTCAAACCGCTTATGTAACTCAGTAACCGCCACTTTAGAAATCAGCAACTGCTTCAGCCTTTCTATAAATCTCTTGTGTATGCGTGGATATTTGTTTGCCTAACGATTTGAGTTGCATATCAAATGTATGCTAGTTGCCATGCCAGACGTTTGCTCGAGACAAGATATCGCCCTAGTCGTAGACACTTTTTACAGCAAAGCTACAGAAGACGAAACCATCGGCTATCTTTTTGAAGGGTTGGATTTGCTAAAGCATCTACCAACCCTTCACGACTTTTGGGAAAACATGTTATTTCGCACAGGTAAATACAAAGGTGGGATGATGTACAAGCACTTTGCGCTGAATGCACGTAAGCCACTCGAGCTAAAACATTTTGAGCGGTGGCTCGAGTTATTCACGCAAACCATTGACGAACATTTTTCAGGGGATAATGCTAACCGTATGAAACAGTTTGCTAACTCTATTGCTAGCACGATGCAGGAGCGAATTCTGCAAGTGCCAGAAGTACCTATTACCTTTCGTTCTAGTGTCTAAAATGCCGCATCCCTGTCATCACCATCACTAAGCCGTGTTCATCTGCTGTGGCAATAATTTCATTATCTTTCACAGAGCCGCCAGGTTGAATCACTGCGCTGATGCCAGATTGCGCCGCAACATCTAAGCCATCACGGAACGGAAAGAAGGCATCACTCGCACAGGCTCCATCCTTAGCGCGTCCAGCTGCTTTTTTGACGGCAATCTCTACAGAATCTACGCGGCTTTGTTGTCCTGCGGCAATGCCTACTGCTTGTCCAGCTTTGGCAAGGACGATAGCGTTTGACTTGGTGTAAGCGCATACGAGCCAAGCGAGTTCCATATCTTGCCACTGTGCTTCTGTTGGCTGCGCTTTGCTGACGACGCTCCAGCCTGAGCGGTCGTGTAAAACTTTATCGCTTTGCTGTACCAAGAAGCCTGCATCTATGCGGCGCAGCTCGAGCGTATCTCGCTGAGGTTTTTTCGCTTCAATGACACGCATGTTTTTACGTTTGGTTTTGAAGAGTTCTAAACCTTCTGCGTCAAAACTTGGAGCAATTAAAACATCTGCTTTGGGATTGGCGGCCAGTTCTTTGGCAAGGTCTAAACTCACAGGTTGATTTAGTGCGACGATGCCACCAAAGGCAGATTTTGGGTCGCATTCAAAGGCACGTTCGTAGGCACGTTCGATGCGCGTGTCTATTGCAACACCACAGGGGTTCGCGTGTTTCACAATAACGCAGGCAGCTTCTGTAAATTCGTGAGCGAGTTGCCAGGCAGCTTCTGCGTCAAAGATGTTTAAGTAAGATAGTGCAATGCCGCTATGTTGCACTGCGCTATCCCACCAACCCGTTTTGCTCGTTTCGCGGTAGCGTGCGCCGACTTGGTGTGGGTTTTCGCCGTAGCGTAGTTCTTGCGTTTTCTCGAGGCTCAAATGTAGAGAAGGAGGCAGCATCGTGTCACGGTCTAGCCATGTCACAATCGCTGCGTCGTAGGTGGCGGTGTGTGCAAAGGCTTTGCGGGCTAGCTCGAGTCTTAGTTCGCAGGTTACGCCGTTCGTAAGAGCTTCGGCTACACTGTCGTAATCACTAGGGTCAACGAGTACCAATACCCCTTCATGATTTTTTGCTGCTGCGCGAATCATGGCGGGCCCACCAATATCAATATTTTCAATCGCTTCTTCCATCGTGACGTTGGGTTTTACTATCGTCTCACGGAAGGGATAAAGATTCACGACCACAACATCAATTGGGCTAATGCTGTGGTCATTAAGTGTGGCTAGATGTTCGGGTGTGCGCTTGGCAAGGATGCCGCCATGAATGTTTGGGTGGAGCGTTTTCACACGGCCTTCTAAAATTTCGGGTAAACCCGTAACCTCAGAAACTTTTTTTACCGCTAAGCCTGCGTGATGCAAGGTGGTGTAGGTGCCACCCGTTGACACGAGTTCAAAGCCGAGGGTGAGAAGTTTTTGTGCAAAGGGAACAAGACCTGTTTTATTAGAAACGCTAAGAAGTGCCCTGGGTTGGTGTAAAGACATAGTGGTGTAGTTTAACAAAAAATCCGAGCGCGTTTGTGCGCTCGGATTTTTTGATCATTGAGACGAACTTAGTTGCCAGTTGTTTTTGTTTCAGTGGTTGTTGCATCTTCAGCAGGAGCTTCGTTAGTTGTTTCTGTCTCTGGGGTTGTTTCAATTTCTGGAGTTGCTTGTTCACCGGCTGCACCTTCGGTTGCGGGAGGAGCTTCAGTTTCTGGAGTTGCTTCGGATGTGGGTGCTTCCTCTGTGGCTGGAGCAGTTTCGCCCTCGGTAGTACTTGTTCCTTCAGCACCTTCGCTTGGTGTGGCTTCTCCAGTTGGTGCAGTTTCTGTTGCATCCGTTGGTGCAGGTGTTGCGCTACCATCTGCTTCACCTTCTGGTGCCACTTCGCCCTCTGGGAGTGGTGTGGTTTCAAAGGTGGGTGTGGGTGCAGCTTCAGTAGGGGGTGGAGTTACGCTGGCGAGTAAGTTTTCAACAGGAATCGTTTTCTTCAAGTCCTCGAGCCAAGTTGTTTGCAACTCGTTACGTTTTTCGTTGAGAACATCTGCTTCGACGGTAGCCTTGACTTCCTCGAAAGGGCGCACCCTCGATTCCGTACGTGTACCCACGAGAACGACATAAACCTCTTTAGCTTCTTGTGTCGCTGGGTCGGCGGCGGCTTCCTCACCCTCTGCGGGTTGTTCGACGGGCTCTTGAACAACGAGAATATCTGAAATATTTTCCTCGCTGTTAGGCAAGGTTTCAAAGGCCTCTGTACCGAAAAGGGCGGTGTCGAGTTCGGTGGGTAACGTCCCAGGTTGTACCGTGCCTAGGTCTGCGACAATGCCGCCATTTGCTTCGGCGGTGGCTTGCAACTCACCGCCAGCCAGCATGGTCGTGCGAAATGCGCTAGCAGCTTCTTGGGTGGTGAAGTTAATGCGGTTAGCTACAGCACTTGGTGGAATGGTAAAGCGCGTTGCAACATTTTCGTCGTAGTATTTCTGCACGTCTTCAGGTGTGATGGCTGCATCTTTAGAAACGTGTTGCAAGGCTTGTTGTGCAATTTGATTTTTGCTACCAAAGAAGTTGGTATTAGGGAGTTGTTTCGAGCCTTGGAACGCGACTTCACGGTCAATGAGTTGCTCGAGATAACTCGGCTTAAAAATTCCGGTGACAATTTGCTCCATGCCCGGTTGCAAGGACTGCTGGATTTGCTGGGACTGATAGACCACGCTAACAAGTTCAGACTTTTTAATTTCACTGTCACCAACTTTGGCAACTGTGGGGTCGTCGAGAGTTAAGACGCTGCCTTTGGGGATAGAGACTTGGGCTTTCACGCGGAGGTCTTCAAAGGTAGTCTCGAGTACACCCTCTTTTTTGGACTCGAGTGCGGCTTCTGCTACTTCTTCGCGAACTTCTTCGAGGGGACGAGCGACGGAGGGTACAAACTCTTCGACGTTAACGATATAGAACTTTTCATTAGCAGAAATAACATCGGTGATACCCGCACCTTGAAGACCAAAGGCCGCTTGCGATACAGTGCCAGGGAGCGCAGCTGCGCCAACAGGTTGTGGGTCAGTGCTGCCACTAGCTGCACCTAAAGCACCATTGCGGTCTGCTAAGTCTTCGGAGTTATCTTTGGCAAGTGTGCCAAAGTCTTCGCCTGCTTTGGCCTTGGCTAAGATTTCATCAGCTTTGGCCCTATCAGAAACGACGATTTGGCGGGCTTTGATTTTTTCTTCACTCTTGTAATTGTCTTGATTAAGGTTGTAAAACGCTTCAACCTCTGCGTCCGACACGCTGACATCTTTAGTGAGTTCGTCACGATAACGCTCGAAACGCAGTTGCTCGCGCCAGTAATCGCGGAAGGTGGCATCATTAAAGCCATATTGACTGATGAGATTGAGGTATTGCGTGTCATTGCTAGCTCCAGCAATGTTATTTTCTTCGCGGAACTGGTTTACCCTTGCCCGCACATCGCTATCAGACACGCGCATTTTGCTAGCGGCTTGTTCGGCGAGTTGATTGCGAATAAGACTATCCGTGAGGAGTAATTTCAGGTCATCGCCGACCTCACCCTCAAAATTGAGGTTAAAAGGCGGGTTTTGCTGGATTTGAGCGACCTCGAGGCTATACACAGTTTCGCCGTTTACGACAAGCGCAGGTTCGCCCTGCTGGTCAGCTTGAGTTCCCGTGCCACCGCCAAAAAGCCCGTTGAGCGTCGGGGTGAATGCAATCAGCATACTGATGAGCAGGCCAATAATAATCAGCCAGAAAATTGCCTGGGTACGTTTACTTTTTTTCGTCATGGTGGTCTTGCCTCCTACGGTTCAAGGTTTTTTCAAAGGTTTTCTGAGGGTGGATTTACTGCTATACTCTCTGGGACTTACCCAAAAAGGGTAATGCCCCGAAAAGGGAATACTTCGCGCCCGTAGCTCAGTTTGGATAGAGCGACAGCCTCCGGAGCTGTAGGCCACAGGTTCGACTCCTGTCGGGCGCACCATCTCGAGTACCCTAATTGTCTACACCCTGTACGTTATCTATTCCCTTGTCGTTTATCCAACCTCATCCAACCTCGTTTCGTCCTTAAGTGTGGTGTTCTCATGTAGCAAGCTACATGGATTGTCGGGCTTTTACAGCCCACTTTCGACAGCAAACGCAAGTTTAGCATGGAGTCGCGGGGGATGGTAAAGCCTGAGATGAGGGTGAAATGGGAGTTAAAGTCGCTCAACAAAGCCAAAGTGGAAAAGGTACTTCTTGTGTCCTCGTTTCTGATGTTCCTCCTGACTAAGTTTTTTAGACTCTTCTATGATGCTGAGCTGTAGCTCGAGCATGACTTTCGTGTAACGGCGAAACGCTTCGGGCTCGAGATGAAACGTTCCCCAATTGTTAAGCCCGTCATCAAGGTCTTTGTAACTGTAATCGTTGTAACTGTAGTCGTTTGTGTGTCGCTCGAGTTGTCGCTCCTCAATAGAAACTCTGCGCCCTCTTGGTGGGATATGAAAATAGCGGAGTTGCAAGTGTTCGGCATTCTTCAGGAGTTGCTGGGCCATCGAGGCAAGAAAAAGTTGCCAGTCTACCTGAAAGAGTCCTGAAAGTAATTTAATATATTGATCGTGTGAAATGGCAGCTAGCGGCACGATAAATATATCGCTAACCGTTTGGTAATATTTAATAGGGCGACCTTGCCTTGCTTCGCTTCGAGTTTCTTGGATAAAGCCAAGCTCGAGCAAGACCTTAACCCAATAGCTCATGACATTAAGTTTGACCCCCACCTCTTGGGCTGCTTCTCTTAAAGAGCATTCTGCTTTCAAAAAAGGGTCTAAATACTGCATTTTTTCCCCATTACAAAGGAAAGCGACCCGTTTTTCATCCGTAATCTCGAGGGGAGTTCTAGTCAGAATAAGGTCTTTCATTTGAAGTAGGCTACCATTTAGGCTACCCTCAGATTTAGACAAATCACAACATTGATTGTCGTTTGTCCACATCTTGTAGTGATAGAGCCAACCTTGGCTACTGCCTACTATTTTTGGGAGGAAATACATGAAACGTTTTCTACTACGTTTTGCTCTGTTCTTTGCTGTGTTGTTCCTTGCTGCCTGTGACTCGAGCACAACCACCACAACCCCTGATACCAATACCCCCGAGGAGCAGCCAGACGTGCCTGCTGCAAGTCCCATCGTAGGAACCTGGGAAGGTGTACAAAGCTACGAGTCAGGCGAAACGTTGCCCCGTCGCTTTGTCATCGAGGAGACAAGTCTAGGTGTTTACGAGTCTTCTGTATTCGTCTGTGGCGAAGAATTTGGCGAGAGCTGTGATTCGGGTGCAGATGTCATTCTTGCAACGGTAACGGTAGAAGGTAATGAGGTCACAATTAGTTATGTCGAAGCGGGTGAAACGTTTAGTGGAGCCGTAACAATTATAGGAACTTTAGTGGGTGATACCATCACTGGTGAGATAAGCGCGGCAACCACTGAGGGTATTTATGTTGGAACAATTACGATAAACAAAGCGAGCGATTACACACCAGGCAACCCCGTAGATGATGAACCTGTAGATGATGAACCTGAAGGACCAATAGATAATGACGCAGTTGTTGGTACTTGGGAAGGAACAGCAACCTATATCTCAGGGGAGTCCTTAGCACGTCGTTACACCGTTACAAAAACAGAAGACGGCACCTACAATGCAGAAGTGTTTGCGTGTAGCACAGGATTTGGTGATAGTTGCGCGAGTGTTCAGATTGTAGCGATTAGTGTAGATGGTAGCGAAGTAGTAATGACGTATGTCGAGACCACCGAACTTTCTTCTGCAACCGTGACGATTGTAGGAATGCTCGAGGGCGATGCCATTACAGGAGACATAACCGTAGTTTCGGGTGATGCAAGTGCTGCAGTAATCACTGGTACAGTGATACTAAACAAAGTTGTAAGTACGCAGTAACGAAGAGGCAGAAAGCAAAGATTTGAACCTTTCAGAGCTTTACGTTAATCAATATATTCCATAAAGAATACAACAAAAAAAGATGGCCTAGCAGTGGAGTATCACCAGGCCATCTTTTTATAACGTTTTAAGTATGAACCGCTTGCTTCACAGCACCTTTCGCAATCAGGTATTCACCAATCTGCACCGCATTCAGCGCAGCACCTTTACGAATTTGGTCACCTGAAACAAAGAAGGCAAGGCCGCCAGGATTACTGCTATCTTCGCGGATGCGCCCAACAAAGCAATCATCTTTGCCACTCGTGTCGAGGGGCATAGGAAAAGTGTTATTGGCACGGTCATCCATAATTTGCAAGCCTTCTGCTTTTGCCAAAACATCGCGAGCTTCTTTTTCGGTGACAGGACGTTTGAACTCGGCATGGATGGCTTCACTGTGGGCGCGAAACACTGGCACGCGCACGCAGGTGGCACTCACGCGCAGAGAATCATCCCCTAAAATTTTGCGGGTCTCGAGCAACAACTTTTTCTCTTCGACGTTGTAACCATCTTCGCCCATTTCTGAGTCGTGGCTAAAAAGATTAAAGGCAATTTGATGTTTGAATTTATTTTTGGTAACCGCTTTACCCTGCAAAAATTCTTTTGTCTGATTTTCTAATTCACTGATGCCTTGTTGCCCGGCCCCTGAAACCGCTTGATAGGTTGCAACCGTTGCACGGGTCAAACCAAAGGCGCGGTGGAGTGGTGCGAGAGCCATGAGCGCGATAATCGTTGAGCAATTCGGATTAGCAATTACGCCCTGATGTTTAAGAGCTGCCTCACCATTGACTTCTGGAATCACGAGTGGGGCGCGTGGGTCCATGCGCCAGGCACTGGTGTTGTCAATGACGATGGCACCGTGTTTAGCCCAGTTCCAAGCATGAGCTTTGGAAATGCTGCCACCCGCCGAAGAGAAAACAATATCGGATTCTACATTACCGTCTTCGGGCATGACTTTGACAGTAAGTTCTTTACCACGAAACATAATTTTCTTGCCTGCCGAACGCTCGGAGGCAAACAGCGTGAGCGTCGTGAGGGGAAAATTCCGTTCTGTAAGTAAATCCAAAAACTCTTGCCCGACGGCACCCGTGGCTCCAACAATCGCTACACGCATAAAGGCTCCTTTGCTAGCTCATAGCATTCAGCTATCAGCCGTCAGCTAACTAAAAGTCTGACGAGCTAAGAGTTTAGCACGAGCCACAGAGTGAAAGGGTTAACTTTAGGCTGAAAGGTTATTTTAAGCCTTAACCCTGGAATTGTTTGGAAGATTTCATAGATTTAGGGCAGGAATGCCCTCGAGATTGTAATAAGTGCTAGATTCCGTTAGTGTCTCAGCAAGATTGGCTTTAGCCCCTTGTCATTGTTTGCAAAGTACACGACTGGTTGCAAAGTACACTATTGTTTGCAAAGTACACTACTGGCAATGGGATGCAGTCCGTTGGTTGCTGACACTTCTGTCATCGAAATGCATTTTGATGTAGGTGAAAATTAATTTGGCAATGCAATTTTTGGCAAAACAATATTCTCCCAATGTTCTTGCTCGAGCATTGTCCCAATCGCTTTACTGATATTGTCTGTCGAAGCTTTTATTTCGTGGTCGGCCATGGCATTAGGGTCAATGCCTTTAAGGCGGCAGAGCAACCCAAAATAAGATACGAGGGCCTGACGTTTAATGTCTTCTTCCGTTTTACCTTGCAACCGCGCCACTTTAATCTCGAGGTAGATAATCTCGTGCGCGAGCGTTGCGGTAATATCGGTGCTCATGATTTAGTGTAAAACGACAGTTCAAAAAATGCAGTGAGGAAAGTACGAAGGCTAAAAGCCGAGGTAAGACGTAAGCTGCCAAGGTTAGACGTAAGACATAAATATGACGTTTTACATTTCACGTTTCACGTTTTGAGTTAAGCCCACACCATTCACAATTGCACCTGCCACTAGCAGCACGACGCACGCCCCCATTGCTAAGTGAAAAGCTCGAAGCGACGATGCTCTTGCTGCGCTTGCAAGGATGGGGTCTACATTGTCCGCAGGTTTATTTAGGGGGGCAAGCTGTTGGCGAAGTTCGGGTGTGATGCTCGAGTTGGTGCGCGCTGCTAAATTGCTGTAAAACGCTGTGGTGATAAGCACGAAAATAAGTGCGCCTGCAAGCTGTGGCCCGACACGGCTTACCGCGTTGTTGATGGCAGAGCCTAGCCCGGTTCGCTCTTTTGGAACCGAAGCCATCAGCCCTGTGGTTAAGGGTGCCACCAGCAGTGTAAGGCCTAGAGCGTAAAGGACGATGGCAGGAAACACATCACGCCAGTAACCTAGAGACGGCCACAAAGTGCTAGGGGTGGCAAGCTGTGCTGTCCAAGCTGTGCTGTCGCCAGGTAGGCGCAAAAGCCAGGCGAGTCCTAAAGCCATGAGGAATGGCCCAAGTGTAAGAAAAAAACGTAAGCCCAAACGTTTAACGAGCGAACCAACCCGTGCGGAAAATAAAGTGAGCAAAACACTGACGGGTAAATTCACTGCGCCAGCTGCGAGTGCGCTGTAGTCTAGCGTCCCTTGAAAGAAAATCGCTTGGTAATAACCGCTCACATAAAGCGCACCGTAAATCAAAAAGGTTGAAAGGTTGATAACCGCAAAATTTCGTGAGGTGAATAAGGTCAAAGGAACCAGTGGATTTTTGCTGCGCCGCATCAGTGGAATAAAAACGAGTGTTGCTACAGCACCAACAGCAAGTGCTATGAATGCGAGTGGGTCTTGCCAATTTCGCTCTTGTCCGAAAATACCACCGAAGGCTAAGCCACCCACAGCAAGTGCAATCACGAAGGCACCCACATAATCGAATTGACTCGAAGCAGCCTCATTCTTGCTTTCAGGAATATGACGCAGGGCATAAAGTGAAACAAGAAGAAGCGGTACGTTGATTAAAAACCCCACACGCCAACCGAGCGTATCTACCAGCGCACCACCAACCAGAGGCCCCAGCAGCGTCATCGCTGCAGAAGACGCAGACCAAATGCCAAAAGCTCTCCCTTGATCTTCTTCAGGAAAACTCGAGCCAATGAGCGCGAGTGAGCCAGGGACGAGAAGTGCGCCGGCTACACCTTGCAAGACACGTCCTACAATGAGCCAATCCATAGTTGGCGCAAAGCCACACAGCACAGAGGTTAAACCAAAGCCCCACAGACCGATGGCGTAGATTTTTTTTCGTCCATAATAATCGGAGAGTGCACCCGCTAAAACCAGTAGGGAAGAGAGTGAAAGCAAGTAACCGTTATAGACGTAAGATTGGGCCTCGAGTACACCAAAAACATTGGAACTTAGTTCTTGTCCAATGCGCGGCAGGGCGACATTCACCACCGTCGAATCTAAAAACACGACACCCGAAGCCAGCACGGTTGCAACAAGTGTCCAGCGTTGCGAAGTTGTCATGGTTGTTCTCGTCGTAGTCTTTGCCATGCCTGTAGGCTAACTCGAGAGTGTAAGTTCTTTTGTTTACGAAGACCGTGCGTGGAGTATTTCATGCCTTTAACAGCTTGATTAACCATCAGCCGTCAGTAAAAGCAAAAGCCTTTGTCTAACAGCTGATGGCTGACAGCTTTTAGAGCTTTGTTTAAGGTTTGTCTGTAAAAAAACTTCTTCATCTCGTAAAGGTCTAAGCAGATTTAAGCTCGAGTACTGAAGCTCGTGAAGATAAGTTGATGTTGAACGAACATTTATCCGCGCGAATGTAATTCAGTCCAAGATGTAAAACGCGCTCGCCGGTGGTCAAAGCAATGCGTTCGACAAAAAGTAGTGGTATGTGCGCGGGCAACTCGAGCAACTTTGCTAACTCTTTCGTAGCACTAAGGGCTTCAAGGGTATCTGTTGCACTCAGGACAGGTAGTTGATACCTGATGAGATGTTGATACAGTGTGGTTTCGAGAGGCGCATCAAAAAGTTCAGGACAAAGCGCATGAGAAATATAGGTTTTACTGACCATAAATGGCGATTTGCCGAATCGGCGTAGGCGGTGTAAATAAATAACTTTGCTGTGTTTTTTGATATGGAGTTTTTGGCTCAGGTTGTCATCTGCTTTGACGAGGCTGCGTTCTAAAAGTTCATCCCGAAGCTCGAGTCCACGCGCCTTAAACTGTTCTGAAAAACTGTACACTGAAGTCATCGGTTGTTCGATTTTAGGTGCAGCAACAAAGGTGCCAGAGCCAGGTGACCGCGCTAAAACACCTTGTTGCTCGAGACCTCCAATCGCCTGCCTTACCGTTGCGCGACTTACGCCAGCGAGTTCCATGAGTTCGCGCTCGGAAGGAATTTTTT
The DNA here is from genome assembly GCA_051649365.1 of Trueperaceae bacterium. Taxonomy (GTDB): domain Bacteria; phylum Deinococcota; class Deinococci; order Deinococcales; family Trueperaceae; genus CAVTAE01. The sequence goes on from JBOFGY010000135.1 coordinate 74,265, forward strand.
CACCAATCTGCCACTGCTTTTTGCGAATTCGTTCAGTAAGTTGTTCAGCGAATTGAACATGTAGAGGTGTAGAACTGGTTGCTTTAAGGTTAAACGGTTTCATTGAATCTTATTTTAACCTCAGTTTGGTACGCATCCGCTCCAAACCTCCAAACTGAGGTTGACAGACATTCAAACAAACGTGTTAAAGTGGTACGTACCACTTTAACTGTGGTTCAAAGGCGGCTGGCAGATGATTAGAACCGTATGTGGCGATATTGCTCCAGAACAACTTGGTGTGACGTACATGCACGAGCATCTTTATGGCTATTCACTTTCTGAAGGTGCTGACCCAGATTTGCGCCTTGACAGTGAAGTGGCGGCAAGTCTCGAGCTTTCGCTGTTCAAGCAAGCAGGCGGTAACGCCGTCGTCGAGATGTCTCCGCAAGACTACAATCGCAATCCGCAGGTTTTAAAACGCTTGTCGGAAACAACGGGTATTCATATCATCGCTGTTACAGGTTTTATTAAAGGTACATCTGCAGATCCACTGATTGAGAACAAAACGATTAACCAAATCACCGATGAACTCGTTCGTGATGTTTCGCAAGGAATAGATGGTACTGATATTAAAGCAGGACTTCTCAAAGGAGGCTCGAGCCTTAATAAAATTACTGCGAACGAAGAAAAAATCTTACGCGCTGTAGCTAGAGCGCAGCGTGAAACAGGTACGCTTATTTCTACCCACACTGAAGCGGGTACGATGGCTCTCGAGCAAATAGCTATCTTCAAAGAAGAGGGTGCCAACCTAGAAAAAGTCTTGATCGGTCACACGGACAGAAACTTAGACTATGACTATCACGTGCAAATTGCTAACACAGGTGTGACACTTGGTTACGACCAATTCAGCAAAGAAAAATATGCCCCTGACCATAAACGCATCGAATTTATGAGGGAACTTTTTAAAGCAGGTTACGGCAAGCAAATTGCTATTTCGGGTGATTTAGCGCGTCGTTCAAACCTTACAAATTACGGTGGCGGGCCTGGCTATACATTTTTACTGTGGCGCATTAAACCTTGGCTCAGAAAAAGTGGGTTTTCAGCAGAGGACATTGAACAGTTATTCGCCGAGACACCTAGAAGGCTATTGACCCTAGAAAAATAAAATTGAGAGGTTATTCGTAAAAACTAAAGATAATTTTCTATTCTTAACGAATGGCGAAAAACCAAAAATACTTTACTCTTTGGGAGCAAACATGAATTACACAGCAGTAGTTAAAGATTTGTGGAAGATAGACGTTTTAGTCGTGGGTAGCGGTTCGGCGGGTTCGACGGCGGCGATTGCGGCGGCGCGGCAAGGTGCTTCTGTAACGCTTGTAGAACGCTACGGCTTTATGGGCGGCATCAGTACACAAGTGCTCGATACGTTTTACGGATTTTATACACCTGGCTCACAAGCAAAAAAAGTCGTAGGTGGTGTGCCAGATTTGGTCGTAGACGAACTCATGAAGCAGAAAAAAGCGTTACTCCGGCCGAACACGTATGGTGCAGGGCAAGGCATCACCTATGATCCTGAAGCCCTCAAAGTGATTTGGGAAACGCTGGCACTGCAAGCGGGTGTGAAACTTTTGTATCACACGTTTGTCGTGGATGTTGCCAAGGAACAGGAAAAAATTACTGGCGTGATTGCAGTGGGTAAAAATGGTTTTGTTAAACTTTCTGCTGAGGTCATCATTGACGCATCAGGTGATGCCGATGTAGCAGCAAGAGGGGGTGTGCCGTTTGAAAGTATTGAAGATGGTCCCGTGCAATCACTTACCACGACCTTCAAACTTATCAATGTAAATATGAACAAAGCTAAGGCTGTGAAAAAAGATCAACTGCACGCACTGATGGCTGAAGCCATTGCAGAAGGCTACGTGCTGCCGCGCAAAGAAGGTAGCGTGCATATTACGCCCATGCAAGGTGTGATGGTCACGAACATGACGCGCGTGGGTGATGTGAACGCCCTCGAGCCCGAAGCTCTCACCGCCGCCGAAATCGAAGGACGCAGACAAGGCATGGAGTACACCCGTTTTCTCATTGACAAAGTGCCAGGTTACGAAAAAGCAGAACTTGGCGGCTTTAGCCATCAAATCGGTGTGCGAGAAAGTCGCAGGATTTTTGGTGAA